>NZ_JBXAOE010000009.1:0-297399 GCF_058802485.1 Cupriavidus sp. GW822-FHT02D05 | reverse complement strand
GCCCGGTTCGATGCGGAAGCCGCGAATCTTCAGTTGCTGGTCGATCCGGCCCAGATACTCCAGTTGCCCGTCAGGCAGCCAGCGTGCCAGGTCACCCGTGCGGTAGAGCCGCGCACCGTCGTCGGCAAACGGATCGGGAATAAAGCGCTCGGCGGTGAGTGCCGCGCGGTTCAGGTAGCCACGGGCCAGGCCATCTCCCGCGATAAACAGTTCCCCGGCCACACCCGGCGCCACCGGATGCAAACCCGGATCGAGCACGCGGATGCCGAGGTCGGGGATGCGCTCCCCGATGGGGCTGCGTGCGCGCGTGGCGGGGTCCAGGTCGGCACACCTAATCGGCCGGTACGTCACGTGGACCGTGGTCTCGGTAATGCCGTACATATTGATCAGCTGCGGCGCGGCATCACCGGCATGGTCGATCCACGGCCGCAGCGCCTGCGGATCGAGCGCTTCGCCGCCGAAAATGACATAGCGCAGCGCCAGCGGTACCGCGTAAAGCTCGGGTTGCGCCAGCAAGGCTCGGAAGGCCGATGGCGTCTGGTTCAGCACCGTGACGCGCTCGCGCCGCAGCAGCGCGATGAATTCCTGCGGGGCGCGGCTCACGTGGAAGGGAACGATCACAAGCTGGCCGCCGTGGCACAGCGCGCCGAAGATCTCCCACACCGAGAAATCGAACGCATACGAGTGGAACAGCGCCCAGATGTCGTCCGCGTTGAAGCCGAACCAATGCTGCGTGGACGCCAGCAGCCGCGACAGGTTGCCGTGCTGCAGTTGCGCCCCTTTCGGCCGCCCCGTGGAGCCCGACGTATAGATCACGTAGGCCAGATGTTCCGGCCGCACGTCGACATCGGGCGCCGTGTCGGGCCACACGAGATCGTCGGCGTCGGCATCCGGCATCAGCACCGGCAGGCCATCGCGCGGCGGCAGCAGGTCACGCAGCGCCGGTTGCGTCAGCAGCGCCGCAATGCCGCTGTCCTCGAACAGATAGGCCAGCCGCTCGGCCGGATAGGCCGGATCGAACGGCACATAGGCGCCGCCGGCCTTCAGGATCGCCAGCAGCCCGACGATCATCTCGGGCGAGCGTTCCATGGCGATGCCGACGCGCACCTCGGGCCCCACGCCGAGTGCGATCAGCCGGTGCGCGAGCCGGTTGGCGCGCCGTTCGAGGTCTCCATAGCTGACCGTGGTGTCGCCATGGCGCAGGGCGATGGCATCGGCGGAACGCGCCGCGTGGCGCTGGATCTGGCGATGCGCGGGCTCGATGGCTGCGGCGCGCCGCAGCGGGCGGCCGGCGGCAAGCTGGTGCGCAAGCACCGCACCGTCGTACGCGTCGAGCAGCGGCGTCGCCGTCAGCGGCAGGTCCGGTTGATGCATCAGGCCCGACAACTGCGTCACGTAGTAGCGCAGCAGGCGCTCGGCGCTGGCGGCGTCGAACAGCGCGCAGTCGTACTCCAGATGGAGCGTGACATCCTCGGCGCCGGTTTCCGCATCGAGAATCAGGTCGAACTTGGCGCCCGTCTCGCGGGCTTCCACAGCCTCCACGGTCAGGCCCGGCAGCGACAGCCCGGCACCTGCCGTGGCGGTGCGCAGGTTGAACATCACCTGGAACAGCGGCGGCCGGCCCGCATCGCGCGGCACGTCCATGCGGTCGAGCAGCACTTCGAACGGCAGTGCCGCGTGGCCCAGCGCGCCCAGCGCATCGGCGCGCAGGCTTTCGCAGAGCGCGCGGCCGGTCACGCCGGGCGAGACGCGCGAGCGGTAGACGTGGGTATTGGCGAAGAAGCCGACCACATCGTCGAGCCCATCGCCGTCGCGGCCGGTGTGCGGCACGCCCATGGCAAAGTCATCCTGCCCCGCATGGCGGCTCAGCAGCGCCTGCCACGCCGCCAGCAGCACCACGAACGGGGTGCAGCGCTGCGCGACGCAGAACGCGCGCAATGTGCGGGCGAGCCGCGCGGGCAAGGCAGCGCTGACGCGGCGGGCGATACGCGTCGCGTCGGCGCCATGCGGGCGGTCCGTGGGGAGCTGCAGCGCGGGCACATAGCTACCCAGCAGGCGTTGCCACCAGTCGCGCTGCGTATCGAGCGCGCCGCTGGCCAGGGCATCGCGCTGGCGGCTGGCATGGGCGGCAAAGGTCGCACCCGGTGTCGCAAGGCGCACGGCGTCGCCCGCCAAGGCTTGACCGTAGGCTTGCGCGAGATCGCGCGCAATCACGACATTCGAGACGAAGTCCGAGACGATGTGGTGCAGCGACAGCAGCAGCACGTGGTCGTCGGGGGCGCGCATCAGCAGCGTCGCCCTCAGCAGCGGCGCCTGGCCCAGGTCAAACGGCCGCGCGGCTTCGGCGTCGATGCGGGCGTGCAGCGCGTCAGCGCCCATCGCCAGCGGGGCCTCTGCCAGCGCAAACGCCAGCGAGGGCTCCACCACCTGTCGCGGCAGCGCGCCCGGCGTGGCCGCATCGGCGACGAAGCGCGTGCGCAGCGCCGGATGCCGCGCCATCACGGCGCGCAGCGCGGCATCCAGCGCGGCGCGGTCCAGCGCCCCGCGCAGCACATAGGCGCGCGTCTGGTTGTAGGCAGTGCTGCCCGGCTCGTATTGCAGCAGGAACCACAGCCGCTGCTGCGAGAACGACAGCGGGGCGTCGCCGCCATCGGCTGGCCCAGTGGACGCCATGGCGTCGGCATCCACGCCAGCAGGCAATTGGGCGGCCGCGTGCGTTGCGGATTCGGCGTCCTGCTCCAGCAGAAGCGCCAGCAGCGCTGCCTGCTGAGCAGCGTTGGAAGATTGCGTCATGAATGCGGTCCTGAAGAAGTAGCCTGTTTTCCCGGTATCCCGATCGTTCGACGCCCCGGCGCGTCCATCGCGCCGGGGGCTGTCGTCATGCCGTGGCGCCGGCCGATGCGCGCAGGGCGGCAAGGGCCTCCGGAGACATCGCCGCCAACTGGCGTTGCAGGCCGGCGAGCGTCTCCAGGCCATCGGGGTCCGTAGCCGTGGCCCGCAGGGCGCTGGCCAACGCGGCGGCACTCGGGGCGTCGAACACCACCGCAGGCGCGATTTCCAGCTTCAGCAGCTTGCGAATCCGCGCCACCAGCTTGATGACCAGCAGCGAATGGCCGCCGGCCTCGAACAGATCGTCATGGACCGCCAGCGTGGGCGCGCCAAGCAGATCGCGCAGTTGGTCGAGCAGCAGCGCTTCCAGCGCGCTGTCCGGCTCGCGGGACGGGCCGGACGCCCCGGCCGGCTCGGCAAGAGCCGAAGCAGCGAGTGCCCGGCGATCGATCTTGCCGTTGCGCAAGCGCGGCAGCGCCGCGACGGCAATCCACTGCGCGGGAATCATCGGATCGGGCAGGCGCTCCGCCAGCGCCTGGCGCAGTGCATTGCGTCGCGCGGCCGTCAGCGCGCCATCCGCTTCCGCCTCGGGCACGAGCCACGTGGCCAGACGTGTCGTACCGTCGTCGGCCGTCACCGGCAGCACGACCGCCTGACGGACGCCGGGCAGTGCGTCCAATGCCTGTTCGATCTCGCCGCACTCGATACGGAATCCGCGAATCTTGATCTGGCTGTCGGCGCGGCCAATCAGCTCGATACCGCCTTCGGGCAGATAGCGTGCAAGGTCGCCGCTGCGGTAAAGCCGCCGGCCAGGGTGCTCGGGATGCGGGACGAAGGCGTCACTGGCCACGCCACCGAGATAGCCGGCGCCAAGCTGGGCGCCGCCCAGATAGAGTTCGCCCGTTTCACCGACCGTCGCCGGCTGCCCCGCCACAGTGCGGACATGAGCCTCGCAGTTCGCCAGGACACGCGTCAGCGGCAGGGGCGCTTCCGGCAGGTCGGCGGCACGGCCCGCTTCGTGGACCAGGATGCCCACGGTGGTCTCCGTGGGGCCGTAGTGATTGCAGAGGCGGACATCGGGTGCACGTTTGCGCAGGCGCGCCAGCAATGCCGGCGAGGCCGCTTCGCCGCCCACCACCACCGTGGCGTGCGGCGGCAGCGCCAGCGGCGCCGCATCGCCGCCGAGCAGCGCATCGAGATGGGACGGGACGATCTTCAGGCAGTCCACCTGTTCGCGGGCAAGGAAGCGGGCGAAGCTGGCGGCATCCTGCATATCGGCGTCGTCCGCCACGCAGAGGCAGCCGCCATGCCACAACGCGCCGAACAGCGTGGTGTTGCCGAGATCGGCCGCCACGGTGGACGTCAGCGCAAAGCGCTCGCAGCGATCGAGCCGCAGCGCCTGGCCGGAGGCCGCCGCATAGTTGAGCAACTGGGCGTGCGAGATCGGCACCCCCTTTGGCGTGCCCGTGGAGCCCGACGTGTAGAGCACGTAGGCCGTCTGGTCCGCTTCAATATCGGGCAGCGACGCCCCGGACGTGACGCCGGACGAAGACGCCGGCCACGCGGCGACATCCGCGTGGGGTGTCGGACCGGCTGCGTCCGCGAGGTGCGCGGCGTCGGTCAGCACCAGCGTGGCGCCGGCGTCCGCCAGGATCCGCGCGCGCCGCTGCGGCGGCCATGCGGGGTCCAGCGGCAGATAGGCGCCACCGGCACGCATCACCGCAAGCAGCGCGATCACGAGTTCGCCGGAACGTGGCAGCAGCAGGCCCACCGGCTGGCCCGGGCGCCAACCCAGTGACGGCAGATGGCTCGCCAGCGCATCGACGGCGGCGGACAGTTCCGCATAGCCCCACTGGCGCCCACCGGTGGATAGCGCGGCGGCCAGTGGCCGTTCGGCGGCCCAGTGTGCCAGCCGCTGCGGCAGCATCTGGGTGCCGACGTGCAGCGCCGGACCGTGCAGCGCCGCGATACGAGCCTGATCCGCGGCCGTGGCCAGCGGCAGCGCCGAGACGGTGGTCCCCGACTGCGTCGGCAGGGTCCGCAGCAGGGTCAGGTACTGGTCGAGCAGGCAGGCCATCGCGTCGGCGCGATAGTGCTCAGCCGAATAGTGCAGCGCCAGTTCGCCCGGCAAACCAGCATCGCCGGCATGGACGTGCAGCGCCAGCTCGACGCCCGGCGTCGGGGCCTGCGGCGCAGCGATACGCCATGCGATATCGCCGTGATGCGCGCGGAGCAGGGCAGGGCCGGCGGTGGCGAAGCCGATACGCGTCGGCGTGCCGGACGCGGCATCCGCCGTGGCGTGCTCGCGCCAGCCCGCGTGCTGCTGAAGCTGGGCGCTGAACTGGCCGAGCCAATCGGCGACGCTGCGTTCCGCGTCGGGCTCTACCGTGACGGGGAGCACCGACTCGTAGCGGCCGACGGCGCCGGCCAGCGCCTCGAAATCGTCGCGGCTATCTTGCCACCAGCCCGCGCAGAATCGGCCCGTGGGATCGAGTCGGGCGAGTAGCAGCCACCATGCCGCCTGCAGCACATGCACGAGCGGCAGGTCGAGCTGGCTGGCCAGGCCGGCGAGCGCAGCGGCATCTGCCTCCAGCAGTGGTGCCGATAGCGTGCGCAGCGCGCCCATGGGCGCCGTGCCCGCCTGCCGCCATGGCAGGCGCGGGGCGTCGAACCCGGCAAGACGGTCGCGCACGGCCTGCCAGTAGGCTTGCCCGGCCTCGACGTTGTCCTGCGCGAGACCGGCGGTCCACTCGAGGTAATCGGCATAGGACAGCGGGGCTTCCCCGGCCGGCACGGCATCGTCGGCGTACGCCTGCGCGAGTTCGCGCATCAGCGTGACCAGGCTCGGGCCATCGATGGCGAGCGGATTGGCGGCCAGCGATACGTACGTACGTTCGGGGTCGCCCGGTTCGCGAAGGCGCTGGACGCTTGCCTGCAAGGCCGGCACATCACCACGGGCGGCAGGCGCCGACAGCGTCATGACGGGCGCCGGGCCTTCGAAATGCTGGCGCAGTCCGCGCAGGCCGTCGACGCGTCCGAATGCCAGGCGCGCAGCCGGATGGCGCGCGGCGACGTGCGCCAGTGCCCGCTGCAGGCGCTCGGAATCGAGCGTGCCGTCGAGAGTGGCTGTCAGCGTGAGCGGTACGTCCGCGTGTGCTTCGAATGCCCGCTGTTCGCGGCCAAGGGCCTGGGCGTGGCCCGGGAAATCGCTTCCTGTGCCGAACGGATGGACGATAGCATTCATCGTTCAGCCCTCCACCGTGGCCAGGGCCACTTCAGCGCTGTCCGCCGTAGCGGGACGGCCCGCCAATGCCGGCAAGTCGCTGCGCTCGAACATGTCGCCCATCGCCACGACGATCTTGCGCGGCCCCTCGAACGGATCGCGCGCGTGGGCGGCCAGCATGTTGTCGAGCATGACCACGTCGCCCTGGCGCCACTGGAAGCGCACGGCGCAGGCTTCATACAGTTCGCCGATCAGCGTCATCACGTCGTCGCCAATCGGGCTGCCGTCGCCAAACAGCACCTGCCGTGGCATCCGCTGCGGGCCGACGATCTCCAGCAGGTCGCGTCGCACCTCGGGGTCCAGGCAGGCCGTGTGGTGCAGCTGCACCTGATTGAAGAAGCTGCGCTCGCCGGTGACCGGGTGGGCAATCACGGCGGGACATTGCTCGCGGGTCTGCAGCGTATCGGCGTCCAGCCATGCGAAATCGGTGCCCGAGGCGCGCAGCCGGGCCTCCACCTCGTCGCGCGAGTCCGTCTTGAAGAAGTCGCGCCAGCTCACATCGAGCTTGTCGTTGAACGTGCGCACGTAGCGCAGCCCCTTGCTTTCGAAGCGGGCGGCCAGTTCGCGCGGCAGCCGGCGATACATCTCGCGGCAGTCGACAATCGGCGTGGCACCGCCGACGGGCGAGGGCAGCTCACAGAAGAACCATTGCTTGCGCGGCCAGCGCGACAGGTGCGCGCTTTCATTGTGGTACAGGATCATCTCGCGCTCCGGATACGGCGTGGAGCGATACGTGTTGCGGCCGCCTTCCTTCTTCGGCAGATCGCCATACGACCCATAGAGCCCCGGCTCGATCGATTCCGCGAACCGTTCGAACTCCTGCGGCGTGCGCAGGCCGAAGCCGCGCAGCAGGATGCCGCCGTGGCGGCACAGCGTGGCCTCGATGTCCTGCCGATGGGCCAGCGCCCATGCCACGGGGTCCAGGTCCGGCGTGGTCGGTTCGATCACGATGGGGAAGGTCTGGCCCGGCGACAGGAACGACGTCCGCACGAGCGGCGCGGCCGGAGCCGCCTCTGCCACCGATTTCGGGAGCCCGGCGACCTTGCCGAGTCTGTTGAGCTTGGCGAGCTTGTCGAGCTTGCCGGGACAGGAAATCTGGCTGGAAGTCATGGCGGGCATATCGGTAGCGAGTTCGCAAAGGCCGGCCGGCACAACGAGGCCGGACAACGGAAGGGAGGGGTTCGACACGGCCTGGGCCAGCACGGCGCCGTAGGCATCGGCAATGCGGTGCGCGGTGGCGCGCGGGAACAGGGCCGTCGCGTAGACCCATTCGGCGCGCAGCCCATCGGCGTGGGGGGCGAGGAACACGGCGAGGTCGAACTTGGCGGCGTGGACAGGCGTCGGCAGGCGTTCGGCGCGCAGGCCCGCGAACTGGCGCGCGTCGGCAGGCGTGTTCTGCAGCACGAACAGCATCTGGACCAGCGGGTGCCACGCGCGCTCGCGCGGCACGCCGGCCACTTCGACAATGCGCTCGAAGGGAAGAGCCTGATGATCGAAAGCGGCCAGCGTGGCATCGCGCAACTGGGCCAGCAGGGCGGCGAACGTCAGCGCGGCATGGGGCCGCGCGCGCAGCGGCAGCACGTTGACGAAGAAGCCGATCAGTTCCTCCAGCTCGCGCCGCGTGCGGCCGGCCACGTCGATGCCGACCAACTGGTCTTCGGCACCGCCCAGCCTGTGCAGCAGCGCGTGGAAGGCTGCCAGCAGCACCATGTAGCGCGTGGCGCCGTGGGCACGGGCCAGCGCATCGACGCGCGCCAGCAGCGCATCGGGAAGCTCGCTGTGGCATGCGGCGCCGGTGGTCGAGGCCACGGGCGGGCGACGGTTTGGCGACGGGATCGTCGTAAGGCGCGGCGCGCCTTGCAGCGCATCGCGCCAGAACGAGGTATCGGATGGCTGAGACCGCGCGCCGTCCGCGCCATGCTGATGGACGGCGTAATCCGCGTACTGGATCGGCAGCGGCGGCAGATCGAGCGCGGTGCCCGCGATGGCGGCGTTGTAGCCGGCCGCGAGCGTATCGAGCAGGATGTCGATGGACCAGCCATCGCCGACGATATGGTGCAGCGTGAGCAGCAGCGCGTGATCGTCGTCGGCCAGCCGCACGAGCCGCGCGCGCAGCAGCGAGGCGCTGGACAGATCGAATGGTTCGCGCGCCTGGGCTTCGGCCAGTTCGTGCAAGGCCGCCGCGCGCTGGGATGCGTCCAGCGACGACAGGTCGTGGTACGGCAGATCGATCGTCAGCGCGGACGCGATGCGCGCGGTGGGCGCACCGTTCGCGTCGGCCGGATAGGACGTACGCAGGATTTCGTGGCGTTCGACGAGCGCGTTCAGGCTTGCGCGCATGGCCTGCGCGTCGAGCGGGCCGGCAAGGCGCAGGCCGCCGGCCATGTTGTAGATCCAGCGGTCAGCGGGCGCGGCAATGCGGTCCGTCAGCCACATGCGCTGCTGCGGGGGCGCCAGCGGCATCTCGCCGGTACGCGGTGCACGCGCAATCGGCGCGTCGGCGCCATCGTTGCCGCCGACTTGGAGCGACTCCAGCGCGGCCGCACAGGCGGCGAGCGTAGGGTGCTCGAACGGCAGACGCATGGGCACCGCCGCGCCGAATCGCTCACGCAGGCGTGCCACAAGGCGCGCGGCCGTCAGCGAACTGCCGCCGGCCGCAAAGAAATGAGCCTGCCGGTCGGCGGGCGCCGCGCCCAGCAGCTCTTGCCACAACGCGGCAAGGGCGATCTCGGCTTCGCCGCGAGGGGGCTCATCGGCGGCCGGGGCCTGGCCGTTGACGGAGATTCCGCCGCGCGAGAAGGCGCCATGCGACCACACGGCGCAGGCGTCCAGGCCGTCTTCGAGCCAACCCTGCCGACACGCGCTGCGCTGGAGCTTGCCGCTGGTGGTCTTGGGCAGGCCACCGGGGTTCAGCAGCAGCGCCACGGCCAGCGTTTCGCCACAGGCATTGCCGACCGCTTCCGCGAGCGCCTGGACCAGCGCCACATGTCCGATGCGCTTCTGGTCCGGCCGCGAGATCTCGACGGCAATGCCAATCGCCTCGCCATTGGGGCCCTGCACGGGAAACGCCGCCACGCGGCCACGGCGCGCGGCGGTGACCTTCGCTTCCACAGCCTGCTCGATATCCTGCGGATAGAGGTTCTGGCCGCGTACGATGATCAGGTCCTTGCGCCGGCCCGCGATGTAGAGCTGGCCAGCGCGCATCAGGCCGAGATCGCCGGTGCGCAGCCAGCGTTCGGCACCGGCGTCGCCAGTGAACGTGGCCGCCGTGGCGCTGGCATTGCGCCAGTAGCCGTGGGCCACGCTCGGGCCCGCGATTTCGATCTCGCCAACGTGCCCATCCGCGACTGCCCGGCCATCCCGATCGGCAATGCGCACGGTATCGTCGGCGCGGGGGAATCCGCAGGCGACCAGTTCCATGCCGCTGTCGGTGGCATTCGCCGTCTTCCCAAGGCCCTGTGCCAGGGCGGCAGGGTCGAAACGCTCGCTCAGCATACCCGTGCCACGCTTGCCGCCAGTGGCGAACAGCGTAGCCTCGGCGAGGCCATAGCATGGATACAGCGCCTGTTTGCGGAAGCCGGCCGGTGCGAAGCGGTCGACGAAGGCACGCAGCGTGTCGGCGCGCACGGGCTCCGCGCCCGAGAATGCGACGTCCCAGCTCGACAGGTCGAGCCCTTCGAAATGGCTGTCGCGCACGCGTTCGACGCAAAGCCGATAGGCGAAATCGGGGCCCCCCGACAGCGTGCCGCGATGCCGGCTGATGGCCTGCAGCCAGCGTGCCGGCCGCTCCAGGAAGAACTGCGGCGACATCATCGCCACGGGCACGCCGCTGTGGATGGGCTGCAGCAGGCCGCCGATCAGGCCCATGTCGTGATACAGCGGCAGCCAGCTGACCATCGTGTCGCCGGCCCGCACGTCCATGCCGGTCGCGATCGCCACCTCGTTCGCAATGACATTGCCATGGCTGACCATGACGCCCTTCGGCGAAGCCGTGGACCCCGACGTATATTGCAGGAAGGCCAGCGTGTCCGGGCCGGCAGGGTAGGGATGCCAGTCGTCCCGCGCGGGCGGCTGCGGATCATCGGCAAGGATCACGGCGGCACGCGGTGCGATGGCGGCCAGCGCATCGTGGTGCGCGGTGGCCTGCGCCGTGCTGGTCAGCAGCAGCGCGGGGTCCGCATCGCTGGCCATGGCGCGCAATCGCGCGACCTGCGCCGAGCGGACCGCGCCGGGCTCGAAAGCGGGCACGGCGATCAATCCCGCATAGAGGCAGGCGAAAAACGCGGTCATATAATCGATCCCGCTGTCGAGCAGCAGCATCGCGCGGTCGCCGGGCGCGGCGCGCGACACCAGATGGGAGGCGAGGGCGCGCACGCGGGCATCGAGCGAGGCGTAGTCGTAGCGGGTATCGCCGGCGGCGTCGATGGTGATCAGTGCGGTATCGCCGGCGCGGTGCACGGCCAGTTGGCCGAGGTGGGCCACCAGCGTGGTTGGGACGTTTGGAGCGGACTGCATACTTGGGATCGACTTTTCAGGAAGACGGTTGGCGTGGATGCTTGGGCGACGCGGCGGGCGTCACGCAAACGCGGGCATGGTGGATGCCTGAGGCGCCTCCAGATGGGTCACGAGGCGGCGAACCACTGCGGCCGGATCGTCGTGCAGGAAGAAATGCCCGCCGGCAAACCAGTCCAACGTGTGGCCGACCTGGGATTCGATGGCCCAGGCATGGAGGTCGGCGGGCAGGATCGGATCGTCGTGGCCCGCGAAGACATGCAGCGACATCGGCAGCGGTGGGACGTCGGCACGCTGGAAGCTCTCGCAGACGCGATAGTCGGCATCGAGCACGTCCAGCGTCATGCGCAGCAGCTCGGGATCGGCAAAGACGGCCTCGGGCGTGCCGCCGTGCTTGCGAAGGTCCTCGGCCAGTGCCGCGTCGCCGCGCATGGCGGCCAGGCGCCGGGAATCCCGTCGGGTGGGTGCGGCGCAGCCGGAAACGACCAGGCCACGCGGCAAGCCATAGCCACGCTCGCGCAGCAGATGGCAGACCCGCCAGGCAAGCAAGCCGCCCATGCTGTGGCCGAAGAGCGCATACGGCATGCCGGCATGCGCGCGATGCCGGCACAGGGCATCGGTCATCGCGCTTGCGAGGTCCTCGAAATCCCGCAGCAGCGGCTCGTCGAGACGCGCGCCACGGCCGGGCGGCTCCAGCGGAACCAGCACGATATCGGCCGGCAACAGGCGGCGCCAGCGCAGATACGTCGTGGCACTGGCCCCCGCGTGCGGCAGGCAGAACAGCTGCAACGCGGCCATGGTCAGGCGTTCGTCCGCGTTGGATCCTCCATGAAGCGGCGCAGGCTCAGCGGACGCATATCGGTCCACGTGCGCTCGATATAGTCCAGGCAGGCCTGCTTGCCACCGCTGAAGCCCGCCGCGCGCCATCCGCCCGGAATGGCCTTGTAGTCAGGCCAGATCGAATACTGCTCCTCGTGATTGACGAGAACCAGGAATGTGGCGTCGTCGCGATCGAAACTCATGGAAAGCTCCCGTTCGGTACTGGATCATCCGGCGCCACCGATATGGCGCCCGTCACCTTGTTGGACGAAACGGGGAAGCAAGTATTTAGGGGGGTGGTTTTGGGGCTGGGGTAATCGTACTTTTCGTGCAAAATCTGGCGGTTTCCCCGAAAGCCTTTGTCGACAACGCGTTCCGAAGAGCCCACACCTGTTGGCCGCTGCGAATGAGAGGAGGGCGTAACATAGCCGCCCGCGATTCGGATCGCGCCATCTCGATGGGGGCAAGATATGCCGGGCTTGGGATTTCGCTATGTGGGAAGTGACCGGTTGTCGATTCGTCTGTCGGAATTCGATGTGGAACGGTATTTCGCGCTGACCGACAGCGACGTCGCGGCGATAAATGTGCGCTTTCGGCACGATCGCGCGCCTGAGCGGCCATCCAACTGGTATTTCTGCGCGCAAGTGGGCATAGCCTCGGCCAGGTCAGTACGCTGCCGCGCCAGTTGCTCCACTACATCGGCCAGCGGCTCGGCTTACCGACGCCGACGATCGCATCGCTTCGGACCCTATATCGCCGGTACAAGACGCTCTACGACCACCTGATTTGGGCCTGCGGGTATTTGGGCTTGAAGTCAATCGGCCCGGACCAGTGGGCACCATTTCACCGCACAGCCAGGGTGTGAGCCGGCGCACTTTCGGGTATGCCAAGAAAGCCGGCGCGGCAGAGTCGGTGCTGTCGTTGGCCGTGCCCGATGAGCCTCTTAAGCAGCTCGGTACGGCTCGCTCTGGCTGCCACCATGCAAAGACTTTCACCATAGACCTCACTTTCAGCATCTGGTGAAAACGCGCGCTCCAGTGAAATCTTGGGTATATTTCAAGAAATATGGTATTTTCAGCGGATGCTGAAAGAGGCTCATCCTATGAAAGAGGCAGAAGCCCGTGCCGGCGAGGCGTTGCGACGGCTGCTTGAGAAGATCCCGATCCTTCAGATCGAAGGCATCGAAGCCGCCGCCGTGTCCGGCGATTGGCGGCCCGACTTGATCGCCCGGTTGCTCGTGGACGGGCGGCAGCACCTGCTCATCTGCGGGTACAAGTCGAACGGCCAACCGCGGTACGCCCGTTCCGCGCTGCTCGAACTGCGTAACTACGTGGCGCAGCGAGCCCCGCAGGCGACGCCCGTCTTTATCGCACCCTACCTCTCACCTGCGGTGAGGCAATTGTGTGCGGAAAAGGGCGTCGGCTATCTCGACCTGGAGGGAAACGCCCGGATCGCCTTCGGCGGCGTGTTCATCGAACGCATGGTGGCAGACAAGCCCGCGGCCGAACAACGCGAACTAAAGTCGCTGTTCAGGCCGAAGTCGGCCCAGGTTCTACGCGCCATGCTGCGCGAGCCCGACCGTGCTTGGCGCGTCACCGAGTTGTCGGAAATCTCCCGAGTCAGCCTGGGGCACGTCAGCAATGTGCGCACCGGCTTGATTGATCGGGAATGGGCGAGCGCGTCGGACGATGGCCTCGTCCTCTCAGCGCCCGACGCGCTGCTTGACGCATGGCGGGACAGCTACACCCCGCCGTCAGGCGAGCGGCTGCGGTTCTACACGCCGTTGCACGGCAGCGCGCTGGAAGGCGCGGCCCGCAATGCGTTGGGCACACAAGATGGCCAGGGCCATGCTGCCTTTGCCTCCTTTTCGGCCGCACAGTGGCTTGCGCCTTATGGGCGAACCGGCACCCACTACTTCTTCGCTGACGAAGATGGTCTGCGCAAGCTCCAAGCAGCACTGAAGCTCGCGACTGCCTCTAAGGGGGAGAACGTGGTCGTCACCGTCCCGAAGGACTTGGGCCTACTCGCTGACACGGTTGAACCTGCCCCGGGCGCGATTTGCACGAGCCCCGTCCAGACCTACCTTGATCTATCCATTGCGGGCGAACGCGGCGCGGAGGCCGCTGAGCACCTGCGCCTAGAAAGGCTCTCATGGCCCAAATGACACCCCAGGAACCACAGTCGGCCGCCGAATACGACGATCGGACGACCGCAGCCGTGAAGTCAGTGCTGATCGAGATCGGCCAGATCCTTGGCAGCTTCAAGGGCAAGTTCGCCATCATTGGCGGCGCAGTTCCTTGGCTGCTGCTCGCCAACGAGGATATGCCGCACGTTGGCACACTCGACGTGGACGTAGGACTGGACGCGGAAGCACTGGGCGATGGCGAGTACGCGACCTTGATCGGTGCTCTTCAAGGCCATGGATACGCGCAGCGCGAGGGGCTTCGGCGCTTCCAGTTGGTTCGCCAGGTTACGACGCGAGATGGTGGGGAAGCGATCGACATCGTGGTCGACTTCTTGATGCCGCGCGACGCGGAGATCGTCAAGAACGATCCTCCCTTGATTAGCGACTTCGCTGTGCAGCGGGCGGACGGCGCCGACTTGGCGATGCGGTTCTACCAGCTGGTCGCTGTGGCAGGGGCGATGCCCGACGGCGGAACCAACCGGGTGGAGATCGCGGTGTGCTCAATTCCCGCTCTTCTTGCCATGAAAGGTCACGCACTGGCGGGCCGCTACAAGCAGAAGGACGCCTACGACATCTACTACTGCGTGCGAAACTACCCCGGCGGTATCGAAGTGCTGGCACAGGAATGTCGCGTATTGCTGGGGCATGCCAGTGGCGAGCGCGGTTTCCGACACATCGCCGACAAGTTCGACACCTTCGAGGGTTACGGGCCCACCTGCGTGAGACGCTTCGTCGAAGACACGCACGCGTTAGGCGATCGGACGCCCGAACAATGGCAACAAGATGCGTTCGGGCAGATCGACGCGCTGCTGCGCGCCATGGCGCTGAGAGGTTGAGTCGCACGCCTATGGACTACGCGCGGCTTCGCAACCTGCTTGAGCCTCTCGTCACCGCGCTGAAGGATGCCGGCACCCACACATTGTTGCCGACGCTTTGCGAAGAATTGGGGCTGCCGGCGCTTGGCGCTGATGGTTCCAAGCGCGAGCGCATAGCCGCCAGCTTCGACGCTGTAGCGGACCCGGACCTGCCGGCAGTTGCACGCAAGCTGTTGGAACGCCGCCCACCCAACGCCACTACGCGCAACCAGATTCAGGACATCCTCTGGAGCGACCGTCTGTGGCCACCTATCCCGAAGCGATATCGCCGCGAGGTCGCGCGCAGGCTGAATAGCGAAGAGCTGTATGGGGATGCCCGCAGGTTCGACGAACTGCTGGAGCGGCTGTGGATCTTGGATGCCGATGACTGGATGCACCTGTTGGGCGGAGAGCCCACGGGATTGCGCGCTGAAATCCAGCAGCACGTCCATCGCAACCCGGAGGACTGGCCGGCTGAGGTGCTGTTCGACCAGTTGGGCGCATATGACGCCTCCGACCCGCGATTCGCGCTGTTTCTTGAGGGACTGGCTTCGGCCGACGTGCGCCCCGACGAGGCCGCGCAACGCCACTTCGTCGCCTGTGTCAACGAGCCGCTGCGCAGTTGCGGCGTCGAGCTACGCGAGACCGACTCTGAAGGCGGTTACCCGATCTTCTCCTTGGTCTCACTGCGCGCTGGGACCAAGGGCCAGCCGAAAAATCTCATCTTCGCCTCGCCCGACAAGCCCGACCTGCGCTTTCGCGACGCGCTGGACAATGACGTCGAGATCGTCACCAACGCGGACAAGGTGCTCGTCTACGACCGGCCCATCGGCAATGACGGGCTACGCTGGAACGATCTGCAGCAGTGGTGGGGCGAGGCAGAGCAGATCGCCGACGCCACGCAGGCCAAGCGCTCGCTGTACACGCGCCTCAAGTCCAGCCTGCCACGCAACTCCCCACCGCAAAACTTGCTGTTCGATGCCTTCTTCGAGGGGTTTCGCAGTGCTGTGCCTAACCTGCCGGCGCTGCTGCCCGAAGTCTGGTTGCATTGGGACCCACGGACGGTCAAGGAGCGAGGGCCAGATGCGCTCCTCAGGTTTCGCATGGACTTCCTGCTCCTGCTGCCGCAGGGCGTGCGGGTCGTGATCGAGGTCGACGGCAAGCACCACTATGCAGACGCCACGGGCAGCGCCGACGTGCAGCGCTATGCACAGATGGTTAAGGCCGACCGCGAACTCAAGCTCGCCGGCTATGAAGTTTTTCGCTTCGGGGCAGCGGAACTGCAGCCGCCCACAGCGAAGGCCGACGTGAAAGCATTCTTCGAGGCCCTATTCAAGCGCTACGGCGTTCCAACGAGCTGACATCCAACTGGTATCTGCGTGCAAGCGGCCATACTCTCGGCTAGGCCGGCCCGGTGGCGACCGTGGTTTGTGATAGCCCGGCCGGGCGCTTCGGTGATCCGGCCGAGGTTGCTCACCTGGTCGCTGCCTCGTCAGCTGTTGCACTATGTCGGCCAGTGAATCGGCCTGACGTGGGCGACGATCCCTTTGTTCCGAACCCTCTATCGTTGTTACAAGACTCTCCGTACGCATGTACGAGGAGCTGCTACGGGACACCGGCGGCAACACAGTCGCCAAAGGCACTAGTCTTCGCGCGGAAGCAGCATTGAACATAGCGCCCGGGTCGCCGAAAATGGACTGACTCGACTGTTTATCGGGTGCGAAATGTACCCCACGGCCTGGCGAATCATCCGGCCGTCAGTTGCCCGTCGGCGAGCGGTGGGTTGGAACCGGTGCAAAGTCGAAATGGGCGGCAGCATACACGGCATTGCACGCCCATACTTCTACCCCGTCCTTACCCAGACTCAATTCGGTCTCAGTGGGCATTTCTTGCGGTAATGGTTGCCTTCGTACGAAAAACGGCGCTCGTCGCGTGAAGATCCGCTACCGTAGTGTCCTCCTGCTTCCAGTTGGAAATTGCGGAAGGGCTGCTGAGTAAGCATGAAACCGCCTCAGTCCGTTTCAGACAACTCCACGCGTTCGATCTTACCCACGATCAGCCAGTAGCTCAGGATGGCCAGCAGTCCATGGGCACCAACATATACCAGCGCGCCATTGAAGGAGTGCGTGTCAGCCACGATGTAGCCGATTACGATCGGCGTGACGATGCCGGCGATATTGCCCACCGCGTTGAACACGCCTCCGGTGCTGCCCACGATGGTGGCGGGCGCGGTGTCGGCTACCACGGTCCAGCCCAGCGAGCCGAAGCCCTTGCCGAAGAACGCCAGGCTCATCAGCGCGATCACGACCCAGTCGGTGTCAACGTAGTTGCAGGCGATCATGGTGGCGCTGAGCAACAGGCCGATGGTGATAGGCAACTTGCGCGCCATCGTCAGCGAGCCGGTGCGGCGCAGCAGCGCATCCGACACGAAGCCGGTGGACACGCCGCCGATAAATCCGAAGATGGCTGGCACAGCGGCAACGAAGCCAGCTTGCAGGATGGTAAAGCCGCGCCCACTCACCAGATAGCTGGGAAACCACGAGACAAAGAACCAGGTGATGGCGCTGATGCAGTACTGTGCCAGGAAGATGCCTACCAGCATGCGGCTCCGGAACAGCTGGCCGAGCTGCGCCAGCGTCGGGCCCTTGCTGCCCTTGGCGCTCTTGCCGCCGAGATGCACCAGCGCGCCGCCTTGCTCGATATAGTCGATCTCCGCCTGCGTCACGCGCGGATGCGCGGCGGGTGCGTGATAGAAGCGATACCACGCCCATGCGAGCAGCAGCCCCAGCGCGCCCATCACCGAGAAGATGTGCTGCCAGCCAAAGCGGTGGTCGAGCCAGCCCATCAGCGGCGTGAACACCACCAGCGACAGGTACTGCGCACTATTGAAGATCGCGCCAGCCACGCCGCGCTCCGCGGATGGGAACCATGCGGCGATCACGCGCCCGGACGATGGGCCCACCGGCGACTCCATCGCCCCCAGCAGGAAGCGCAGCACCAGCAGCGCTATGAAGGCAAAGGCAAACCAATGCACCATACTCATCAGCAGCGTGGTGAGCGACCACAGCACCAGCCCCAGGCCGATGGCCTGCTTGGCACCGATCTTGTCCACCAGCCAGCCGGCCGGCACCTGGCTCAGCACATAAGCCCATGCAAACGAAGAAAACAACCAGCCCATCTGCACGGCGTCCAGCGCCAGGTCCTTGCTCATATGCGGGCCTGCGACCGATAGCGTGGCGCGGTCGCCGGTACTCAGCGCCAGCACGATGGTGATCAGGGCCAGCATCAGGTAGCGGTAGCGTCCGCTGGCAACGGAGGCGGCCGTCGGTTGTGCGGGGGTAGTGGGTGCAGCAGCGGACGCGGGCGCCGCCGGGGTCGTGGGGGCGGATGTCATGACGACTGACATGGCGGTCTCCAAACTTGTTTGATGGCAATGGCGCCGGGCTCTAAATGCCGGCGCGTCCCGCGGCGGGGTGGTGCCGGGGCGTATGGCCTGCATGCTAGAGAAGACGATCGGAAGAAGATAGCGGCAGCGGGTGGCAAGGGTGCCTTGTGTCCCATAACTTGGGAAATGTGGCGCAGATGTGCGGCATGGAGTAGCAAATCATCGCTGCGCGCGTGACCCGAGTCACGACGTGGTGGTCAAGGAGGAGTAGTGACCACGAAGGGCCGCGGCGGCTGCCAGGTCCGATGTGCCATAGCGGGCTTCCGTCGCAGCGGCACACGTGGACGGTGCAACGCGCGATATTTTCCATATGCTGGGACGGTGCGGAACGTTTGCCGGTCTTCCCCTCGTTCCGCGCTTGCCGACTCCCCTCGCTTGCAGAAGAATGAACACGTGTTCATTGGGGGTGGACGTACTGCTCCCCCGAGTCGAGCGACGTGGCGGCCAAGACGCCGCACCCCGTACAACAAACATCCAGCATTCCAGTATCCAGGAGACGCACCATGTACATCAGCGAACAGCTACTCAACCCTGACGAGCGCCGTCTGCGCCTTTCCACCCAACTCGGGGTAGAGAGCGTGGTGCTGGATAACCGCGGCACCGAGTTGGTGTCGGCCAGCGGCGGCGTCTGCGCGTGGGATACCGGCAAGCTCACCGCCTATCGCAAGTGGGTGGAGAGCTTCGGCCTCAAGCTCGATGTGTTCGCGCTGGACGTGGGCTCCATCCTGCTGGATTCGCTGGTGGACCTGGAAGGCGCGCGCAGGCAGCGCGACGTGCTGGCGCAGAATGTCCAGAAGGCGGCCGACGCTGGCATTACCTGTCTCAAGTACAACGTGCAGATGGTGGGCATCACCCGTACCGGGCTCAAGCCGGGGCGCGGCGGCGCGAAAAACTCCGGCTTTGCCTATGCCGAGTATTCGGCGGATGACGATCGCAAGCATTCCTACTGGGGCGTGGGCTATCCCACCAACCAGGATGAAGGCGATGCGGAAACCGCCATGCTGTGCGGGCAGAAGATGGCGCGCGATGTGCCTCCAGTAACCGAGAAGGCCGGCTGGGACGCCATCGAATTCCTGGTGGAAGGCCTGGTGCCCGCCGCCGACCTCGCCGGCGTGCGCTTGGCTTGCCATCCACACGACCCGGCGTACCCGGTGGGCGGCCTCAACGGCATCGAGCACGTGGTGGGCTCCGCCGATGGCATCCGCAAGTTCCTCGCCCTCAGCCCGAGTGCCAACCACGGCCTGAACTTCTGCCAGGGCACGGTGGCCGAGATGTTCAAGGAGCCGGGCCGCGCCATGATCCCAGTGATCGAGGAGTTCGCCGCGACCGGCCGCATCTTCATGGTCCACTTCCGCAATATCCGCGGCGGCTATCTCGACTTCCAGGAAGTCTTCCCGGATGAAGGCGACGTCGATATGTTCCAGGCCATCAATGCCTACCAGCGTGGTGGCTACAAGGGACCGCTGTGCCCGGACCACGTGCCGGTGTCGGATCTCGACGAGAACCGCGAGCGCTTCATGTCCTTCGCGCTGGGCTACACGCGGGGGCTGTTGCAGGCGGCCGGCGTGTGGTCCACGCCGGTGCGCGGTTAAGCATAGCGGCGGCCAGACATGACAGACGCACAGCAGACAACCCGCAAGACGCCCCAAGATTTGCGCTCGCACCGCTGGTTCGGCAAGGAGTCCATGCGCACCTTCAACCACCGCTCGCGCATGGCGCAGATCGGCTTTGGCGCGAAGGAATATGGCGGCAAGCCGGTTATCGCCATCCTTAACACATGGAGCGAGATCAATCCCTGCCACACGCATTTCAAGGCGCGCGCGGAAGAGGTCAAGCGTGGCATCTGGCAGGCTGGCGGCTTTCCACTGGAAATGCCGGCTATGTCGCTTGCCGAGCCATTCCAGAAGCCCAGCGCGCTGCTGTACCGCAACCTGCTGGCGATGGAAACCGAAGAGCTGCTGCGCTCTTATCCTGTTGACGGCGTGGTGCTGATGGGCGGCTGCGACAAGACCACGCCTGGCCTGATCATGGGCGCGACGTCGATGAACCTGCCAGCCATCTTCATGCCGGCCGGGCCAATGCTGCGTGGCAATGCGGGCGGCAAGACGCTGGGATCGGGTTCGGACATGTTCAAGAACTGGGCCGAGCTGCGCGCGGGCACCATTACGCATGACGACTGGGAGGAGGTACTGGGCGGAATTGCCCGCTCCGCTGGCCACTGCATGACGATGGGCACCGCCTCCACCATGACCAGCGCCGCTGAGGCCATGGGCTTGACGCTACCGGGCGCGGCCTCCATTCCCGCGCCAGACTCGCGCCACGCGCTGATGGCAGTACAAACCGGGCAGCGCGTAGTGGAGATGGTGTGGGAAGACCTGACGCCATCCAGGTTGCTCAGCGCCCAGGCGTTCGACAATGCCGTGGTATGCGTGCTCGCATTGGGCGGCTCGACCAATGCGCTGGTGCACCTGGTGGCCATGGCGCGGCGTGCCGGCGTGGCACTGGATCTCCAGCGCTTCGATGAACTGGCCGCGAACACGCCGCTGATCGCCAACCTGCGGCCGGCGGGCAAGTACCTGATGGAGGACTTCTTTTACGCGGGCGGCTTGCGCGCGCTGCTGGAGCGGCTGCGCCCGCTGTTGCGTGTCGATGCGCTCACCGTTAACGGCCGCACCCTTGGCGACAATATCGCCGGCGCTCCGGTGCGTGACGACGATGTGATCCTGCCCGTGGAACGCGCGCTGGTCAGACGCGGCAGCCTCGCCGTGCTACGCGGCAACCTCGCCCCCAACGGCGCTGTCATCAAGCCTGCCGCCGCCGAGCCGCACCTGCACCGGCATACGGGCCGCGCGGTGGTGTTCGACAGCTACGAGGCGCTCAACGCGGGCATCGATGCGCCCGATCTCGATATCGACGCCAATAGCGTACTGGTGCTGCGCAATGCCGGGCCGCTGGGCGGGCCGGGCATGCCGGAGTGGGGCCAATTGCCGATTCCGAAGAAACTGCTTCAGCAGGGCGTGCGCGACATGGTGCGCATCAGCGATGCGCGCATGAGCGGCACCAGCTTCGGCGCTTGCGTACTCCACGTGGCCCCGGAATCCTTCGTGGGTGGCCCGCTGGCGCTGGTGCAGACGGGCGACCTGATCGAGGTCGATATCCCCGCGCGCAAACTGGAACTGCTGGTCGACGACGCCGAGTTGCGACGCCGCCGCGCCGTATGGACGCCACCGCCGCCGCGGTACCAGCGCGGCTATGGCGCGATCTTCGCTCAGCAGGTGACGCAGGCAGATGAGGGATGCGATTTTGCGCTGTTGCGGGGCACTGAAGCGACGAGGGAGCCGGACATTTTTTGAGGCCTGTCGGTCTTGTTTGCAGGCATGCCAATGATCGGGGTCAAATCGCGGGATTGTTCCTGGCAAGCGCCAATTGTACGCGGCGATCGCACTGCACGGGGGACTGAGACACGCTCGCCGTTCTCCTTAGGCACTCTCCCTCGGCACGAGGCGAAAGCCGATGTCGATCACCCGTTGCGCCCGCTTTCCCGGCCGCGCCAGCCCCTGCAGCCTGCGCAGCAGCACCTCGCCAGCCTGGCGTCCGAGTTCGCGCGGCTGTACCTGCACAGTGGTCAGGGTCGGGTAACTTGCCGCGGCCATGGCCAGGTCCGAGAAGCCCACCACGGCAACGCGGCCGGGCACCTGCCAACCGCGTTGCCGGCATGCCAGCAGCGCGCCCACGCCGAGGATATCGTTGCTGCAGAACACAGCCTGGATTTGCGGGGCACGCTCCAGCAACCGCGTGAATGCCTGCGCGCCGGCATCGATCGTGGAGGGCGGCGGCAGCAGCTCCACTTCGGCTGGTGCCATACCAAGTTCGGCCAGCTGCGCTTGCAAGCCATCCAATCGCTTTCGCGCACGGAGTTCGTCGGCACCGATAAAGCCGATGCGCCTGTGCCCGCGCTCGCGCAGATATTGCGCCACCGCTGCGCCCACGCCGGCATTGGAGAACCCCACCGCCATATCGATGGGATCGTCGGTCAGGTCCCACGTTTCCACCACCGGCAGGCCGAGGCGGCGCAGCTTGTCGCGCACGCTCTTTTCATGGCTCACGCCGGTGAGCACGATCGCATCCACGCGCCGGCCGAGGAAGGCGTCGACCAGACCGGCCTCTTCACGCGGGTGGTAGCTCGACTGCGCAAGCATGAGTTGGTAGCCTTGCGGCGCCAGCGCGGCAGCCAGGCCGTCCATGGTGTCCGCGAACCAGGCATTTGACAGCGTGGGAACAATGGCACCGACAATGCGCGAGCGCGTGGACGCCAGGCTGCCAGCGGTGAGGTCCGGCACATAGCCGAGCCGCCGGATAGTGGTCTGCACCAGTTCGCGCGTTGCCTGCGCCACCGTCTCTGGGTGGTTGATCACGCGGGATACGGTCACGCTAGCGACGCCGGCCGCGCGGGCCACATCCAGCATGCGCACCGGGCCTTTGCGCGCCTGCGCTGGCATGTCGGCGGTCTTGGTCGTTTTCATGGCTACCTGCAGTTCGCTGTGTTCAGGTTCATTCCTCGATCATCATTGCCGGCATCAGCTAGTGGCGCGAGCGACCACACTGAAGCCGAGATCGACAATCCGGTCCCCGACGTTGCCTGCGGCCTCCGCCGCGCCAAGCCGGGCCAGCAGCATTTCTCCGGCACGCCTGCCCATCTCGCGAGATTGCACCCTGACACTGCTCAGCGCGGGCACGCTGGCCGCGGCGATGGCCAGATCGGAAAAACCCACTACCGCCATCCGCCCGGGCACCGGCCAGCCCAGCTCGCGGCAAGCCTGCAGCGCTCCCACGCCGAGGGTATCGTTGCTGCAGTACACCGCCTGCAACCGCGGGTGTTGCCGCACCAGTCCGGCCAGCGCGCGCGCGCCGTCCGCGATGGAGGAGGGCGGCTCCACCGTGTGCACCGCCACGTCCGGCAGGCCGCGTGCCGCGATGGCCTCGCGGTATCCTGCAAGGCGTTTCAGAGCGCGATCCTCTTCCGCGCCGATAAAGCCGAGGCGGCGGTACCCGCGCGCCAGCAGGTGATCGGCCACTGCGGCACCCGCCGCGCGGTTGGAAAAGCCGGCTACCATATCGATGGGGTCGTCGGTGAGGTCCCAAGTCTCTACCACCGGAATGCCGCAGCGGCGCAGCTTGGCACGCACGGCAGGCGCATGGCTGACGCCCGTGAGCACTACCGCGTCCACCTGGCGACCTATAAAGGCGTCGATCAGGATTTCTTCCTGACTTTGCCGGTAGCGCGTCTGGCCCAGCAGCAACTGGTAGCTGCCGCTCTCCAGCACTTCACCCAGCCCATCCATGGTTTCCGCAAACCAGGCATTGGAAAGCGTTGGCACGATGGCGCCGACGATGTGCGAACGCCTCGTCGCCAGGCTGCCGGCGTTCAGGTTAGGCACGTAGCCCAGTTGCGCAATGGCCTGTTGCACGGCGGCCAACGTGGCTGGCGAGACCAGGTGCGGATGGCTGATCGCTCGCGAAACCGTTACGCGCGACACCCCCGCCATGCGCGCTACGTCCACCATGCGGCCACCTCCCGGTGTGCTGCTGCCGACGCTATCCGGCGGGTTCGGGTGGTCTGTATGCATTGGCTCGGTGTTGGTGTTGCCGGTGTCAGGCGGGCTCACCTGCGGCCCGGCTTGCCTGCTGGTTTTCCCCGATTTGCTGCGCGCGGGTCACTTATGCCGGCGGCTACCTGCAGCTTTGTCCCAGATCATGGGAATGCACGGGGCGGGCGCTGAGCGACTGGCTTGTATTGTCGACGACGATCCCGAAAAATGGAAGCGCATCCATAAGGGCGCACGGCGACTGATTCCTCCGTTGGAAAAACGCCGGCACCGGGCCTCACCGAGACACCATGAATCAGCCTCTACCCCATCTCATCATCCGCCTGGCCGAGTCCGACAATGTCGTACTGGCACGCGCCGGGATTGCTGCCGGCACCGACATTGGCGACGTCCTCGCGGCGCAGGACATCCCCGCCGGCCACAAGCTCGCCGCACGGGCCATTCGAAAGGGCGAAGCGGTGATCAAGGGCGGATTCGCCATCGGACTTGCCTCCGAAAACCTGCCGGCGGGCACCTGGGTGCATTCGCACAACCTCATTGCCGACGACACCGCCACCGCGCTGCGTGATGCGAGCGCACCCGCAGCTTCGTCGCCGTCGGTCGCCGCCGCTGGTCGGCGCGCCACCTTCCAGGGCTTCGTAAGGGCCGACGGCCGCGTAGCCACGCGCAATTACATCGGCGTGTTCGTGGTGGGGAATTGTGGCGCCACCGCCGCACGCAAGGTGGCTGACTGGTTCACCGAGTCGCGCCTGGCGGCATATCCCAACGTCGATGGCGTCGTGCCCTTCGTGCATGAGATCGGCTGCGGCATGGAGATGACCGGCGAGCCGATGGATCTGCTACGCCGCACGTTGTCCGGCACCATCCGCAACCCCAACATTGCCGGCGCACTGGTGATCGCGTTGGGTTGCGAGCGCAACAATATCTACGGCTTCCTGGAGCAGGAGAAACTTGCCGTGGGGACCGCGCTCAAGACGCTCGTGATGCAGGAAATCGGCGGCACCGCAAACACCATCGAGGCGGGCATCGCCATCATCAAGGACATGCTGCCGGCGGCCAACGCCTGCTCGCGCCAGCCGGTATCCGCGGAACACCTGGTGGTGGGCCTGCAATCGGCAGGCGCCGATGGCTTTTCCGCGGTATCGGCCAACCCGGCGCTGGGTGCTGCAGTGGATCTGCTGGTGGCGCAGGGAGGAACCGCGATCCTGTCGGAAACCGTGGACCTGGTGAGCCTGGGGCATCGCTTCATTGCGCGCGCCGCCACCCCGGAGGTCGCGGGCGAACTCGCGCAATGCGTCGGCTGGTGGGAGCAGTACCACGCGGGACGCGATACCCAACTGAACCGTCGCCAGCGAGCCGACGGTGGCGCCAGCGGCCTTAGCAACGCATTGGAGAAGGCCGCCAGCGGCGTGCAGCGTGCGGGCAGTTCACCGGTGACGGCGGTCTATGCGTACGCCAATCCCGTCACCGCGCGCGGCCTGGTGTTCATGGACGCGCCCAGCTACGAGGCGGTATCCGCCACAGGCCAGATCGCAGGCGGCGCCAACCTGATCTGCCTGTCCACCGGCACAGGATCGGGTTTTGGCGCGTTGCCGGCGCCGACCATCAAGCTGGCCTCCAATACACAGACCTTCCAGCGCATGGAGGATGACCTCGATATCGATTGCGGCCAGGTGCTGGATGGCGAGACCACCGTAGCGGAAATGGGCCAACACATCTTCGCGCAGATGCTGCGCCATGCGTCCGGCGAGAAGACTTGCAGCGAAGCGCTGGGCGTGGGCGAGAACGAGTTCGTGCCCTGGCCCATAGGCGTGCTGGCTTAAGCCGGATCGCCGGACCGCAAAGGACAATGCCATGACAACAACGATGAATTCCAACACGCACGGCGTAGCGCGCAATCCCTTTATCCGCCTCGACCTGCAAGACAATGTGGTGGTGGCGCGCATGGAAGTGCCGGCAGGCACCACCGTGCCCAGCGAGGGCCTTGTGACGCTACAGCTCGTGCCTTCCGGCCACAAGGTCGCGGCCCGCTTTATCGCCAAGGGCGAACCGGTGCTCAAGTACAACACGGTGATCGGTTTCGCGGCCGAGGATTTGCCGCCCGGCACCTGGATGCACAGCCACAATATCGCCTTCGGCGACCTGGTGAAGGACTACCGTCACGGCCAGGACTACAAGCCGACGAATTACGTGCCGCCCGAACAGCGTGCCCGGTTCATGGGCATCGTGCGCACCGACGGACGCGTGGCCACGCGCAACTACATCGGCGTGTTCCTGGTGGGCCATAGCGGCGCCACCGTGGCGCGCAAGATCGCCAACGCGTTTGGCGAGGAGCGCATGGTTGACTTTCCGAATGTCGATGGCGTGGTGCCCTATGTGCACGAGCAGGGCAGCGGAATGGAGATGAGCGGCGAGCCGATGGACCTGCTGCGCCGCACCCTCGGCGGCTATATCCGCCATCCCAATACGGCCGGCGCGCTGGTCGTCGCGCTCGGACACGAGCACAACGTGCTGCCGGCCTTCCTGGCCGACCAGGGCCTGCAGCCCGGCCCCATGCTGAAGACGCTGGTAATCGAAGAGGCCGGCGGCACGCGCAAAGCGATCGCGGCCGGCATCGCGCTGGTGGAGCAGATGCTGGCCACGGCCAATGCCGTGAAGCGCGAGCCGGTGTCGGCCGAGCACATCACGGTTGGCCTGCAATGTGGCGGCTCCGATGGATTCTCCGGCTTGTCGGCCAACCCTGCGCTGGGCGCGGCGATGGAGATCCTGGTGCGCCACGGTGGCACCGCGATCCTGTCCGAGACTTCAGAGATCTTTGGCGTGGAGCAGACCCTGACCGCCCGCGCGGTCACGCCGGAAGTCGGCCAGAAACTGGTCGACCGGATCAACTGGTGGCTTGAGTACAACAAGGGCCGCGACACGCAGATCAATGGCCGCGTCAGCCCCGGCAACAACGCCGGCGGCCTGGCCAATGTGCTGGAAAAAAGCCTGGGGGGTGCCAAAAAGGGCGGCAACGCGCCCTTGATGGAAGTCTACAAGTACGCTGAGCCGGTTACGCAGCACGGTTTGGTATTCATGGACACGCCGGGCTATGACCCGGTCTCCGCCACCGGGCAGATCGCCGGCGGCGCCAATCTGATCTGCTTCACCACCGGACGCGGCTCCTGCTTCGGCTCGGTGCCGGCGCCCACCATCAAGCTGGCCAGCAACACGCCAATGTACCGGCGCATGGTCAAGGACATGGACATCAACTGCGGGGTGGTGATCGACGGCGAGGCCACCATCGAGCAGATGGGCCAGCAGATCTTCGCGCGGATCCTGCGCCACGCCTCCGGCGAGAAGACCTGCAGCGAAGCGCTCGGTGTGGGGCTGAACGAGTTCGTGCCTTGGCCGATCGGGGTGGTCGATTGAATCTCTGATCCCTTGCTTCGCACCTTTTACTAGCCTTTCACAAAAAAATACAGGAGACAGCATATGATCCACCGCAGCAAACGAACCTTTCTCGCCGGCTGTGCATTGGCGCTCGCCGGCATCGTATCGGGCGCCGCCTTCGCCCAGGGAGATGCATGGCCCAGCAAGCCGGTGCGCGTGATCGTGCCATTCCCCGCCGGCGGCACCAGCGACATCATGGGCCGCCTGATCGCCGAGCAGTTGGGCAAGGCGCTCAAGCAGCCCTTTATCGTCGAGAACAAAGGCGGCGCGGGCGGCACCATCGGCGCTGAACAAGCGGCCAAGGCGCCGGCGGATGGCTACACGTTGCTGCTGTCCGGTATCGGCAGCAATGCCATCGCGCACGGCATGACGCCCAAGCCCAACTATGATTCCAGTCGCGACTTCCTTCAGATCTCACAACTGATTGCCGGTCCCAATGTGCTGGTGGTCAATCCGGCGTTTCCGGCAAAGACCTTCAAGGAGTTCGTCGACTACGTCAAGGCGCATCCAGGCAAGGTCAACTACGGCGTGACCAACGCCTCGTCCGGCCACCTGGCGATGGAACTGCTCAAGCAAACCGCGGGCCTGAACATGGTCGGCATTCCTTACCGCGGCGGTGGCCCGGCGCTAACGGATGTGCTGGCCAATCAGATCCCCTCCATGTTCGTGAACCAGGACGCCGTGCTGCCTTATGTGAAGGCCGGCAAGCTGCGTGCGCTGGCAGTGACTAGCGCGCAGCGCAACGCCTTGTTCCCGGATGTGCCGACAGTGGCGGAATCCGGCTATCCGGGCTTCTCTGCCGTATCGTGGGTTGGGCTGTCGGCACCAAGAGGCACGCCCAAGCCCATCGTCGACAAACTTGAGGCAGAGATGATAAAGGCGTTTCGCCAGCCGGACGTGCGCGCCAAGCTGGAAGCCAACGGCTTTGTGGTGGTGGCATCCAGCTCCCAGGAATACTCGCGCTTCCTGCAGTCCGAGACAGAGCGTTGGAGCAAGGTTATCAAGGAGGCGGGCATCAAGCCGGAATAAGGGCACGCGCTGCCCTCTGCGCCGATGCAGGCCGCGGGCAACATACAGACTTCGAGCAAACAAGGACGATTCATGAGCAATACCGCAACATCCAACACCTCCCTAGCCTCGCCACAAGCCGCTGCCACGCTGCAGCCCACGGCGCACGCGGCCGGAGACCGCATCGAATGGGTCAAGGTGTCGCTAGTCTACCTCCCGCTGGCCGCGCCGATCAGCGATGCCAAGGTGTTGACCGGCCGCCAGCGCCCCTTGACCGAGATTGCCTTTATCTTTGCCGAGATCCGCACCCGGGACGGACATGAGGGCATCGGCTTCGGCTACTCCAAGCGCGCCGGCGGCCCCGGCATGTACGCGCACGCCAAGGAAATCGCGCCGGAGCTGATCGGCGAAGACCCCAACGATATCGCCCGCATCTGGAACAAGCTGCTATGGGCCGGGGCATCGATGGGCCGCAGCGGGCTGACCACGCAGGCGATTGCCCCGTTCGATATCGCGCTGTGGGACCTGAAGGCCAAGCGTGCCGGGTTGCCGCTGGCCAAGCTACTGGGTGCCCATCGCGACTCGGTGCGCTGCTATAACACCTCGGGCGGCTACCTGTCGATGCCGTTGGACCAGGTGCTCAAAAACATCGAGAAGTCGCGCGCCAACGGCATCGGTGGCATCAAGATCAAGGTCGGCCAGCCCGACACCGCCACCGACCTCAAGCGCGTCAAGGCGGTGCGCGAACTGCTGGGCGACGACTTCCCCTTCATGGTGGACGCCAACCAGCAATGGGACCGCACCACCGCGCAGCGCTTCGGCCGCGTGCTGGAGCAGTTCAACCTGGTGTGGATCGAGGAGCCGCTGGACGCCTATGACATCGAAGGCCACGCCGCGCTCGCCACCTCGTTGGATACTCCGATCGCCACCGGCGAGATGCTGACCAGTTTTGGCGAGCACGCGCAGCTCATCACCGCGCATGCCAGCGATTTCGTGCAACCCGACGCGCCGCGCGTTGGGGGTATCACGCCCTTCCTGCAGATCATGAGCCTGGCGGACTTCAAGGGCCTGAAGCTGGCGCCGCACTTCGCCATGGAGATCCACCTGCACCTGGCTGCCGCCTATCCGCAGGAGCCGTGGCTGGAACATTTCGAATGGCTGGAGCCAATGTTCAACGAACGGCTAGAGCTGCGCGATGGCAGGATGATTGTGCCCAGCCGGCCGGGTCTTGGGTTTAGCTTGAGCGACCAGGCGCTGGCGTGGACGGCGGACAAGGTGGAGTTTGGGGCGAGGCCCTAGGCAGTCGTAAGCGATAGCGCACTAAGCCATATGTAACCGGCGCGCTTCAGGGCGCGCCGGTTACGTTTGACGCCCGCTTCGCGTCACGCCGCGCCAGCGCCACGCGTATTGACGTACAGCGCGTAAATGGAATGGCTGCTCGCCATGAACAGCCGGTTGTTCTCCAGGCCGCCGAAGCACAGGTTGGCACAGCGCTCTGGCAGGCGGACATGGCCAATGGGCTTGCCCTTGGCGTTGAACACCATCACGCCGTCCAGCGGTGCCGGGTCCACGCCGGGCGCGCCGCCGCTGCCCCAGCCCGCCCAGATGTTGCCGTCCTCGTCGCACTTGATGCCGTCCAGCGCGCCGGGGCCGTTGGCGTCGATATGTTTGGTGCGGTTCGTCAGGCGTCCATCGAGCCCGACGCTGTACGCCCACACCAGCCGGTTGGGCTGGGCACGGCCTTCGATCACATAGAGCGTTTTCTCGTCCGGCGAGAAGCACAGGCCGTTCGGCCCGGCCAGGTCGTTGATGACCTGGGTGAGCTTGCCGGTCTCGCCATCGATGCGATACACCGCGTGCGGCAGCTCTGGCTTGCCTATGCGGCCTTCGTAGTTGTTGCTGAGCTGGAAGGGCGGATCGGTGAACCAGATGGAGCCATCGGACTTGCAGACGATGTCGTTCGGCGAGTTGAAGGACTTGCCCGCGAAGTTGTCGGCCAGCGTGACCACTTTGCCACTGTGCTCGGTACGGCTGATGCGCCGCGTGATGGCGCCTTCGCAGGTGATCAGCCGGCCCTGGCGGTCGCGCGTGTTGCCGTTGGGATAGTTGGCGGGCGCGCGGAAAGTCGTGAGCTGGCCGCTGGCCTCATCCCAGCGCATGATGCGGTTGGACGCCACGTCGCTGACAAGCAGGTAGCCGCCGTCGCCAATCCACACCGGGCCCTCGGCCCAGCGCAGTCCAGTGGCGAGCTGTTCCACGCTGGCGTTGAACAGGCGGTACTTCGCGAAGGACGGATCGAGGATGACGACGTTGGGGTCAGGGTAGCGCAGCGATGGTGTCCACTGTGCTGCGGCATCACCGGCGACGGCGCTGGCCGCCAGTGCGAGGCTGCCCCTCAGGAAGCCACGACGCTGCGGCGAAGCGGCTTGCTGCAGCGGAAGTTGATGCTCCTCAGGTTGGTGCGAATCGGCTTGTGTCTCCATGCCCGGGCTCCTTTGTCTTGATCTTGCGGGAATCAACACAATAGGAAGCTTTGCGCGCGCTGGCGATGCTCGCGAGGCGGGGATCGTCAGCGCACTCCCAGCAAATGGGACGGTCGTGCCCATTGCGCGGGAAAACCCCGCCGCCTCAAACCGTGTAGTCCACCGCTGCCCACTCAAAGTAAGGCTTCAGATCCGCCACCAGCGCCTGGTGCAAGGGATGGAACAGATAAGCATCCAGCGCCTCTTTGTCATCCACCTCGGACTCCAGCACATAGTCCCAGCAGATCGCACGATCCAGCTCGTTGGCGGCAAAGCGCCAGCTCCGTATGGCCGGGATCAGCGCGCCGAGGGCCGCCATGCGCGCGGCGAGTGCGGCTTCCAGCGTGGCGTCCTTGGGCACCTCCGGTTTGCGCCGGAACAACACGATATGCCGCATTCTTGTCTTCAGCATGGCACCCCCTCGCGCGCAATCAGCCAGGCTGGTGCATCTTGCAGCGCCACCGGACGCAGGAAGCGATCGAGCGCGGCGTAGCCCACCGAGGTGGAGAACGGTTGCGTCGATGAGGGGAAGGGGCCACCGTGGTGTTGCGCGGCGGTCACGGCCACGCCGGTGGGCACGCCCGCAAACAGCACGCGCCCAGCCACCTGGGTGGCCGCGCGCACGAGTTCCAGCGTGGCGGCGTCCGGCGCTTCGCTGCCGGCATGCACGCCCCACAGCGTTACGGTGAGCGAGCCGCCTACGGCGCGCAGCACTTGCTGCGCCTGCTCGGGCGAATCGATCCGCACCACCAGCGCGGCGGCGCCGAAGACTTCTTCGTGCAGGCTGTGGTCGGCGATAAAGTCCGCGGCGTCGACCTCGGCGAGGTAGGGGCGCGGCAGGCCGCCCGAGTCCGCTCGCGCCACTTCGCCGAGCAGCGGCTTGAGCTGGTCGGACGCACGCCAGCGCGCCACGCCCTGGTCAAACGCGGCGCGAATGCCGGCACTGAGCATGGCATGCGGCGCGAGCGCGTGTAGGGCTTCGGCCAGCGCGCCGACGAAGGCGTCGCCGGCCGCGTCCTTGCCGACCACGATCACGCCGGGGCTGGTGCAGAACTGGCCGCTGCCCAGGCAGATTGAACTGGCCAGGTTTTGCGCCAGCGCGGCACCGCTGCCGCTCAGCGCGGCCGGCAATACCACCAGCGGATTGACTGAGCCGAGTTCCCCGTAGAAGGGTATCGGATGCGGGCGCTCGGCCGCCACCTTGGCCAGCGCGGTGCCGCCCTTGAACGAGCCGGTGAAGGCCACGGCTGCGATTGCCTGCGCTTGCACCAGGCGTACGCCGGTCTCGATGGCAGCGCCTTCGACACAGCCGAAGATGCCGGCTGGCAGGCCTTGCCCGGCCACCACGCGTTGCGCCAGCGCGGCGGTCTTGCGCGACAGTTCCGGATGCGCCGGATGCGCCTTCACTACCACCGGGCAGCCGGCCGCCAGCGCAGCGGCCGTGTCGCCACCGAGCACCGAGAACGCAAACGGAAAATTGCTTGCGGAGAACATCGCCACCGGGCCCACGGGCACGCGCACGCGCGTCAGGCGTGGACGCCCGGCGGGTGGCGCGCCGGCTACAGCGGGATCGTCAAGGCTGGCGTGCGCGTCGCCGCGCTCCAGCACATCGGCAAAGCCGCGCAGCTGGAATGCGGTGCGGTCCAGTTCGCCATTCAGGCGCGGCAGGCCGAGCGCGCTCTCGCGGTCGGCCAGTGGCACCAGGGTTTCGCGATCCGCTTCGAGCGCGGCGGCCAGCGCGCGCAGCAGGGCGGCGCGTTGCGCGGCGGGGCTCGCGCCCCATTGGCCGGCCACGGCAGCAGCGGCGGCGACGGTGGCGTCGATCTGCGCCGGCGTGGAGGCCGGCCAGCTTGCGCCGGTGGGCTGGCCACTGCGCGCGTCGATCGATTGCAGCAGGGAGGACATGGTCATACGCTCTTCAAGTGATAGCCGCGGCCCGCGTAGTCGAACGCCACTAGTTCGTTGATGGGCGTTGCCTTGTCGGCGGGCGAGGCGTAGTAGGCACGGATTTCGGCGATCTTGCCGGTCTGCGGATCAAAGTCGTACCACTCGGCGCCGCGCAGCGCGGTGCCGCTCTTGTTCTTCCAGTGCGTCCATTCGATCATCGCCTCCGGGCTGTCATGACTGACGATGAGGCGCTCGATGGTCCATTGCGAGCCGAGCGTTTCCACGCACCAGATCCACTTTTTGGCGATGGTGTCGGCGGTGCGCCAGGGTACTTCGGGCAGGCCGGCAGGGAAGTAGTGCACGGCGTCGGGCGTGAAGCAGTCCACCAGCGCGTCGTAGTCGGCCGCGTTGCAGGCGTCGAAGTAGCGGCGGATCAGCGCAGCGTGTTGTTCGGGAGTGAATTTGGCGGTCATCTTGGTCTTGTGTCCAGTTGGGCGGATTCAGCGGCTGCCGGCGGGCTTGGCGGCCGGAATCGGCGGGCGGCCGGCGACGACCCATTCGCGATGCTGCGCGCGCGTGGCTTCGCTAGGCGGGTACAGGCCCCACAGCGCTTCGCCGGCCTGCACGCGCAATGCCAGGTAGGATTCGATGTCGTCGCGCTTCTCGCACAGGTTGGCCATTTCCTCGGCCAGGTGAGCGGGGATCACGGTGATGTTGTCGCCGTCGCCGTGGATCACATCGCCTGGATAGATCGCCACGCCGGCGCAGCCGATCGGCACTTGCAGGTCCGCCACATGGTGATAGGACAGCCGCGTGGTGGCGGTCACACCCGTGCTCCATACCGGAAAATCCATCTGGCTCAGCTCCGTTCCGTCGCGGAAGCTGCCGTCGGTGATGACCGCGCGGGCGCCGCGCATCATCATCCGCGTGATCAGCATATTGCCCATCGACGCGGCGCGGCCGTCGCGGTTGCTGTCGATCACCAGCACATGGCCCGGCTCGATCTGCTCCACGCCCACCCATTGCAGGTTGTCGGCAGAAGGCTCGGTGGTGAGGTTGCCGTAGACGTCGATGTCCTCGCGCGCCGGGATGAAGCGCATGGTGTACGCGCGCCCGGCAAATGGCTTGACCTTGGGGTTAAGCGGTGTCAGCCCGTGCAATACGGGCTGGCGGAAGCCTTTGATGTAGAGCTGCGTGGTCAGCGAGCCACTGGTCACCTTGGCCAGTCGGTCGAGTACCGAATCCGGCACGTGCGGCGCGGGTGCGCGCTGGGGGATGGTGGCAAGGGGCGGGGGAGGCGCGAAGGTGGGGTTGGTGCTCATGATGCGTGCTGTCCAGGTTGCAAATGGTCGGGGCGGCCATCGTCCCAATCAGTGGGACAAATCTGCCTGCGTGTCAGCTGTGCTGGCTGATTGCATGGTATTGAACTTCACCGCAACTTAAAATGCTTCGCAGTGGGGCGGCCCCGCTAGACTGCTCCATTTTTTCCATATATTGAGACAAGCCACCATGTCAGTTAATCCCGGTGACGGTACCGGCGCAATTGAGAAGGCCATCGACGTGCTCGAAGCCGTGGGTGCCAACCCCGGCGGCATCAGCCAGTCCGACCTGACGGCGCAACTCGCGCTGCCGCGAACCACGGTGTACCGCCTGCTGGCCACGCTGGTGGCCCGCGGTATGCTGCGGCGCGATCCACTGCGCAAGGTGTACCGGCTGGGCTTTCGCTGCTTCGAGATGGCGCGACAGGCCTATACCATGCCGGACCTGGTGGCCGCCGCCTCGCATGAGATGCGCGGCCTGCGCGACCTGACCGGCGAGACCTGCTACCTCGCCACGCTGGACGGGCTGGAGGTGATCTCGCTGGAACGCTGTGACGGCGCGCACAGCGAGCGCTCCGCGGCGGTACTGGGCCAGCGCAAGCCGGTTCACTGCACGAGCCAGGGCAAAGCCATCCTTTCGGCCATGGCGGGCCCGGCGCGCGACGCCATCGTGCGCGAACTCACGCTTAAGGCACTCACGCCGCTCACTATTACAGACCGGCGCCGCCTCAACGCGGAACTCAATATCACCGCCGCGCGCGGCTACGCCATCGACGATGAGGAGATTGTGCTGGGCGTGCGCTGCGTGGGTGCGCCCATCGTCGATCCGGAGGGCGTGGTCCGTGGCGCCATCAGCGTGGCCGGCCCGGCCTACCGGTTGACACGCGCGCGGCTGGAGCTGCTCGGTCCCGAGGTGGCGCAGGCCGCCCGCCGCATCGGCGCGCAACTCGAAGGCTTGCGCCTGCCCGCCGGCGATGCTTCGGTAACGGCGGTGCCTGGGCCGTGGGCATTCCAAGGCGCGCATCCGCTGTGGTGCCCGCAGCGTCAGCGGCTGTACTGGGCTGACGTGCTGGCGCCGTCGGTGCGCGTGCTCGACACCACACAGAACCCTGTGCGCGACGAGCAGTTGGTGCGCCTGGAGGTACCGGTGACCGGGCTGCTGCTGCTTGGCGACGAAGTATGGGCCATGCATGAGGGCGGCGCGGAGGCCATCGCGGCGGACGGCAGCCGGCGCCCGCTGGAAGGCTGGATCCGCGCGCCGTTGCAGGCTTTCTGCGAGGGGGGCGAGGGCAGCGGCGAAGGCGGGCAGACCAACGCGGTGTGGGCTGCGACGGAGTCCGCCGAGGGTGGCTCCGCGGTGGGTCTACTGCGAGCCGATGGCAGCCTCGATGCGCACTGGCATATTGGCGAAGCGGTGCAGGCACTGTGCTGGAGCGCGGCGGACGAAACCCTCTATGCCACCACGCCGGCCTCCGGCGCCATCCTGATGCTGCAGCCTGGCTCAACGGCGGTGCGTCGCCTGGCCAGCATGCCGCCCGGGGCGGGCAAGCTGAGCGGGCTCGCGCTGGACAGCAATGGCGGCATCTGGACGGCGCTATGCGAAGGCTGGAGCGTGGTGCGCTTCACGCGCGACGGCACGCTCGAACGCGTGGTCGGCATGCCAGTGCCGTGCCCCAGCGACGTTGCCATCGGTGGCGCGAACATGGATACGCTCTACATCACCACCTCCCGACAGCAGGTGTCGCTGGAAACGCTGGCCAAGGCGCCACAGTCCGGATGCTTGTTCGAAGTAAAGGTTTAAAGCCGGACAGTTTGGAGTTCCGTATTCTTCCTGTTCTTCCCATCCTTGGCGATATCCGGGCCGATTCACTTGCGCGATTTTCTATGCGAGCTCGCGGAGTCCGGCGTGCGGATACTGCTCGAACTGGGCCTTGGCCGCATGTTGTCCAGGCTCTGTACGGACGCCCGGCCCTTGGCCAGCACGCGCTCTGTCGCTGATCTCCGCTCGACCCATGCTCATTGGCTGCGTCGCAAATTAGAAGAGGAGGCCCCCGCAGCGATGCGTCTGCTTGGGTCGATCCAGACCCGATAGGCATACTCCTCGCCGTCGCACGCACGGGTCCGGTCCGCCAATTCAAAGACTATCCGCCGCAGTGCAGGGATTAGCGCCTGTCTCCGAGGACAGTGGCGCGCGTGAAGTCTTCGATATTATCCAGCAGCGCGTCAAGGGCTTTGCCGGCTCCATCGACATCTCCCTTGGCGATAGCGCCGGCAACGTTGGCATGCAGCTTAGCCATCATCGGTAAGTCGGCCGCTTCCTTGTAGTGCAAATACCAGAAGCGCCGGGATAGCCCGTGCATCAAGCGCATGGCGCCTTCGGCGAACTCATTGCGGGCGGCCACGAGGCACAGCTCATTGAACTCGCGATCCGCGCGCACAAACGAGACATCATCTCCGACTCTTGCTGACTGGGCGAACTCCCGGGCTAGACGCGTGAAGTGCTCGCGCTGCTCCGGCGTGGCCCGGCGCGCTGCGCTTCGGCAAATCAGGCGCTCCACTTCGCGCCGTGTCTCCAATAAACGCAACTGCTTTCCGACATCGATCGGTGGAATCAACAATCCGCGCTGCGGCAGCACGATGATCAGATGCTCTCGGGCAAGGCGCTGGATAGCCTCTCGAATGGGCGTGCGCCCTATCCCTGTTAGCTCGCTGAGTTGCAACTCGGAGATTGACGTACCGGGTGCCAAACGCAACGTGACAATGGCTTCCTCGATCTGTTCGTAGGCCAGATCAGTCAGCCGGCCGCGTTGTCCCGCAACGTTGTCGGTCGTGTCATCCGGCTCTGGGGGCGCGGCGGCCTTGGTGCGAGATGCAGTCTTGCCAGTCATTGCTGCTCATTCGAGTTCGCGAGATACCAATTGTATATGAGTCGTACGCATCAACGACTGGGCTCTTGCGTTTCTCTGATCGACTGCTATGATCCATCTAATATATCAGATGTCTGGGGTAGAACATGGATGTCATTTCGGTCGGCACGGGCCCGGTCTTGGTGGTCGCCGTGCATGGCATACAGGGCACACGCGCGGCGTGGCTGCCACTTGCGCGTGAACTGCAGGACACCTGCACCTTTGTGCTACCGAACCTGCCTGGGCGTGGGCGCGCTCCGAGGCCTTGTTCACCTGCAGACTGCACCTTGGCGGCTTATGCGAGGGATCTCCAACGGACCATTCAAATGCATGCATCGGGTCGTCCTTTTATCCTCGCCGGCTGGAGTATGGGCGTATCGGTGGCATTGGAATACCTCTATGGAGGACACGCTAATTTTGGCGTATCTGCACCATGCGGACTGATCCTGCTTTCCGGTACGCCGCAACTGAATGCAGTGTCGTGGTTCGAGTCGCTTGCGCCGGATCCCCTGGTGAAAGAGATTGCCGCGCGGGAGCACAGGCTGGGGCTGACGGAAGCCGCAGACCACACGACGGTGGCATGGACCTGGCGAGCCTTGTATGCCACCGACCAGCGTCCGGGGCTTGGTGAAATCGACATACCGGCTCTCGTGGTGCATGGCAGCCATGACGATGACTGTCCTGTGGGGCATGCCTTCACCCTCGCGAACGGCTTACCCAATGCGGAACTGACGATGCTCGACGGCGGCGGCCATAGCTTGCTTACCCAGAACATGGTCCAGGTCGCCAACGCGATTCGAGCGCAGTTGGATCGACTAACGCGTTGGCCTGCCAGGCCCTCATCCGTTTCCCCACTGGAGTTGCCATGAGAGTTGAAGATCTTGTCTATTTCTGTGCTCCGTCACGACTGATCATAGGGGCCGGCACACGGGCCCAGTTGCCGGAGTTGCTCCAGCACCTGGGCTATCGTACCGGGCTGCTTGTCACGGACACCTACTTCACCACACATATGCCGTGGGTGAGCAAATATGTAGAAGCGGCCCGCGCGCGCGGCGTCGAGACCCTTGTTTATGACGGTGGTATGGCGGACCCCACGACCACGCTGTGCGATGCGGCCACCGCCGATGTCCGCCGCCGACTGGGCGGCCGCCAACTTGACCATATCATTGCGCTGGGCGGCGGCAGCAACATCGACTTGGCCAAGGCACTTTGCCTGACCCTGCCTGCCGGGCGGCCGATCGGCGATTTTGTCGTCGCAATCGACAGCGCGACCGCAGTGCTACCTCTGATCGCACTGCCCACTACGGCAGGTACCGGTTCCGAGGCAACGCCCGGCGCGATCCTAGTCGACCCGGACAATGCCACCAAAGTCGCGGTGATGGACAACCGCTTGCGCCCCGGCATCGCTCTCATCGATCCCGAATTTACCTATAGCTGCCCACCGCGCGTCACTGCAGACGCGGGCATCGATGCGCTGACGCATGCCATTGAATCCTTTCTCACCTTGGATTCGGCACAGTTCAATCGCGGTGGTCACCCTGACCCGGGCTACAGTGGCCGCAACGCGTTGACGATGCTGTTTGCGCGAGAATCGATCCGGCTGTGCGCCAGGTACTTGCTGCGCGCCTATCAAGACGGCAAGGACACTGAGGCACGCGTAGGGATGTGCTACGCAAGTCTCTATGCCGCCTTGTCGTACGGAAGTGCGGGATTGAATGCCGTGCATGGCATTGCATACGGCGTCGCCGGAATCACGCACAAGTCCCACGGCAGCACTAACGCAGTAGTGCTGCCGTATGTCCTGGATGCCCTCCAGCATGAGCGCGCGGCGGAACTGCTGGAGATCGCAAGAATGTTCGGTATCGAGGAGACGGATGAAGCCGAGGCCATCGCCCGGCTGCCACACGTCATCCGGGCGATGGTAGAAGCTGTGGGGATCCCCGGTGACCTGGCCTCGTTCGGCATTCCGGAGTCACAGCTTGTCGCACTGACGGCGGACGCGCTCGCCGTGACCCGCCTGGCCGAGGCATTCCCGGTTGCCGACGTATCCTCACGCTACTCCAGCATTATCCGCGGTGCCTGGCGCGGCGAGTTTTCCAATTCATTCTGCCCCTCTCAAGCTGCTGCGGGCGGCGCGCTACGCGCGGTTTAACGCATCTCAGGGCGCCACGTCCCGCAGCTCTGGTACCTACGTAGTTTCACTAGCCAGTACGTTTATTATTTGAATGTTACTACAATCCATCTAATATATTAGATCAGGCGGCACGCCAGGAGGCCGTCGTACCCAAGGAGACAGACATGGATATGTCGGCAGGCGCCCTCAAGATAGAGGCGGGCATCGCTGCTCGCCTCGAACGCTTACCCATGACCGGATATCAGCGTTCGCTATTCGGCATCATCGCCACCGCGTGGTTCTTTGATTCAATGGATTTGGGCCTGATGACCTTTGTCCTCGGCTCGATCAAGGCGGAATTCGCACTCACTGCCGCCCAGGCGGGCCTGCTGGCCAGTTCGAGTTTCCTCGGCATGTTTCTTGGCGCCGCAATCGCGGGCCTGCTGGCCGACCGTTTCGGTCGCAAGCCGGTCTTCCAGGTAAGTATGGTCTTCTGGGGGCTCGGCAGTCTGATGTGCGGGTTCGCCGATAGCGTAACGGCGCTGATGCTCTGTCGGGTACTGCTTGGCTTTGGCATGGGCATGGAGTTCCCGATCGGCTTATCGATGGTCTCCGAGATCGTGCCGGCGAAGAGTCGCGGTAAGTACGTGGCCATTCTGGAAGGGTTCTGGCCCATAGGCTTCATTGCAGCCGGCGCGCTTACTTACATTTTCCTGCCCATCGTCGGCTGGCGCGGAATCTTCATTGCGCTATCGCTGCCTGCCGTCTTTGTATTCGTGGTGCGCCGCCGTGTTCCCGAGTCTCCGCGCTGGCTGGAAGATGTCGGTCGTCGCAGCGAAGCCGACTCCGTGATGGCAGGCATCGAAGCTCACGTCCAACGTGCATGGGGACGCCCATTGCCAACTGTCTCGGACATCTACGCGCCACCTCCGCAGGTATCCAACCGCAAGGCACGCTTTGTGGAAATCTGGCAGGGCCCTTACGCGCGCCGCACCATCATGCTGTGGTCCGTCTGGTTCTTCGCGCTACTTGGTTATTACGGACTGACTACCTGGCTGGGAGCACTGCTGCAACAAGCCGGCTATGCCGTGACCAAGTCGGTACTCTATACGGTCTATATTTCCCTGGCAGGCATTCCGGGATTCATGTTTTCCGCATGGTTGTTGGAGAAGTGGGGGCGCAAGCCAACCTGCGCTCTCATGTTGCTGGGTAGCGCTGGCGCTGCGTTCCTCTACGGCCAAGCGGCCGTGCATCGCGTTCCAGTGGAGCAACTCATTGCGGCTGGTCTTTGCATGCAGTTCTTTCTGTTCGGCATGTGGTCAGTCCTGTACGCCTACACCCCGGAACTCTATCCCACACGCTCGCGTGCCACTGGCTCCGGCTTCGCGTCTTCCATCGGTCGCATTGGCTCCTTAGCCGGACCCTACCTCGTTGGCGTGCTGCTGCCTTTGGCCGGGCAGGGGGGTGTATTCACATTGGGTGCGCTCTCCTTCGTCGTGGCGGCGCTGGCGGTCCTCGTATTGGGTGTGGAAACGAAAGGGCGGGCACTCGAAGACGTCTCGCACTAGCCACCCTGTGCTACGGCGGCGGAACTGCCCCCGGCTTGCCGGGGGCATTTTTTTGGGCCGTTGCAAGGCTGCTGTTGCCGCGTCGCATATACCCATTCAGCCTTTGACTTTTTTATATATCCCACTAATATGTTAGTTATGTATTAGCCGAGAAGAAGCGCAGCCATTGCCCCTACAGACGAAGGAGACCAACCATGATGACCGAACGCCAACGAAAATTCCGAGAGCAGTACAAGGCCGACATCAGCCCACTTTATAACGGTGTGCTGCACATCACCGTGATCTTTGGCGTCGGCATTGCCGCGCTGTACTACGCGCTCACGCATCTGCAAGGTGCTAGGTGGGAGTGGGCTTTAGTCTTGCCTATCTTCCTGGCCGGCAACTTCGTCGAATGGTTTATGCACCGGTATGTCATGCATCGGAAGATCGATGTGTTCGCGCTTCGCGCGATCTATGACCGCCATACCCGGCAACATCATCAATACTTCACCGACCAGGACGCCACAATCGACACCACGCGTGAGTTTCGTATCGTGTTCTTTCCCTGGCGCGTGCTGATCACCCTCGGCGTAGGCGGCGGCAGTCTTGGCTATCTGACTTCGCTCGTGATCAACACTAACGCGGGGTACATTGTCTTTCTAACAATGGTCGCTCAATACCTCATCTACGAAACGTTCCACTACTGCTGCCACGTGCACGACAACTGGTTCGTGCGAAACATGCCCTTCATCAATACCATACGCCGCCATCACACCGCGCATCACAACATGGGCATCATGATGCAATACAACATGAATCTGACGTTCCCGATCGCCGACTGGTTCATGGACACCACCGACTTGCGCCGCGGGCTGCTCGGCCACCTCTTTAACGGCTACAGTGAAGAGCACGTCAAGGAAGAACTGAAACCCATTATCAACAAGTTCCGCACGGACCATTCACGCGTAACACTCGACGGTCCCGATCTCAGTGAAGACGAGCGCCGCGTCATGGCCGCCTGACTCCTCGATCATGTAGGACTGCGTGAATAGGTGCAGGCAGGCGTCTTGGCGTTTGCCTGTATTGTTTCTGTCCCACCGAGTGCCGAAGGCGGTAGGGGGCTTACCGTGCCAGTGATAGATCCTGATAGCCCCGCAATGCCTGACTGTGGACCACTTGCCGGCCGCGGGCCCGCCGCCCCTAGTGCCTGAAGCCGTCGGCTAGCCCGGGCGACGCGATGACCTTATCTTCGGCGTCGCAGCCCTGTCGTTCCCGCGCCCTCTGCGGAGAGTCATCGGTCTCCCGCAGCGAATCGAGAAAATCCCGCGCCAGCGCGACACACGCATCAAAGCTTCGGTCGAAGCTGATCCGCTAGATCCTGGCGAACTGCTCGCGCATGATCGGCGGGCCCGCCTCGATTTGGCCTAGGAAGGCTGCTGCATGCCTAAGCAGAAACGGCGCGGCATGCGCGAGGGCTGTTGGTTCTTGCTCGACCACGACGGCCAGGTCGAAGAGATCTCGTGCGGTGGCGCGGTCGCCCCGATGGTAGAGCTTCTTGGCAACAATTTCGGCTGCGGTCTCCACTTTGACTGGCTGCCCCATGATCTCCCAGATTTCGAATGGCTCATCGGTCAGGTTGGGCGAGGCCACTACGTCGACTTCGCCTGCGTCGAGGACCAGCTTCACGAAATTCCCCTGTTCCACATAGTCGCTTGTGATGCCCTCTGCAGTCTCGCTCAAAAACTTCCTCCATCAGCGTGCAGGCGTGAGGGAATAGGCTTTCCCAGATGTCACCCTGGAGCTCAATCTTCATGCCCACAACCCTCCGCGTGTCGCCGTCAATGACTGCGCGAGCCGTCTGAGGTTCTTCCAGCACAGGGGATGCGGCTCCAGGCTCAAGCAGCAGTATGTGTGCATCCGAGAGGACGTGGTGGTTGAGCGGTCCGAGATGGTCAAAGGCTACGAGTTCGAGACTGACCACTACGCGGTGTTTGAGCCGGATGAACTAAAGGCGTTGGAAGACGAGGCGAAGCACACCATCGACATCGTGTCGTTCATGCCGGCCGGAGCCGTCGACCCCATCTATTTCGACAAGATCTACTACCTGGGCCCGGACAAGCGCGGTGGTAAGCCATACAACTTGTTGGCCGAAGCCATGCGAAAGACGGGGACCTGTGCGCTGGCGCAGTGGGTCTGGAAAGGCAAGCAGTACGTGGTGCAGGTGCGGGCGAACGACGAGGGCTTGGTGCTCCAGCAACTGCTCTACGCTGACGAGGTTCGCTCGATGCTGGATCTGCACGTGGAGAAGGCCGAGGTCCAGCCAGACTACAACTATAACTACGATTGCAATTCTCCCCTGCGGGAGGGGACACTCGTTATGCCGTGGTGCGGGACAAGGCCATTGGCTTCGCTTTCAGTGGCTCCTAGCCAAACCACCCCTCTCCCCATGAGGGGAGAAGGAGCGACAGCCATCGTCATGTCAAACGGCTTTGGCGCATCCTGTCGGCTTCGACCGATGCTGATGGTTTGCCCCGCTCCCGCGCAGCGGATGAGGGCCAGGGGAGGGCAGTCGTTCGCCAGGAACGATACGCCACGGCCGACCCAACCCTCTTCCTCAAAACCCATAGCTAACTGAAGCAATCACCCGATTCTCCTGGTGCACTCCAAACCGGTTATAACCGCCGATGATCCACTGCACCCCGGCACTAAGGGGAGTCCCCGGGATCGGCGCGGCCAGCGCCAGGGTCAGATGCCGGAAAGCGCCGCTAGAGGGCGTGTTGCCTGCAAAGCAGCCATTGACCACAAAAGCGCTATGCGGCCCGCATGAAGTCCCGGTCAGCGTATCCGTGGTGCCCAGGTATTTGCCCTCCTTCTTGTACGTATAAGCCCCGACCGTGCCGGTAAAGGTAATGCCGTACGGCAGGGTCGTGCTATAGACCAAGGTCCAGTACGTGTCCCCCTTGTTGCCCCATACCACGTCGTTGAGCAGCGTCTGCGCGTTGAGACTGAACGGACCGTAGCTCAAGCCGAGCTTTGTCTCCAGCGCGTTGGCGTGCGAACCATTGATGTAGTAGTAGCCGGTCAGTCCTGCCGTGTAGCCAAGGTCGCCGATGATCTTGCCGCTGTAGGCGCCATAAAAATCGTTCTCGACCGACTTGGCGGTCTGGAAGCTCGTGATCGAGCGGTCGCTGTAGGAGTTGCCGAGCTGCTGGTACGAGTAGTTGATCATCGACGCCCAATAGCCGATGCTCCAGCCGCTCTCGTGCGCCAGGTCCACGCCCCACTGCAAGGCCGGTATCGAGGATTCCGGCGCGTCGCCGCCGGCGTTGCCCAACGGGGCGCCGTTGCCGTAGGTGGTGGTCGCGCCGCGCAGCACGTAGCGCGATACCGCATCGAGATGGCCGGTGAACGTGTAGGGGCTGGCCGGCTCGGCGGGCTTGGTGGCGCCGGCATCGGCCGGCTGGCCGCTGTCCTGCGCGTGGGCTTGCGTGGCGCAGGCAATCAGCGCGCAGGCGGCGAAGCACGCCGGCACGGCGCGCCGCGACAATGGACGAAGCGGACGACGGGGAAGCATGCCAGTAGTAGGGGCGAACATGGTCGAACTCACGGTCAACAACGGTGGGTGGGAGGTAAAGCAAACGGAAATCGGGGCGGGCGATGCGCCCGCCTGAGCCTGCCGCGGCTAAGGCTCAGTGGGGATCGCGGCCTGGTGAGCCCGCCACGCGCGCCAGCCGCCAAAGGCGGTGACATCGGTGGCGCCCGCAAGGCCGCCGGGCTCGCAGATAAAGCCGGGCACGCTGCTGCCATCGGCCAGTACCGTGCGGCCAATGCCGAGCGGCGCGGGAATGCCCGCGACAAAGCTGCCGAAGCGGGCTTCGGGCATCTCCCACACTTCGACCTCGATGGCGGCGCCTGCCTCTGCGTCGCCCACGCGCACCAGCCCGGGCCGCTGCACGCCAGCGCCAGCCAGCGCGTACAGGCGATAGCAGGGCGCCGTGCTTGTGCGCGCCACCAGGCGCGCGCCGCGTTCGGCCAGTTGATGGTGCAGGGGCTGGCCTTGCAGGTGGGCGCCGCAAACCGCAACCCGTAGCTGGCCGCTGCACACTGCGCTCGGCATGGTTGCGCTTTGCGCAGGGCCGCTGCTACCCGTCGCGCCCAGCGTCGCCGCCTTGCCAGTCAGTGCCCGCTGCCAGCGCCGCGCCAGATGCAACAGCGGCACGTCCTGATGCGCCGGCGCCGCCAGCGTGATGCCGAAGGGCAGGCCATCCGCCAGGAAGCCTGCCGGCACCGCAACGCCGGCGCAATCCAGCAGGTTCATGAAATTGGTGTAAAGGCCAAGTTCGCTGTTGCGCGCGATCGGCTCCGCCAGCATGGCGGCGATGCTCGGGTGCGAGGGCACGGTCGGCAGCAGCAGCGCGTCCGCCTGCAACCACGCCGCCTCGCTCTGGCGCTGGAGCGCGCGCAGCCGGTACATGGCCGCGAAGGCATCGGCGGCCAGCGGCGTGGCGCCGCCCAGCGTGATCTGCCGCGTCACCGGGAACAAGAAGTCTGCGTTGCCATCGATGAACTTCCGGATCGCCTGGTAGCGCTCGGCCACCCAGGGTCCGTCATAGAGCAGCCGGGCCGCTTCGAGGAACGGCGCGAAGTCGATCTCCACCAGTTCCGCGCCCAGCATGCGGGCATGCGCGCAGGCTTGCTCGAAGGCTTCGGCATAGCCGGGCTGGTAGAACTGCAGTTGGCCCGGCGCGGGCACGCCCAGGCGGAACGTCGTAGCCAGCCCGAAATCGAAGCCGTGCGGCTGCGCCGCGCGCGAGTAGGGGTCATCCGCGTCGAACCCCAGCGCCACCGCGAACACACGGTGTGCGTCATCGGCAGTGAGCGCGAAGACCGATGGCGTATCGAGCGAGCGGCAAGCCGGCACCACGCCGCTGGTCGACAGCAGTCCGCAACTCGGCTTGAGGCCAACCAGGTGATGGAATGCGGCCGGCACGCGGCCCGAGCCCGCCGTGTCGGTGCCCAGCGCAAAGCTCACTTGCCCCAGCGCCACCGCCACGGCGGAGCCCGAGCTGGACCCGCCGGAGATGCGTGTCGCATCGAACGCATTCAGGCAAGCGCCATAGGGCGAGCGCGTGCCGTTGAGCCCGGTGGCAAACTGGTCGAGGTTGGTCTTTCCCACGGCGATGGCCCCTGCATCCACCAGCCGTTGCACCACGAACGCACTGCGAGCCGGCCTATAGGCGAAGTCCGGGCAGGCCGCCGTGGTCGGCGCGCCGGCCAGGTCGATGTTGTCCTTGATCGCGAACGGGATGCCATACAGCGGCAGGCCGGCCGGCCCGCGCTGTTCCAGTGCCCTTGCGCGGGCACGCAAGGCGGTGGCGTCGAGGCGATGAATCCACGCGTGAGGCGGATCGTGCTGCGTCGCCGCAATTACCGATTCGATCACCTCGGCAGGCGTGCGTTCGCCGCTTTGGTAGGCCGCGTGCAGCGAGGCGATATCGAGCGAGAAGGGGACCGGGACCATCATGCTGCCTCCTTCGCCGCCACGCTTTGCGGCACCACGATGACGACCTCCTGCCCGGCGCTGACGGGCGCGCCTTCCCGGCAGGCAACACGCCAGGCGTAGCCGGCGCAAGGCGCCGTGACGGCAAACTCCATTTTCATCGATTCCACGATGGCCAGCGTGTCGCCCTCGGCCACCGCGTCGCCTTCGTGCACCAGCACGCGCCACACGCTGCCAGGCACCTGGCTGCATACCACATGGGCTTGTTCGGGAAGCTCGGCGGCGTCCGTGGCAGCCGCCACGGTCGTCTCGGTTTCATCCACGTACTCGGCCTGCCCGAGCGCGCGCCAGCGTTCTCGCTCCGCGCCGAACGCGGCTTGCTGACATTGCCTGAACGCCGCGATATCCGTTGCATTCGCGTCCAGGAAGCGGCGATAGTCGCGCATGCCGAAGGTGCCTTGCTCGATGCGCAGCGGATAGCGGCCCGCGGGGAAGTCGCGGCGGATTCTGGTGAGGTCGTCTTCGCTGACAGGATAGAAGCGGATCTGGTCGAAGAAGCGCAGCAACCACGGCTTGCCCGCTTCGAAGTCGGCGGCGCCGCTTTGCGCATCGCGCCAGCGGTTCCACATCTGCAGCGTGCGGCCGACGAACTGGTAGCCGCCGGGACCCTCCATGCCGTAGACGCACATATAGGCGCCGCCGATGCCCACCGCGTTCTCCGGCGTCCAGGTGCGGGCCGGGTTGTACTTGGTGGTGACCAGCCGGTGGCGCGGGTCCAGCGGCGTGGCCACAGGCGCGCCCAGGTACACGTCGCCCAGCCCCAGCACCAGGTAGCTGGCATCGAAGACGATGCGCTGCACCGCCTCGATCGCATCGAGCCCGTTGATGCGGCGGATGAACTCGATATTGCTCGGGCACCACGGCGCATCCGGGCGCACCGATTGCATGTATTTGTCGATGGCCAGGCGCGTGGCGCTGTCGTCCCACGACAGCGGGAGATACACGGTGCGCGACGGCACGACGAGGTCGTCGGTATCGCCCAGCGCATCGTCCGCGGCCAGGATGGTGTCGATGAGCGCGGCGCGCGCGAGCCGGCGCGGGTCGAAATGCACCTGCAGCGAGCGGATGCCGGGCGTCAGGTCGACCACGCCGTCGAGCCACAGGGCTTGCAGCGCGGCATGCAGCGCATGGATGCGCATGCGCAAGGCGATATCGAGCTGCAACTCGCCCAGCTCCACCAGCAGGTAGCGGTCACCCGCCTGGCGCACAACCAGGCCGGGGCGGCTGGCCGAGGCCGCGCGCTCGCGCAGGATCGGCGAGCCGCGTTCGCCTGTTGCCGTGCCGGGCAGGAAGGCCGGCGGCGCGGTCAGCTCGCGCACCCAGTGGTCCTGCGCCGCTTGCCGCTGCGCGGCCTGCTCCTGCGTCACGCCATGAAAGCGCACCGCATCGCCCGGGCGCAGCTGGCCAAGCTTCCAGCGCTCGGCGGCAATCACCACGGCCGGGCAGACGAAGCCGCCGAGGCTGGGGCCATCCGGGCCGAGGATCACCGGCATGTCGCCGGTGAAGTCGATGGCGCCAATGGCGTAGGCGTTGTCGTGGATGTTGGAGGGATGCAGCCCCGCCTCGCCGCCATCGCGGCGCGCCCACGCTGGCTTGGGGCCGATCAGGCGCACGCCGGTGCGGCTGGAGTTGTAGTGCACCTGCCATTCGGTGCCGAAGAACGTATCGATGTCGTCATCGGTGAAGAAGTCCGGCGCGCCGTGCGGGCCGTAGAGCACGGCGATATCCCAGGCGCGGCTGCCGCCGGCATAGGCCGGGATCTGATCGTGCAACGCCGCTGCCGCGGGCTCGCTGGCGGTCTCATTGCCGATGTGCAGCATGTCGGCGGCGCGCAGCGTGCGTCCGGCATGGCCGCCGAACTGGCCCAGCGTAAAGGTGGCGCGGCTGCCGAGGTAGTGCGGCACATCCATGCCGCCGCGCACGGCCAGGTAGGCGCGGCTGCCGCCGGCGGCCACCGCGCCCAGCCGCAGCACGCTGCCTGCCGTCACGCGGTGCGATTGCCAGGGCGCCAGCGCTACGCCGTCCACCGTGGCAGGCATGGGCGCGCCGCACAGCGCGATGACCGCGTCATGGTGGAAGCGCAGCGTTGGCCCGCTCAGCGTGCATTCCAGCCCGGCCGCAGTGTCGGCGTTGCCGACCAGCCGGTTGGCCAGCCGGAACGCCAGGTCGTCCATGGGGCCGGACGGCGGCACGCCCACGTCCCAGTAGCCGACGCGGCCCGGCCAGTCCTGCACCGTGGTCTGCACGCCGGCATCCAGCACTTCGACCGCGTTGGGGCGGTAGGTGAAATCCGCCAGCGAGCGCGTGATGATGCGGCCGTGGATGAAGTCGTCGCTGGCTGCCACCGCGCGCAGGTAGCGCAGGTTGGTCTCGATGCCGGCCAGCCGCGTCGTGCCCAGCGCGGCCTGCAGCTTTGCCACCGCGTCAGCGCGGTCGGTGCCGGTGACGATCAGCTTGGCGAGCATCGGATCGTAGTGCGGCGGCACCTCGCTGCCCGCGCCGATCCAGGTATCGAGCCGGGCTTGTTCGGGAAAGCGCACTTCGGTCAGCAAGCCCGCGCTTGGCTGGAAATTGCGGGCAGGGTCTTCGGCATAGAGGCGTACCTGGATCGAGGCGCCTCGCGGGGCGCGGGCTTCCAGCGCGAAGTCGTCGCCGCGCGCGAGACGCACCATCCACGCAACCAGGTCGATGCCCGTGACCTGCTCGGTCACGCCGTGCTCTACCTGCAGGCGCGTGTTGACCTCCAGGAAGTAGAAGGCACCGGTGTCCGCGTCGAGCACGAATTCCACCGTGCCGGCGGAGCGGTAGCCAACCGCCTGGCCAAGCCGCTCGGCTGCGCCCAGCAGCGCGCTGCGCGTGGCCGCATCCAGCCCCGGCGCGGGTGTTTCCTCGATGACCTTCTGGTTGCGGCGCTGCGCCGAGCAATCGCGCTCGCCGAGCGTGACCACCTTGCCTCGCCCATCGCCGAACAACTGCACCTCGATATGGCGGGCGCGCTCGACAAACTTCTCCAGGAACAGCCCGGCGTCCTTGAAGTTGGCGCGCGCCAGGCGCTCCACCGCTTCGAAGGCGGGGGCCAGCTCGGCCTCGCTGCGGATCAGCCGCATGCCGATGCCGCCACCACCCGCGGTGCTCTTGAGCATCACCGGATAGCCGATGCGCAGCGCTTCGGCCCGGGCCGCAGCCAGGTCGGGCAGCAGCCCGCTGCCGGGCAGCAACGGTACGCGGTGCAGCTCCGCCAGCGCGCGGGCCGTGTGCTTGAGGCCGAAGGCGCGCATCTGCGCGGGCGTCGGGCCGATAAAGGCAATGCCGGCGGCTTCGCAGGCTTCGGCAAAGCCGGCGTTCTCGGACAGGAAGCCATAGCCGGGATGAATGGCGCCGGCACCGGTCTCACGGGCGGCGGCCAGGATGCGCTCGGCATCGAGGTAGCTCTGCGCCGCGGGCGCCGGGCCGATGCAGACTGCCACATCGGCCTGCGCAACGTGGGCCGAATCCACATCGGCTTCGGAGTAGACGGCGACCGAGCGCAGGCCAAGCGCGCGCAGGGTACGGATGATGCGGCAGGCGATGGCGCCGCGATTGGCGATCAGGACGGTGTCGAATCGTGCGGATGGCGAGGACATGCGGGTGGTTCCCTCGGGGCAGGTCGTCCTGCGGGAATCATCTCGGCTGCGGGTCGTCCCGCAGCGGCGCCCTTGGGGCGCGGAATGGTCAGGCTGGTACTACGCTGTGCGAACTACACGATCCACGGTCAGGCAGCGGCCGCAGCATCCCACACGATGAACTCCACCGGCGTGGGGTTGTACGCGTTGCATGGGTTGTTGAGCTGCGGACAATTGGACACCAGCATCCAGACATCCATCTCGGCGCGCAGCTCGACATACTTGCCCGGGCCGGAAATGCCGTCGGCAAAGCACAGGCCGCCTTCCGGCGTGACCGGCACGTTCATGAAGAAATTGATGTTCGGCACCAGGTCACGCTTGCTCAGGCCCACGTCGGCATGCGCCATCGCCAGCAGGTAGTTGTCGCGGCAGGAGTGCATGAACTTCTTCTGCAGCGCATAGCGCACCGTGTTGCTCTCGGCCGCGCAGGCGCCGCCCAGCGTGTCGTGGCGGCCGCAGGTATCGGCCACGATGGTCAGCATCGGCCGGCTCTCGCTGGACACCAGCACGGAGCCGCTGGAGAGGTAGATGCCGCCTTGGCGCAACAGCGTATCGGTGGCGCTGTAGTGCTCGGCCACGTCATGCCGGTTGTAGAACAGCACGTCGGCGGCCTGGTTGCCTTCCAGGTCGACGATGCGCACGGTCTGCCCGGCACGGATCTCGGCGAGCCAGGGCTCGCCCGCCGGCTGGCGGTGGCGCAGGGCGGCGTGGGCAGGGTCCAGCAAGCTCGTGCGCAGGGTGGCGGTGGCAGCGTTTGTCATATCGGTTCCTCGTGGTCTTCAGGACAGTGCGAACACATCGGTGTTGTGCAATGCCCGCGCGCATTCGGGGCGGTAGCCGCGGCAGAAGTCGTCGGCCGGGGCCGGGCCGTTGCGCCAGGCCGCGATGCCCACCTTGCCGGGCGCGTAGCCGGGGCGCGGGTCCAGTGGATGCGGGGCGGTGGAGACGGCCACGATCAGGTCCATGTCGCAGCGCAGTTCCACCGTGGTGCCTTCTACCGGCTGGCTGGCATCGAAGGCGAAGCGGCCTTGCGCGTCCACGGCGATCTTGCTGAACAGGTTGACAGGCGCGATCAGGTCGCGCGCGGCGAGGCCGTACTTGCCGATCTCGATCAGCAGGCCGTCGCGGCCGGCGCGGTACATGGCATTGCGGTGTTGCTCGAAACGCTGCTCGCCGTATTTCTCATGCAGTCGCGCAAGGTCGAGCAAGCCGCCAAACGGATCGTGCCAGCCCAGCGTGTCGTGCGTGATCGAGGCCATGGCGCGGCCCATGTCGCTCATCAGCACGTGGCCACGCGTGAAATGCGCGGTATGCAGCGCCTTGCAGGTGTCGGGCATGCTGTAGCGCTCCAGCCGGTCATGCGCGGCGTAGAGCACCACCGAGCAGTTGGCGCGCGCGTCCAGCGCGGCAAAGCGCAGGGCCGTGCCGCGCGACAGGCGCCAGCTCCAGTGGCAGCCACCGGGCAGGACTTCGCTCCAGGCCACCTGGCTGGCGGGCAGGTCGGGCGCAAAGCGGCGCCAGTGGTCGATGACATCCACCGCGGCATGCGCGGGTGGGTTTGCAAGGGCGTGTTCAGGGGTTTGCATTCGTTGGTCTCCGGGGGGCAACTCAGGCCTGCGGCTCGGGCGCAAGGTCGGTGGATGCGGCATGCGAAAGCTGCTCGAGCAATTCGAAATCGGTCTGCATGCCGGAGGTGGCGCGGATGCGCGCCAGCACCTCGCGCTTGAGGTTCAGGAACGCGGGCGAGAGCTTCATCTCCTGCGTGCGCGCGGCCGGCAGCGGCACCTCGTAGATCGTGTCGATGCGTCCCGGGCGCGGGGCCATCAGCACCACGCGCTGCCCGAGGTAGATCGCCTCTTCCACATCGTGCGTGACGAACACGATGGTGCTTTGCTCCAGCCGGTGCACATGCAGGATCAGGTCGTGCATGACCTCGCGGGTCTGCGCATCCAGCGCGCCGAAGGGCTCGTCCATCAGCAGCACCGGCGGGCGGCTCATCAGCGCGCGCGCAATGGCCACGCGCTGCTGCATGCCGCCCGAGAGCTGGCCCGGATAGGCATCCTTGACGTGGCACAGCCCCATCAGGCGCAACAAGGCATCGGCCCGCCCGGAGGCGGCTTCCACGTCGGCGCTGGTCCGGCTGCTGGTATTGACCTTGAGCTCGCGGCAGAAGCGGATGTTCTCGATCACCGTGAGCCACGGGTAGAGACTGTAGTGCTGGAACACCATTGCGCGCTGCGGGCCCGGGCCTTCGATCGGCTTGCCGTCGCACAGCAGGTCGCCCGCGCTGTGCGGCTCCAGGCCGGCGAGCGAGCGCAGCAGCGTGGACTTGCCGCAGCCGGATGCGCCCACCAGCGTGACGAACTCGTTGTTGCCGATATCCAGGTGGATGTCCTGCAATGCCGCCGGTGGCGCGCTGTCGGGCGTCTTGTCGCGGCCGAAGAATTTCCATACGCCGCGCACGCGCAGCTTGGGGGATAGCGTCAGGGACATGGCTTTAGCGCCTCGCGTGCAGGTAGGGAAACGCGCGCCGGTGCGTCCAGCGCAGCAACTGGTCGATCGCCAGGCCGATCACGCCGATCAGCAGGATGCCGGCGAAGATCTTGTCGGTCTGCAGGAAGCGCTGCGCCTTCAGGATCGAGAAGCCCAGGCCCGAGCTGGCCGCGACCAGTTCGGCCACCACCAGGTAGGTCCAGGCCCAGCCCATGGTGATGCGCAGCGTATCCAGCAAAGCCGGCTTGGCGGCAGGGACGATGATCAGCCGGATCACTTCGCTGCGGCTCGCGCCCATGGTCTGGGCCGCTTCGATCTGCGCCATCGGCACGCGGCGCACGTCCTCGGCCACCATCAGCACCATCTGGAAGAATGTGCCGATGAAGATGATGGCGATCTTGGCGCCCTCATCAATGCCAACCCACACCATGACCAGCGGGATGAATGCCACCGCCGGCATATAACGCACGAAATCGGTCAGCGGTTCCAGCAAGGCCTGCACGCTGCGGAACGTGCCGATCGCCAGGCCCAGCGGCAGGGCGATCACCGCTGACAAGGCCCAGCCCGTGATCACGCGCAACGTGCTGATGCCGATGTCGCCGGCGAGACCCTCGTCGGCATACCAGCCGTGCAGCCGCTGCAGCACCTGCACCGGGCTGGGCATGAAGACAGGCTCGACCCAGCCGCTGGCGGCCAGCCAGGCCCAAGCCACCAGTGGCAGCAGCAGGCCAAGGCTGACCAGCGCCGCCGTGCGGTGCGCGGGAATGGCGCTGCGTATGCTCCACCAGGGCTGGCGCTTTGCGTGGCATGCCGGCAGTGCGGGCGTGGCGTTGGTCGTGTCTGGCGACGGCGGCTGTACGTGCGCAATGCGCGCGGTAGCGGGCAGGAGTCCGGTGTTCTCGCTCATGGCCGCCTCACTTCAGGGCTTCGGCCAGCAGGCTGGCGTCGACGCCGCGCGCCGGGTCCGGCTTGCCGTCGATCAGCTTGTTCTCCAGCAGGAATGCCGCAATGGTCGGCGTGACGGCCTGCAGCGAAGTGGCCTGCGCAGGGTCTAGCGCGCCGTGGTTGGCGGCAACATCAAAGAACTTCGTGCCGGGTAAGAACACGCTGTACTCATCGGGCTTCATGCTGACCACCTTGGCCATGATCCTGGCCGCCTCGGCGGGCTGCTCGCGGATAAACTTCTCGGTGTCGAACCAGGCGCGGATCATGCCGACCAGGTCGCGGCGCTTGGCGCGGATCGCCTTGTCCTGCGCCACCAGCAGGTCGGGGATCAGGCCCGGCATGTCCTTGGAGGTAAATAGCGCGCGGCCCTTGCCGCTGCGGGTGATCTGGTCGATCCACGGGTTCCAGACCACGGCCGCGTCGACGCGGCCGGTCATGAAGGCCGCGGCGGCATCGCCGGCCGAGAGGTTGGTGATCTTGACCTCGGAGGGCTTGAGGCCATTCCTGGCCAGCGCCGTGACCAGCACGAAGTGCGAGATGCTGTACTGCTCCAGCGCAACCGTCTTGCCCTTGAGATCGGCGAAGGACTTGATCTTGCCGCTGACCACCAGCGCGTCGTTGCCGGAGGAGTTGTCGTTGACCAGCACGGCCTTGAGTGGCAGGCCCTTGGCCAGCGGGCCGAGGGTGTCGGACCAGGTCTGGGAGTTGGCGTCGAGCTGCCCCGAGGAGAGCGCGGCGATGGAGTCGGTGTAGTTGGCGAACCAGACCAGCCTCACGTCCGCGCCATGCTTCTTGAAGAAGCCCTTCTGCTCGGCGACGTACCAGGCAACCCAGCCCGGCCAGTCGGAGACGCCGACCTTGATTTCGGCCATGGCGGGTCGCGCTCCGGCCAGGCCAATGGCAAGCAGCGCAGCGCCCAGCAGGCCGGCGCAAGTACGCCGGAACGGGCGTCGCGTAAGACGTGAAAGAGGAAATGCAGGCATGGGTTCGGCTCCGATCGGCGGTGACAAATGGCAGGGAAGCCACCTCTCAACGAAGTGAACCTCCCGGGCTTTTGTCCCGCCGTGGAGCCTGGGCGCGAACTAGCGCGCCTGAGGCCGGTTGCTCTCGGACCAGACATCGTGCGCACGGCACGACCGGAACCCTAGCTACCCTTCGGTGAGCGACGCTTGGTCGCTTCCCTGTGGGTTACTCAGCAAACGGCATGCCAGGCGCATGGAAAGCGCGCTGGCCGGCAAATGTGGCGCTGAATGCCTAATGTCAGGTGCGAATTTTGGATCTGCCTGGCTGAATGCCATCGCTTGGTGCGCGGGTGGTGCCCGCGCGCACCGTCAGGGTGCGCGTGATGTAGCGCTTCCGGTGCGCGGGCCCGATCCGGTCACGCCGCCAGCTTGCTCAGGCACGCCGCTATGTCGAGAATTATGCGCTGGGCCGCCGTCGTATGAGGCGCTGAGGAAATGGATGCGCATCCAGACGAAGGGGAAGACGACTTGGACGTTCCGGCCAGCAATCTGGTCCGGCGCCGGGGGCCAAATCCTGGCAGAAATGATGCCGGGGGCATTCCGCCAGCAGTTCAGCGTCGGCGAGTTGCGGCCGGACAGTGCCGAGGCAGCCACGCGCGCCTGGCTGGCCGAAGCCTCGAGCCAGATCGATTCGCACGAATGCGCCAAATTGAGAAGGGCAGACTATGAAGACGCACCTCCTGTGGATCGCCTGCAGGCCTCGCGTAGTTGGCGACCTACCGGCGCGTCCACCTTGTAGGCTGCGGCGGCCGCTCGGAGCCGCCCAGCGTGGTCCCCAAGTCCTCTCATTTGAATGGCGCCGCGTGGGGTGTGGCAAGGCGAATCCGTTGCGTGCTCTATACTGCTCGCACTGTATCTTCTCTGCCTCCCTGCCATGGTTTCCTTGCCGCTGCCTCCCGACTATGCTGATTGGCTTGCATCACTCAAATCCCGCATCGGGCGCGCGCAGCAACGCGCGGCGACTGCCGTCAACCAGACCTTGGTCACGCTGTACTGGGATATCGGCAAGGAGATCCTTGAGCGGCAGGCTAAGCAGGGGTGGGGCGCCAAGGTGATCGAGCGCTTAGCGCAGGATCTGCGGCAGGAGTTTCCCGACATGAGCGGGCTCTCGCGCTCCAACCTGATGGCGATGCGCGCATTCGCCGAAGCATGGCCCGATGCAGCAATTGTCCAACAGCTTGTTGGACAATTGCCCTGGGGGCACAACCAAGCGCTGCTGCAGAAGCTCAAATCGGTCGAGCAGCGCCAATGGTACGCACAGCAAGCGGCCGCGCACGGCTGGTCCCGCGCCGTACTGGTGGCGCAAATCGAAACTCGCCTTGTCGATCGGGCGGCACAGGCGCCAAACAACTTCGCCGCCCAGTTGCCGTCGCCGCAGTCGGACTTGGCGCGGGCCACACTCAAGGACCCCTACGTCTTCGACTTCCTCAGCTTGCGCGCCGATGCGACAGAGCGAGACCTCGAAACAGCGCTAGTCGACCACATTACCCGTTTCCTGCTCGAACTTGGGGCCGGTTTTGCCTATGTTGGCCGCCAGGTCCATCTCGAGGTGGGGGGCGAGGACTTCTATCTCGATCTGCTCTTCTACCACCTAAAGCTGCGCTGTTACATCGTAATCGAACTGAAGACAGGCGCCTTCAGGCCGGAGTATGCGGGACAGATCAGCTTCTACCTGTCGGCCGTCGATGCCGAGATGAAGTCAGCGGCCGACAATCCTACTATCGGGCTGCTGCTATGCCAGGAGCACAACCGGCTGGTTGTCGAATACGCACTGCGCGGCATGGGAAATCCGATTGGCGTGGCCCAGTATCAGCTGGTGGCGGAGTTGCCGGCCGAACTGCAGGAGAGTCTGCCGAGCGTGGAGGCGTTGACTCAAGAATTGGTGGCCGAAGCCCGGGGTAATGAGGGGGATTAAGCCTGAGATAGGCACCGCCGCGCTCGAGATCACCGCGGCCTCCCGCGCTGGCGTCTCCAATGCGGCTCACTAAGGCGCAGGGCCGGCAGGCAGCGAACCATAGACGGTGCGCACCATGCTGGCTGCGGCGCAAGCGGTGCGGATGATTTTCGCCTCGAACTGAATGGCGTGCCGCTAGCCTGCGCTGTTTCCCAGCGTCCGCGCTACGACCGGAGCGCCCCTTGCGCTTGCCCGACGCATACAAGCATCGCAGCCGATGCCGTACCGTCCAGTGGCAGGCCGCCAACCGAGATCGCCGCCGGTGAACTGGCCGCCCTGCGGGACGAGACGCGGCTGCAGGTGAGCGATGCGCTCGAGCGGAAGTTACTGCAACTGCATGTACCCAATTCTCAGCGGAGCCGGAACGCATGCGCGAGCAGGTCGCTTTGGCGCAGGAGCGGGCCAGCGCCACCGAGCGCCGCGCTGCGCGAATTCGACCAGGAGCGCACGCTGCGGCAGAAGGGCGAGCAGGCGCTCGCGGACCTGCGCGCGGAGCTGGCAGCGGTGCAGGCGAGGGAGCAGGACGCCGCCGGCACCCACGTCAGTCAGAGTGCTCGCCAGGCCGGGATTTTTTCCCAGGGCGCGCCGATCAGCCCGGCTAGGTTGCGATCGCGCTCGCGCGCGCTGCTTGCGTCATGCGCGAGGCCCTGGATGGTGGTCAGCGCCTCGGCGCCGCAGACGGGATCAGCAGTTGGCCGACGCGCAGCAACACAGCTGGTTGGCGTCGGGATCGCCGCGGCGCAGGCGCTCGGCCTGGCCCACAGTCAGTCGATGCCCTCAGCGCGCGATCGGGTGCCTCCGCTAGACCCCAATTCGTTCACATGTTTATTATTTAACATAATAAACGTTATGTGCTTTTATGGTCACAAAACACGTGTGCTGCCGAGGAACACTCCCAGGTGTAGCCAGTCAAGATTGCCTTAGGGCACCGGGAACGGTACAGTTGGACTACCGGCTAGCAATGGCCAGCAACAGTAAGTTGGGAGCGAAAGCATGACATCGAGGGATGACGAGCGCAACGTTTTGGCCCGGTGCGCGGCCGCGTCGCGCGGTGACATCACGGTAGCTTTCGATCAGCGAGAAGCCAACGTTTTTCGTCTTGCCGCGATGGTGCTGCAGTCGCGTTTGCCAGTGGAATCCGTTCGCTTGATGCATGCAAGCGAGCAATACTTCCGTCTGTATCCGACCGATAAGGTGTCCAGCGCTGACGTGGTTCGGAAAGGCTGGGTATCGGGCTTGCCTCGGCTGCGCGATATGCTGACTATGCAGTTGCGGCCTCACTGAAATGGCCGACAACGTCTCCTTCCACACGCGCACGGCACTTGCCGAGGGGCTTCGCGAGTTGTTCAAGCAGCTTGAACAGCGCCTTTCCCTTCGGCAACCCCTGACGGTCTATCTGGCTGGTGGGATGGCGGTGCACCTCTATACGGCAAGCCGAGTCACAACGGACGTTGACGCTGAGTTCGCTGGGCGGGTGCTGTTGCCTCAGGACGTGCTTGTGGACGTGGTCTTGGAAGATGGGACGCCTCAGGTCATCTACCTGGACACAAACTACAATCCGACGTTTGCGCTAATGCACGAGGACTACCAGGAAGACTCTATACCGGTGGACCTGGGCCTGGATCAGATTCAGGTGCGCGTGCTTTCCCCCGTGGATCTCGCTGTCAGCAAAATCGCGCGACTCGCTGATAACGATCGCGAAGACATTCGCGCACTCGTTGCAGCTGGACTGACGTCGGCAGGTGAGATAGAGGAACGTGCAACAAGCGCCCTTGGCGGTTACGTAGGCGGAATCGAGATGCTACGCCTCAACCTTCGCGACACACTTGAGATAGCGCGCGAAGAGGAGCGCATCGCCGCTTTGGTGGCGGGTACGAGGGAACGTCCTACGTTCTGACCGTTGCAGAGGCAGCGCAACGCCCCCGGCGCCCCACCTCTCCAGGCCTGCTGCCGCCCTACCACGCCACGGCTGCCCTTCCCTGCCACTGCTCGCCACGTCGCCATCGTCGAATGGTCGAGTCTCCCTGGCCAGCCGGGTCCCCAATCTTCAGCAAACCTGCCTAGCCCGCGTTGGCTCTCAGCGTCCTCGCCTACGGCGACGAGCCGGTGGGTGATCCCGGCGCCGTCGTGCAGGATTTGAACTCGACCGAGTTCGAGCGCTTTTTTAGTTCCGCCGGAACGGTCCTGGTGATTCACTACGATACGGTTCAACTGGGAATGGACCATGTGTGCCACGCCACCGTCGGCATCAGCGCGGCACCCGAGGCCGGAGCCACCGCACGGCTTCCCGCTTGGCGCTTCAACGCGACCCGCTTGATCAGGGGCCATGGAAGTCTTGACCTGGCTGGCTACGCGCAGCGAGCCCTCGCTCGTAGGCGCACGCACCGCCAAGCGCGCCGGCCGGGACATCTGACGGGCTTCGACGGACCGACCTTGACTTCATCCCCGCCCGGGTAGATTGGATGCACGTTCATCACCCAGGTGCTTCCGATGTGGGCCGACTCCCCCCAACTCAACCTCTTTGACGAGCTCGCTCGCGGATCCCTCGCACGATCAATGGCTCGCCCGTTGGTGTTGATGGCCTGCTCTGCCACGAAGCTTGACCGCCCTGCCCCCGCCATGGACCTGTATCGCGGCGTCATGTACGAAACATTTCGCGCCCACGTACGAGCCGATGCGCAGCCCCAGGTCATCATCCTCTCCGCGCGACATGGCTTTATCCAGCCTGACGCCGAGATTGCCCATTACGATCTCCGTATGACCGCCGATCGCGCGCAGATCATGCTCTCGGGCCTGCCAACGGCGATGGCCGGTGCGGTGTGGCCCGACCAGGTCGGCCCGGTCTTTCTCGCCGGCGGCATGCACTACCGTCGGGTGATGCGCGCAGCCGTGGAGCGGTGGGCGCATAGGGTTGGTGCCGGCAGCGCGCCGACGATCATGGAAACCAGCGGCGGCATCGGGATGCAGCGCTCCCAGCTCGGCCAGTACTTGGACGGCCTAACCAATGAACTCTCCGAAGAGATGGGGCGTTTTCCCAACGGGGTGCCCTACTTCCGTCGCGCTGGGCCGTTCACGGTGGGTGAGCGCATCGTTCACGTCTACCGCCACCTGCCTGGCATTGCACCCCGTTGGGCAACCATCCGGAGCATTTTCCAAGGACCCAGTGGCCTGACCGCCGAAGCCGACGTCGAGGAGGGAAGTGTATTGACTGCACGATGGGAAAGTCAGACTGTAGGTTTGGCACCGGCTTCTCAGAGAGGCATTCAGAGCATGCAGAACCTCGCCACCGCGTGGCTGACAGACAGCGCTGGTTGCAATCCAAAGTGGCACTGACAACCACGCCGATCTTGACCGGGTCGACGCTTCGCTGCCATGGACAGTAAAAGCAGTGGTGTGACGTGCCTATCTGTACTATCTGAGATAGTGCGGAGAGTGCATTGATCTTCGCCAAGGCGAACCCCCTGATATATCTCGCCCCTGCACACTTGGTCGATGGCATCAAAAGCTGAATCGAAGGCCGAGGTCAAGTCCCGTGGATCTGACCCTGGAGCCGGCTGTGGGCACATGGCCGTTGTCGGAAATGAGAAACTGTCCCCTGCCGCGATTCTTCAGGTGTGCCAACGTTATGTAGACCGCGGTACGCTTGGAAAGCTCATGCACGTACCCGATCGCGAATTTGCGAGCGTCTCGACCAGCGTCTGGCCCTTTGCTGTCGGTGCTCTCATAGGACACGCGCAGTTTTCCTGCGCCAATGCGATGGGTGACGCCTAGCAGAAGATGATCATTGCGGCTTGCGACGTACTTTGCCCGTTGGTAGCTTGCGCTCAGCACGGTCGCACCCGCGGCGTAGCTAGCGCCGAAAATGGATACCGAGAAGTCGTCTCCAGCGACCGGACTTCGGCTGAAGGCACCCGAGATATCCAGGGATGCTGATCGCCAGCCGAGCCGAGCGCCCGTGTACTTTGCACCGTCCACGCCCTCGCTCGGCGCGAACGCAAGATGCCCGTAGATGCCATTGAGACCTTGGGGAAGCACATAGTGAACGGCGTTGTCGGCGCGTACACGTGTCCGACTACCATACGCCATCCAAGCTGGGTACAGCGCCATGCCGTTGCCCACACCGACCAGCGAGAATGGATCCGTCTCCACCAGGATGGCCCACGTGGGCACCACCGCCCGGCCCAGGCGCAACTCTCCGAAGTCGCCGTACAAGCTCACGGTCGAACGACGGTGCCAGAATCGGTTCACGCCTCCTTCAGTCACGCCGCCAACGCCCGTGTCCAAGGCCAGCTGACTTTCCAGCCAGAAGCCCGCCTTCAAGCCCCCCCCAAGATCCTCGATTCCGCGAAACCCAATCCGACTGGTTGCATCATTGCCACTGGACAGCTGCGTCTGGCTGGTGCTTGCGTTCCTGACATAGCGCAGACCCGCATCGGCCACGCCGAAGATCGTGACACTCGATTGGGCGACCGCCTGCCGCACTCCTGCGAGGGCGAGCGACAGGAAGAATAAGATGGCAATGTGGTTCCGCATGGTTTTTCTCATCGTTGATGACGTGCTTGCTCGGCGAACACGGGGGCATGGCTGCGCCTGCCCGCGCTCCGCGCAGGCATGGAATCAGTCGGATGGTTGGGAAGGTTGGAAGTGAAGCCCCGCCATCTCACGGCGGCTGGCGACTACCGCCGCAGCTCAGGGGTTCGCCCCAGTCTTGGTTCTGACCGCTGCACGCCATCGCTCGCGCTCTTCGCGCAGCAGGCTGGCGAATTCGTCGATGGCTTCAGGCGCGAACGCCTCCGCACCCAGCTTCTCGTATGCGGAGCGCAATTTCTGCCCTTGCAGCGCGGCCTTGGACGCATCAGCGATGCGTTGGATCCTTTCGCTCGCAAGCTCGGCCGGCCCAAACAGTCCGAACCACGTCGAGACCTCTTGATTGGTGAAGCCTTGTTCTCGCGCCGTCGGCACATTGGGCAGAAGAGCCGACCGCCCCTTGGACGTGATGGCCAGTGGGATCAAATCACCGCGCAACACGTGCGGCAAAGCCGTCGTGATGGACACGAGGCTGAAGTCGATCTCGCCGCCAAGCACCGCAATGATCTGGGGACCGCCGCCACGATATGGCACATGCAGAGCCTCGCGCCCAGCGCTTCTCGCGAACTGCTCGATGAGCAGGTGTGGAGGGGTGCCAACGCCCGGTGTGCCATAAGGAACGGGCACATTCGCGGATCGGATGCGCTGAGCGAGACCCTGCAAGTTGCGGCAGGCGCATTTCGGATGTGCGACCCAAACGTATGGTACCGAAATGATGGGCGCAACCGCCTTGAGGTTCGTGTCCGGGTTGTTGTAGGGCGTCGGTTGGAGAAGAAAGTTGGTGAACAGCCATCCGCCACCCAGCAAAAGGGTGTGGCCGTCCGGCGCAGCCTTGGCGACCGTTTGTACGCCCAGGTTGCCGCCGGCACCGCTGGTGGCAGTCACGACAACCGGCTGGCCGAGTTGCTCGCCCAGGGCATCGCTGAGGGTATGCGCGACAGTGTCCGAAATACCTCCGTTGAACGCGGTGACGAGCCGGATGGGCCGGTTGGGGAATGCCCCTTCATTTTCCGCCTGAGACACAGAGACCGTTGACAGGTAGAAAGGCAGGGCGACGAACGCCAAGAATAGTTTCTTCATGAGAGGCCGGTTCAGTTGTTCGCTAGGCCAAGTTCGGTGACCACCTTGCGCCAACGCTGCGCGTCCGACTTGACTAGGCGCTGCAGTCCTTCGGGAGAGCGCTCCTTGAGGGGTGTCGCCCCCCGGCTTTCGATCAGCGCCCGACCTTCAGGGCTGTCGAATGCTTTGAGCACTTCTACGTTGAGCTTGCGAACGATCTCTGGCGGCAGGCCCGCAGGGCCAAAAACGGCGAACCAGGTCGTGGTTTCCCAGCCTGGAAATCCCGCTTCGGCGATCGTCGGAATCTGGGGTGCCGCGCTGACCCGCTGCTCGGACGTCACCGCCAGTGCCGTGAGCTTGCCGGCCGCGAGCTGCGGCAGCGCGCTTGTCAGCGACATCACACCAAAATCGACCTCTCCGCTGAGAACCGCATTCAATTGAGCACCGCCGCCCTTGTAGGCGACATGCAGCAACTCAATCCTGGACTCTTTGGCCAGGTCCGCCACATACAGGTGCACAGCGGTGCCCACACCCGGACTTCCGTATGACAGCCCGTTGGCCTTTTTGCTTGCTGCGGCCATCAGCTCCTTCAAGGTCCTGAAACCCTTGGCGGGGTTGGCAATGACAACGTAAGGCACGCCAAGCACCGGTGCAATGGGGGTGAGATGGATGGTGGGATCGTTCCACTCGGTCGCTTTCAGCGCCCAGTTGGTCGCCAGCCATTGCCCGCCGATGATCAACGTGTACCCGTCGGCCTTGGCCATTGCGGCCGTGCGAAGCCCGATGTTGCCGCCCGCGCCCGGCAGGGAGGTCACGACAAGCGGTTGACCAAGGAAGGGAGCGGCGCGATCGGAGACGCTGTGCGCCACCAGCGTCGAGAGTCCTCCGCTGAACGCCTCGATCAGCTTGATGGGGCGCTGTGGATAGTCAGCCTGTGCATGCGTGGACGCACTCCCGACCGCTGCCAGGAGGGCGACCACCAGCGCGCGCGAAAACAAAGTCGCGGATCTAAAGATGGACATGGGATTGGAGAAAGTCTGAAGGCGGAATTGGCTCAGCGAAACGAAAGATTCCGCGCTTGTGCGAGGGCTGCGGGCAGACGCCTCTCCTCGTTCAGGAGGCGATGGAGCTGCGCGGCGCCGCCGGCGGGATGGGTGGCACCAAGCGCCTTCATGAATGAACGCGCCTGCGGTGATTTGAACGCAAATGAGGTCTCGAGTGCCAGGCGGTTCACGACCTTGCCCTCCACGTCGTCGACGCCGTACAGTGCAAGCCAGGTTTGAGCTTGCAGCCCCGGATGTCCGAGCTCAGCCATTGAAGGAATGTCGGGCGCGGAGGGCATCCGCTCTGGAGTGGAAAACGCCAAAGCGCGCAGCCTTCCCTGGCGCAACAGCGGCATCGCCGTGACCAGCGACATCACCGCACAATCAGCGGCCCCTTGCAGCAAGGCTTTCACTTGCTCCCCACCCCCGGCGCAGGTCATGGGACGGAAAGAGATGCCCGTGTCTGCCCTGACCTGATCGAGATACAGGTGAGCTCGGGTGCCAATGCTCGGCGTGGCGCAGATCGGAACCAGACCGTCGCGCTGTACCTGCCTGATCAAGCTGATCCAATTGACATGCGGAGATGAAAACGGCACAACGAACGCAAAAGGAGTAGCCAGGAGCGGAGCGATGGGCGTGAGCCTCGCCACGTCCATGTGGATCGCTTGCCCACAGCTTTGATGTGATGCAAGCCAAGCCCCGCCAAGAATCAAGGTCAGCCCATGCGACGGCGCCCTGCCTTGTCGAAGACCGTCGCTCCACGCCCCCATCGATGCCACCTCGATGCGCGCCTGAAGCCGTTGGCTGACGGTCTGCCTCACCAGCTTGGCGACACGCTCCGACATCCCCCCATTGAATCCGATCACCAGGTGGATGGTTCTATCGAATCCCGCGCTTCTGCTGCGAGCGATCTGTGCGTTGAGCGCCGAGCGGCCTCGAAGGTTCTCCTCGAGTGCTTGCGCGAGCGCCCCCATGCCCCGTTGCCGCCAGCCATCGATCAGCACGTTCTGGATGTCAGGCCACAGCCCCGAGGCGTCCCAGGTTCTGAAACGCTGCCAGCAGGACGTGCCCGAACCGAACTCCAATTGGGAGGGGAGCTGGTTCCAGGTGATGCCCCTGGTCAACACAAACACGATCCCGTTGACAATCTGCCTGTCTGGCGTGGGTCGACGGCCTGCATATCGGTGGTTACGAGGCGGCGGAGCGGGAAGGATGGCCTCGATGCGCGCCCAGAGCGCATCGTCGATCACAGTCAGTGCAGGCAGCGAGCCGCTCATGCCGCCTCCCTTGTCGTCAGACCCACCGGGATCACCTGATGCGCAGGCGGATGCCCTGCGACGAAGTCCAGCAGTTGCTGACGGATCAGCACGGCGCGCTCCCGGATTTCTTCCGCCCCGCCCACACCGGCGACATGGGGGGAGAGCAACACATTGCCGAGCTCCCAGAGCGGGCTCGTCGACGGCAGGGGCTCCTGATCGAACACATCCAGCGCCGCACCGGCGATACGGCCAGTTCGCAGGGCGTTGGTCAAGGCATCGGTGTCGATCACCTGACCTCGTGCGACGTTCACGACAAAGGCGGCAGGCTTGAGCAGCGCGATCCGTCGCGCATCCAGGAGGTGGTACGTGGTAGCCGACAGGGGCACCGCGAGGACCACGGCATCGGCGTGCTGCAGCGCCCGGTCCAAGTCCGAGACGCCGAGCACCCGATCCCCATCGGGATCGGAGCGGGCCTGCGTGGCCACGGCGGTGATGCGCATACCGAATGCCTTGGCACGCTGCGCCACTTCGCGCCCGATCGCACCGAAGCCGACCAGACAGAGCCGCTTTCCCGCCAGCGACGACATCGCGTCGACCACGCGAGCGCGGTCCCAGATGGCACCTACCCTCATGCGCTCCAGCAGCGGAAGCCCGCGCACAAGACCGAGCAGCAGCGCCATCGCATGCTCTGCGACCCGTGCTGCTGCCCTGCCGGGCGCGTGGCTCAAGATGACGTCATCTGGAATGCCATGCATTGCGAATGTCTCGAGTCCGGTGTTCGGGCAGAAGATCCACTCCAGGCGCTTGGCATCCCTTCGCAGAGCCTGTGCAGTCTTCGCGTCGTACTGGAGCGTGCTGGTCACCAGAATCCGGGCGTTCGGCAACTCTTCGGCGACTTCATCGATGTCGGCGAAGGGTACGAGTCGAAGTACCTCGTCACCGGCACACGCTCGAGCTAGTTCATTGATCCCGGTCAATATATTGACCAATACGACGCTGGAGTGATTCGGTATCATGAGCTTGGGGTATTTCATCTTGAATGCGGTCAGTCTACAAAACAGTTTCCCCAAGCGGAACTAAGAAAAATCACCCCGAGAGTATTGAAGCTGAATGACTGTTTCGAAATTAAAAGAATCTCTCTTCAAGAGAATCGATTCCCATCCAACCAGACGGCGAGCCCTGGATACTCTTGAGATGCATCGGGGTATCGCTGCATGACCAAGGGATCGTGGCCGGCGACGATTTCGCCCGTGCTGCCGGCAAGCTCTTGCAGTCGATCCCAGACCGCGACGTAGGCCAGGGTGTCAGTGAGGATGGGAAACGGATTGCGCTGGTCCAGATTCGCGTAGTAGTGCATGGCGTCCGAAGCCAGAACCACGATGCCGCCAGCCGCGCGCACCCGCACCACCAGCATGCCAGGCGTGTGGCCGCCGACATGGTGAGTCGTGATGCCGGGCACCACTTGCGTCTCCTCACCAGTGAAACTCACCTGGTCCCGGTAGAGAAGACGGATCGCATTGCAAACGTGTTCCACGTGGTATGGCCGACGCAGGGTGGCGTGGCGCATATGCGGACCACAGGTATGACCCAGGTCTTTTGGATGGATGTGGAATTGCGCATTCGGAAACTTGTCGAGATTGCCAGCATGGTCCCAATGCATGTGGGTCACGATGACGTGCTCGATGGCTTTCGGTGGAACGCCCAGGCGCTCTACGGCAACCACCGGATCGCACAGGAAGTCGTGCCCTCTGCCCCGGCACGCCATTTCATCCATGCCGCTGTCGATCAGGACGGCATGATCCTCATTGACCGCAAGCCAGACGAAGTAGTCCATGGGCATCGGACCATCATGAATGTCGGCATTCGAAAGAAAGTTCGAAATAGTTCTGCGTCTCTGATTCGTCGCATAGCGAACCGCAAAGAGGTTGAACGGCGAGCTCATGTCCCGACGCTCTCGGCCTGCCTCGGTGCCGAGTGACGGTTCTCGGGCACCGCGAGCCCAAGGTTGTGCCGAAGTCCTCCCTCGGCGTACTCCGTATGGAAGCGCCCTTTCTCTTGCAGCAAAGGCACCACGGTGTCGACGAAATCTTCAAGCCCTCCCGGGAAATACGGTGGCATGACGTTGAAACCATCAGCCGCTCCGTGTTCAAGCCACGCGATCATGTGATCGGCGATTTCCTCTGGTGTCCCGATCACAGGCAGGTGCCCGTTGGTGCCTGCCATGATGCGATAGAGGCCTCGCAGTGTTAGTTGATTCTTGTCTGCGAGGTGCTTGAGCAAGCTGACGCGGCTCGACAGATGGCTCTGGATCAGCGAGTCAGGAGCGGGATCATCCAGGGAGAGAGAAGAAATGTCCTGCCCGAAGCGCTCTGTCAGAGTGGCCCTTGCCCGTTCCGTATCAAGCTTTTCTTGCAGGCTGTCGTACAGATCGAATGCCTCCTCTCGCGTGCGGCCGATGAAAGGTACGATTCCCGGCATGACGAGAATCGAATCCCGCGGGCGCCCATATTTTCGACTGGCGAGATCCTTGATGCCGGCGTAAAAGGACTGCGCCCCTACCCGTTCGGGCTGGGCCGTAAAAACGATGTCCGCAACGCGTGCGGCCAGTGTCTGTCCCGGACCCGAAGACCCGGCTTGAATCAAGATCGGACGACCCTGCGGCGTGCGCGAGACGTTCAGCGGGCCGGCCACCGAGAAGAAGCCGCCCTTGTGGTTCAGGGAATGCAGCTTCTGCGGATCGAAGTAGCGCCCCGTCGCCTTGTCGCGCACGAAGGCATCCGACTCCCAGCTGTCCCACAGGCCACACACCACGTCGACGAATTCCTCGCCCCGCGCGTAGCGCTGTTTGGGGTCCGGAAGCGGCTCCGCACCGAAATTGAGGGCGGCTGCGGCACTCGACGAGGTGACGATGTTCCAACCGGCCCGTCCACGGCTGATGTGGTCGAGCGAGGCGAGCTGACGCGCCGTGACGTAGGGCTCGCTGTAGGTGGTGGACACCGTTGCCGCGAGACCGATGTTCATTGTCTGCATGGCCACTGCGCTGAGCAGCGTGAGTGGCTCCAGTCGCGCGGCGACAGACGGACTGGCATGCCGCGAGGTGCTCAGCCCGTCGGCGACGAAAGCGAGCTGGAACTTGCCACGCTCCGCAGTGCGGCAAAGACGAATCAGGTAATCGATGTCTTCCGTGTCAGAGCAGGCGCTCTCATGCCGCCATCCTGCCGTGTGGTATCCCGCCGCGTGAAGAAACAGGCCCAGAATGAGTTTGCGCATGCCCGAGTTCATTGCCGATAGGACGGATCGATACGGTCGAGCTGCCGGATGATGGCCTCCCAATGACGCTGCGTGCGAAATCCGCCGACGGACTTGGCAATGTGGTTGGCCACGCGCTCGGCGATTTCTGACGGAGGAACCAACAGTGCAGTGCCACCGGCTTGGGCGGCGATCTGTGCCGAGCACGCGCGCTCGAGGAAGTGCAACTCCTGGAACGCCTGCGGAATGGTCGCGCCACACGCGATCAGGCCGTGATTGCGCAGAATCAAGGCGCTGTGCCTACCCAGGTCTGCGACCAGCCGCTCCTGCTCGGCGAGGTCGAGGGCAAATCCCTCGTAGGCGTGGTAGCCTAGGCGCCCCTGGTAGCGCATGGCATGCTGCGAGATCATCAGCAGTCCATCGCGTTGCGATGAGACCCCCACACCCGCTGCAGTATGCGTGTGAAGCACACAATGCAGATCAGGGCGCGCGCGATGGATCGCGCTGTGGATGACGAAGCCGGCCGCGTTGACCCCGAGGCCCGTGTTGTCCTCAATGATGTTTCCATCCAGGTCAATCTTGACCAGGTTCGAGGCGGTGACCTCGTCGAAGGTCAATCCGTAGGCATTGACCAGATAGTGCTCGTGGCGACCTGGAACACGCGCCGAGAAGTGGGTGTAGATGTGGTCGGTCCAACGGAAATGGACCGCGGCGCGGTAACAAGCCGCCAGCGCGATCCGAGCTTCCCGCTCATCCTTCGGCGCGCCCAACGGAGACACCGTGCGGCCCGAGGATTCCGGTACGCCGCCTTGCTCCTGCACGGCGGCTGGAAGACCGCTCTCCGCTGTCAACTGGCTGTCTAGCGCTCCCATCATTGATAGGCTGCCGCGACTTGACCGTAGGACGACAGGCCCGTGGTCAGGCCCCAGCGCTTCATGCTTTCGTACGTATCCTCGAACCGATCCGCAGTGAACGGCGTTGTGTGGACATAGCGGATGTACTGATTGCCCAGCTCCTCGGGTGCCAGCGCGTCACCGACGCGCGCCGTGATGACGTGCTTGTACTCGGCGAAGTCGCTGTTGATCAGATCCACCGCCTTGTCGATGGCGGCGAAGTAAGCGCGCTGCTGCTCGACATTGAGGTCGGCCGAAACAACCTCGACACCGCGATAGAACGTTAGGCTCACGATGTGCGCGCCCTCCTTCAGAGCCAGGCTGATGAAGGGCTCCATGAGCGTGACGGCGCGGTATTTTCCGCTTTTCAGTGCCGCATACCGGTCTTGCGGTGCACCGGCGTGTTCGATCAGCGTCTGGTCGGCCGGAATTGCGCCTTCGAGCAGTTGCGAGGTGGCATAGTGCGATCCCGCGCGGTCGTTGACACCGATCTTCACACCGGCGAGGTCGCGCGGTTCCTGGATCGCCGCGTCGAAGGTGATGATAGCTTGAGCAGCCACCGCTGCGCGCAAGCCCACCACCCGGGCCGCCCGCTGGCCTCTCTCGGAACGGTCAACGCCTGCCCATTCGCAGATGTTGTAGGTATCGGCCTCACATTTCTCGAACTGGTTTTCCTTCAGACGCTCGAACACGTCCTGCTCCGATGGGGACGTGTTGCCGTCTCCATCGGCGAATTCGACATCCAGGCCGGCCTGGTTGAAGAATCCCTCGTCTCTTGCCACATACAGCGGCAGGTAAAACATGGAACTTCCGGATGCAATCCGGATTTTTGGGCGTTGCCTAGACATTGCGTAACCTCAGGTGGATAAAGGATGACCGTAGTATCTAGCCAGGAACAATCTATCGGAAGTATTAGTTTCTCATATTAAATTACCGATTATTCATATTCATTTTGAAATTAGAATCCGTGGATGCCGTGGATGGATCGCGCGTAGCCTTAGAACCCACTTTCGATCGGCAATTGAAGCGTCCGACGGTGGAGGGGCACTGTTCGCAGTGCCCACCTGTAGAGCAGCGGTTCCTCTAAGAACGTCTTACGTGGACGCCTCCCGGATTGCAAGCTGTTTGGCATGTTGGTCGACGGGTAAAGGCAGCACGCTTATGTCCGGCACGTTGATGCAGGCCATCTGGCCTGCTGGCCCATATGGAATTCGCCGACGAGGGTCCCATCTAACAATCGAACGCTAAGGTTCAGCGCTCTTACCAGACTTTTCTCGTCCCGGTCCAACCTGTTAGCCATCATGTATTAGTGGCTTGCGTTCCTTGGTGAAGGGGTGAATGGATCGACGTTGGCCGGGCGGCAAGGCTAGGTAGCTTTGATCTCGCCTTGGTATCTTGTGCCTCGCGATAGCACTGCCCAGATAGTGCGAGCGAGCTTGTTTGCCATCGCGGCAACGACAACGTTAAAGGGGCGTCGCTGGAGCATCCCGTCTAGCCACTTGGTTCGTGTACCGCGAGTGATCACAGACCGCGCACCATGCATCAATAGAGTCCGCAAGGAGGTATCGCCGCGTTTGCTTAATCCGAACTGTCGAACATGACCGCCAGTCGCAGTTTGCCTCGGTACAAGGCCGAGCCACGCGGCGGACTCACGGCCGGAACGAAAGGTGGCCGCATCACAGATGGCGGCAACGGCTGCTGTGGCGGTGAGCAGACCAACGCCTGGGATTACCGCGATCCGTTGGCAGTCCAGATTGTCGTGAAGCGCGGCCTTGACCCGGCGTTCGAGCAATGCTATGTCTTTGTCAGTAGCCTGCACGCGGGCCCACTGCTCGCGCAGGCTATCGATTGGCATGGCAGGCACGCGATCCGCGAGCTTGGCAAGCGCCGTAGCAAACTTTGTTGAGAAAGCCTGATAGCCTTCCGGAAGTGTTTCTCCGAATTCATGGAGCAAACCACGCAGGGCGTTGGTCTGCATGATGCGGAGCTTCATCAGTTGTGTGCGCAAGCGGTGCAGCGCAAGAATGGTTTGTTGCGCTTCGCTCTTGATCGCTATAAACCGTGCCTCGGGTTGCTGGACTGCCGTCCAGATGGCGCGGGCGTCGGCGGCGTCCGTCTTGTTACGCAGCGCGAATGGACGCACTGAGCGTGCGTAGATGAGCCTGACCTGACGTGATGGCGTGTCCGAGGTGCTGCAGTTGTCGCGCCCAGTGGGGTGCTCCGCCACATGCCCCAATCGCCACCAGCGAGCGTTCCCTCCTCCCAAAAAACTCGAGAAACTGTCTTCGTCTGAGTTTGATGCGCTCGATTTCGCCCGTGTACGGGTTGACCGCATGCAGTTGGAAGACTTGCTTGGCAATATCCATGCCGATTACGGTAAGCTTCATTTCGGATCCTCCCGCAGGTGGTTGCACTCGGCAGCTCCACTTTGGCACAGCTTGGCCTACGCAGTGTACGATCTCCGGATCCCTATCCTTGCGCCAGAGATACCCTTTGCCGGGAGGAGGCGGCCATACCATCTAACAAAATGACTTCCTGAGGTGCCGCCAGCAGATGATGCCTAGTGTGTCGATTCGGCTGCCAATGCGTCACGCAAAAGCAGAGAGTAAACGCCAAGTGCCGCCTTGCGATTACCCACATTAAATTTAGTCAACTCCGCTGACGCCGTCGGCACTCGACCCCTGCGCGGCTTGTCCACAGGCTTGTCCCCTCGTGCGGCGGATAAATTCCATCGGACATCGCCGGCGCCCCCGTTAGGCCAGCCCGGGTTTGAAATTGGTGCGCGTCACCGGCGCCCGCCGCCTCGTGCTCGTCAAGCGGTGCGTCGGCGTGACTTCCGCCTGGGCACGCTCGGGCCACCGCAGCGCCGCCCCCAGTTCTGCCCTGCGCCGCCGGCCCCTCCGCTAGTGTCTGCAGCACCGCCAGCAACTGCCAACTGAGCTTGTCGCGCTCGGCCTGCAGCCGCGCTTGCGCCATCGCGAGTTCGGTCCGTAGGTCCGCCACCGCCTGCTGGCCCTCCTGCCGCAGCGTGCTCTCCTTGTCTATTTCGTGCGGCGCGCGGCGCTCCGTGGCGCTGGCCCGTTCCTGCGCCACCGCCACCTACTCGGGGGTGCGCTCGAGGTCCGCCGAGAACTGCGTATGCATCTCGCCCAGTTGCCGCTCGAGCGCCTCGATCTGGCACCGCCTTCCTCCTGGCGCGTCTACGTGGCGGCGTGGGCCTGGCGCTCGGCCTCTAGTTCCGCCTGCGCGCCGCGCGCGCTCGCTGGGCGACCTCGAGCCCGGCCTCTACGACAGCTTTCTCCTGCTCGGCCACGACCACTGCGGCGCGCGCCAAGTCGAGGGATGGCCGGGATTAGTCATATGAGTAGCTTCACATATTCGAGAATGCCGACCATCCCTCTATCCGGGTAGCGCGGAAACTGGCTTCGGGTCTAGGAAATGCTAAGTGGTAGGGAGCAATTCGAGGAATTCGAACGCTCCCCCAACATTGGGGGATCAAAGAACGCAGACCGGCCGTACACTGCTTCCAACGTGTGCACTGCACCATGAGGCCGCTATGAGCATCTCCCTGCTGGGCTTCCTCGTCTTCGAGGCGCTCTGGTTCTTCCCGTTCCGGAAGGTTTTCCGCACGGCTCGCTTCAAGTCGGGCTACGAGTATCTAGCCCTGATACCTATTTTTGGGCCTCTGGCCTGTGTCTGGATTCTCGCATTTAGGCCTTGGCCACTGAAGTCGAGACTGGTGCGCACGCTGACGCCCTAGATGAATAAAGCCACCCGAAGGTGGCCGTATTCTGGCGAATCGGTTCTACTGCGGTCGCTTTATCTGTGGAAGCGACTCTTGGAATCCGTGGAGCAAACAGCGGACGAGCGCCGGACCGTAATTGCTATCCGGACTATCTGGGATCTTCCATTCAAAGAAACCATCCTCGGAAAAGGTTGCGTTCCCCTGATCCTCGATCAGGATCACATGGAACGGAACCAGCCGCATCATCTCATCCGTGCCTAGAACGAAGCGCGAGAATTGGTACCGCCCCACGAGGTGTCCATCCCAGTTCGCAAAGCCGAACTGAGCATAAACGCGACCGAAGCTAGTATTGAGTTCGAAACTCTCTCTCTCATCACCCGGTAACGCTGGGCCTTCCACCCCGGAGCGGGCCAAGAATCCCTCTTGGGCGAGACATTCGCCCACGAACCTCATGAACCGCCTCGCCTGCGCGCGAAGCATCTCGGCGCGCATGGCATTTTTCCTGGCGGCGTCACCCTGCTCTTTTGTGGCGTCCATGTCAGCTGCATGATGGTGAAGTGATGGCCAGTCTCCGATGTGCTGGCTGTGTCGGCAATAGCCCTTCATGGGGGAATGTAGATCCCCGGATCGAGCTGGCGTGGCGAACCAATAGGTATAAAAATCCGACAAGAGCAACCTCGGCCCACCGCAGGCCTGCTCGCTCGCCCGTTCCAGTTCGGTCAAGATTAGGTACGTAGCACCACCAACTGACGGCCGGCTGCCTCCGGCTCCGCCCGGCCTCCATCGGGCCGCAAAGCTAGATCTTGCCCCGTGTCAGTCAATTCGCCCAACATCCGATTTCGTCGCTATGCGGCTTACACGTCAGCCAGAAGTTGATCAGCGCGCCACAAAGTGCCAGTCGATGTCCGTGCCCGGCCCGCAATGATATTCACCCGGCTCGACGCAACCGGCGAGCTGGAGCTTGGTCAAGGCTTGCCGGTAGCCCAGGACCATGCGTGGGTGCATCGACCCATGTCATTCCGGCCTCGGTCGCCTCGTGCGAGGTCAAAGATGACTTCGCGACGAAGTCTTGCTGCGTATCTGCCGTGGGATGGCGCACGGGTAAAGCGTACGCTTCCAGCAGCGTCAAGAAGTCCTGGGATGGAGGAGGAAGCCTTTGCAACTGTTTCCACGTCCGCGAGGATCCTGACAAGACACTCACCTCTGCGCGCGACGGTTTGGGCTTCTCGCACTCTGATCCAGCGAGCTCAATAGCCGCCAGCCCCCGCCAGCGCTACGCCGCCGGCAGGCAGCCGGAACGATGCCACCGCGGCCTTCAGCGCGTCAGCTTGTTCCGCCAGCGCCTGCGCTGCCGATGCTGCCTCCTCCACTAGGGCGGCATTCTGCTGGGTCACCTCGTCCATCTGGTTGACGGCTAAGCCGATCTGCTCGATACCCGTACTCTGCTCGTTGGAGGCTGCGCTGATCTCAGCCATGACGTTGGTGACTCGACGCACCGCTTGCACCACCTCGGTCATTGTAGAGCCGGCTTCGTCCACCTGATGGGCGCCGTTTTCCACTTGACTTACCGTGCTGCTGATCAGTTGCACGATCTCCTTTGCGGCCGACGCCGAGCGTTGGGCCAGCGCTCGGACCTCGCCCGCCACCACCGCAAAGCCGCGGCCCTGCTCGCCCGCGCGCGCTGCTTCCACGGCGGCATTTAGCGCCAGGATGTTGGTCTGGAAGGCAATGCCTTCGATCACGCCGGTGATCTCGCCAATCTTGCTGGAGGCGAGCCGGATGTCACCCATCGTATCTACCACGCGCCGCACGGCCTGCCCGCCGCGTGCAGCAAGGTCGGAGGCCTGTGCGGCCAGTGCATTGGCTTGCCGCGCGTTGTCGGCGTTCTGCTTCACGATGGAGGTCATCTGCTCCATGCTCGATGCGGTCTGCTCCAGGGCGCTGGCCTGTTCCTCGGTCCGCTGCGACAGGTCGAGGTTGCCTGCGGCGATCTGTTGGGTGGCACTGGCAATCGCGTCGCTGCCGCCGCGCATTGTGCGGATGGTGGCGATCAGGCCACGCTGCATTTCCTGCACGCCGCGCGCTAGCGCGCCCATCTCGTCCTGGCTGGTTACGGCGATGGTCTCTGTCAAGTTTCCGCGCGAGATCTCACCGAAGCTGCCCAGCATGCGTGCCATCGGCGCGGAAATGGCGCGCTGCAGGCCGATCGCGCAGCCGAGCGCTGCCGCGATGCCGATGCCAATGGCGCCCATTGCCAGCAGCAGAAAGCGCTGCGATCGCGCTGCAGCTTTGTCATACATGGCCTGGGCTTGCTCGCTCTGGTTGCGCTCAAGCGCATCCACGGCACCGGATAGCGCCACGAACAGCGGCGGGATAGTGATCATCACGGCCTTGTCGACGGCGGCGGGATCGCGGGCGCGGAGTGCGGCAACCAGCGGGTCGATGCCGTGGCGGAAGAACGTCTCGCGGTTCGTGGCGACCGTCGCCGACAGGTGCTTCTCCTCCTCGGACTTGGGCAGCGCCTGGTAGGCCTCCCATGCGGCCTCGGACTTGGCGCGATAGCCGAGCGCCTTGTCTACGATGCCGGACACATCGGCAGCATCAACGTGGAACGCCGCACGGTCCAGCGTAGTCCGCACAATAGCCGCACTCAGCTGCGACCTGGCAACGAAGACGGTGGATGCCATCTGGTTGGAGTGGATTTCCTTGATGTCTGCACTGGAGGCCTGCATGCCGACGATCCCGATCAGGCCGATGACGACCAGTAGCGCAGCCAATAGTGTCAGGGCGGCGTTGAGCCGGATGCGAATAGAGAGCTTGTGGAACATGACGAACCATCTGTACTTGGATGCTGTCGTTAACGGCGACGCCAGCGATCGACTGAAGCACTGACTGTGGAATGTGCCCGGCATCGTCCCTGCCAACGGCCAGCGATGGGCGCCGGCGCCGCGCAGTCGCCACAAAGTGCCGAATGACAGACTCCGCATACCGGTCAGCGGCGTCGGGGCGATTCGCCAACCACCACACAGTTCATACGTGGCGTATTCTCGAATGGATTCATCCAAAATCCGCCCGCCCTCTTCACGTTGCAACAGAATCCGTAAAGCGCGTCTTGGCGTGAAATCGAGGCATCCAAAGTAAGTTCGCATCGTCTCAGATGCTCAAGTTGCTGCCCCCTCGGCCCACCTCATGCAAACTTCGCACGGTGTGGACGCGCTCGACGGCGTGCTCGCCTTGCTTGCGGCATTCCATGTCTGAACCTGAGCGGCCGGAAACTTCGAAAGACTATCCTCACTCTCGATCTCGACGCATCGATATCAACGCATCAAAATCAGCTTCAACATCAACAAGACGTTACAAAGCACTCCCTGCCCCTTCGTCATCGTCGCCCGGTTCCGCGGCGTTACTGAATCATGCGCGGCCAATCCTGCCGGGCATCAACAAGTAAGGGAGCTCACGGTGTTTACTCGCAAACTGATCGGAAGTGTGGCAATCGCCGTTCTGGCGGCAGGCATGGCTGGTGGCGCAATGGCAAACGATACCCAGTGGCAGAAGAATCACCCGCGTCGCGAGCAGGTCAACGGGCGTCTTGCCAACCAGAATGCTCGTATCCACCAAGAGGTCAAGGAAGGTGAAATGTCCCGCGGCCAGGCAGCCAAGCTGCACAGAGAAGATCACCAGATCCGCGCCGAAGAACGCACCATGGCAAGCCATGACGGAAGCCACATTACCCGTGCCGACCAGCGCGCCCTTAACCAGCAGGAAAACGCAGTGAGCAGGCAGATTGGCCGTTGATTGATCGCTAAGGATTCGCGTTCTGATATCACTGCTTGCCAGGCAGGAATCAAGAAGCAAGCCGACGACCCAGTCGTCAAGCCCGCCGCTCGGCGGGCTTTTTTTAGGTTCTGTCGCAGTAAGAGACCATTTGATGTGCGACACGTGTCGCTGGCCGCCGCGCGTTAAGCGGCATGCTGAAAGAATGGCAAAGCGCTTTCTTGCCTTGTCACATTCAACAACCGAGACATTGGAGATTAAAGCCGTGACCTGCTGTACGACCAGCAGTTGCGACGACAATGGCGGCTGCGGCTACAGCGCGCGAACAGGCACTGGCCCGGGCACGGTTGGCCGCGCCGGCTCCATCTGCGGGCCGACACCGTGAACCTCCACAACCGGAATGAACGCCGCCGGTGCATTTTCGATGACGTCCATCGTGCCAGCAGCGTTTTTTCTGTTCCGCCTTGTATTGCTCAATCCAGCGGCGCAACTGGTTCGCGTTCACCCCGGCCTTGATTGCCATGCTGGCCACCGATACCCCCGGCTGCAGGCAAGCTTCAACTAACCGCCGCTTGTTGTCGCCTTTGGCAAGGCTGCGCTTGCCGTTGGCGCCGACGTTGATCACCCGCAGCGGCAAGAAATCCAAATCGATCTGGCCCATGACTTGTGTCCACTAAAAACAGTGGATACAATCCTGCGCCGTCTAGGCTTCCGACGCTATGTCTGGCAAGTTTCGCGCTTACGATGCAGTCGTGCAGGCCGCAGCGCGTCGCCTCGCACAAGGCGCCGGTCTGCTGCTAGGCAACACCAGGATGCCGAGGCAGATGCGGACGGTTCCTGGCTGCCCAAAGAACGTGCTGATGACGATCCTGTCAGATCATGCCTGGCACGCTCAACTTTAGCCGTGGCGCGTCGTGTCTAAGCCGTTCGTTGCCCAGTCGATGTCCCGTTTCTTGGCGCTCACGCGAAAGCTACCTGTTTGGATGAAATAGCCATCTGGCACCGGGAAGCAGTGCGACCAGTGGTCGGTCCCATTTTTTCCGTTTTCAGAAGGCACTACCAGCGTCACGTGGTCATTATCGAAGAAGAACCCAACGAACTCCTGCAGCGTAAGTGGCGTCTCACGCTCGACGAGAGCCACGCCGCGTTCCTTTCGCTCCATCTTGTGGTGGCCGCGTGGAACCCCCTTGGCATCGCCGGTCGCTCGGATGCTTTTGACTGCTTCCAGCGAAATATGAGTGACGTGCCACTGCTTGATTTCGAGGGCCAACTCTTCCAGACCCCGCCGCTTGAACTGGGTCCTGAAGGGCGTTTCGAAGAGGGCGAGGTAGGCGTTATACAGGTCGTCATCCGGCGCATTCGACGGGGCTCGCACTTTCATTTTTCTGCTTCCCCGTGAGGCACGATGCGTGTCGCGGCATTATGCCGGGTTACGGCGCGTGCGGCGATCCATCGGCGCCGGTGTGGGGGCGAGCCTATACAGGACGAGAGTGATTGGGATTGTCGCCGGCTAGCCGGCTTGAGGGATACCCTCAATTGCAGCTAGCAAAAGGCCCGCCGTTTAAAGGCGGGCATCTCTTTGTCATGGGGCTCTGCTTACTCAGCTTGACTGAAAGTTACCCCGGTTGTGAGGGCGTTGGCGAAGCCGTGGTTGACATCACGGTGACCGACCTCGTCGGCGCGCACTGCCACCACCACGTCACGAAGGCGGGCATTAGTCGGCAGGTTCCAGTATTCGATCGCGAAGGCTGGGGCGGAAACGTTCTCGACGCGACCAGCATCGATTTCGGTTAGGTAGAGGGTGTAGCTGATCACCGCTTGTTCTTCGAAATATCCAACCAGCCGCTGCGCGGTCCGGGCGGACGCTCCGGATGGCATCCCCACAATAGGGAAGACGTGTGGCGACAGCAATTTCCGCAAGGTCGCCTAGGGCCCGGGTGATTTGGAGGCTCGTCCTGGACGCTACCGGTCGGAAGTGGCGACTTTGGCCGATGAGCGAACGATCTATTCGCCGGGCAGATTAGCACCGCACCGGCGGCTCGCGATCGGTCCTCGTCGTCACTGCGGCTAGCGCCGGCGCGATCGCCAACACGCCCAGAAACCAGCGCCTCAGCCCCTAAACGTGCCGTGGTCGACGCGGCCTTACCACTCTCCCCGACGGTAATTCGATACCCATCGATACATGCCCATGATGTTCAAGGTCTGCATCGTGTCGAAGCGATCCACCGTTTTACCTCCTCGCTGAAACGGACGTTTCGATAGAGTTGACCCCAAGACTGCCCTGCCCGCACCAGATCCAGTACCTGCCGATGGAGATCGACCAGATAGGCTCGTAGGGTCATCTCGTCGGCCTTAGTAGCAGGAGAATAGTGACCGACATTGATGATGTCCACATCTTGCTGCGCCACCCAATCGAGCGTCTCAATCCAACCGTCATAGTAGAAATCGAGGAAGTCGTTGTAGGGCATCGATTTGCTTTCACAGATATCGGTGCACTGCAATGCAAGGGACCGTCGGCGGGGTAGGCGTCCGGATTGTCCCGGTCGAAGCCAACCATAGCCGCCAAGACGTCGAACCAATCCCTGCCCTGACATCCGAGCTCCAGCGAGTATTCGAAGCGTAGCTCGTAGGTGTAGATGGATGAACCCTTCAGTTCGTGCGGCGCGTGACCACGACGGGCCACTTCATGGCTGTGGATATACGTCGCGTTTTTCAGCCTGCGCCCGGTCTTCGGATCTACCCACAAGCCGAGCGGCCTTGAAACCTGCGGGCCGCGGGAGAGGCGGTACCCGAGCCGAGACAAGCGGGAATGTTGCGCCGTGGCCTTCGCAGAACGCAATCGTACCTGTCCATGGCTCTGCATCGCCGCATCCGTCCGTCGCAGCCTCCGGCACGTTCATCACATGCACAGGCGCAGCCACACCTCCTGCAGGCTGTCGCGCGCCGTATCGGGGCAACAAACATGGCGCGTCAGACGTCGACGGAGCTGGTCATAGTTCAATACCAGGAAGTCGCGCAGGACGACCCCGGACTCACCGGCATGGGAGGCCGCACCGGTCGCGTCGCCAGTTGTCCCGAGAGCCTTGATGCAATGCCGAATGCTCGTATCCATAAGACGTCTATCCCCGTGTTCCACTACGAAGTCCTTAACCGCACAGGTGATTCCAGCGCGAACGCTCCCGCCTCGACGACGTAATGCCGAACGCTGAGAGGAGTTGGAGAAGGCGATGCCACGATAAACGCGGATGCCGCTGGATCAGCCGCTACCGGATCTGTTTCAGATTGCGGCGCTCGTCGTCGGTCAGTCGCTCCAGTTGGCCGACGACACGCAGCCGCCTGCCAGGGACCCGGCACTTCCAGCGGCTGATGGCACGCGTGGAGCCCGGTGATCCGGCGGCTCTGTTGGCTCCGACTGACCTCAACCGCGGCCGGGCTGGTTCCCGGGGCATGGTGACTGTGGACGCGGACAACTACGGAACTGGAGCATTGCATGAACAAGGACGTATCCCAAGCCGTCAAGCTTGAACGCCTGTCGGACCACATCGCCGTTGTCACCATCAACCGGCCCGAGGCCCGCAATGCCGTCAATGGCCCCGTGGCATCCGGGATCTAGGCCGTGGTCGACGAGGTCGAGGCCGACGATGACATTTGGGTTGTCGTGCTGATCAGCGCCGGGCAGGACGCCTTCTGCGCCGGTGCCGACCTGAAGGAAATCGCAGCCAGTCGTGGCTGGAAACCAGCTTTTGCTATCTGAAGCTGGCCATGCCAGCGGAGAAGGCCAAGGGAACTATCCCCTTCCTGGGCGCCAATGTCGTCGCGCTGGTCCTGGTCATCCTCATTCCGGGCATCGCACTCGGGCTTGTAGGATTGATGCGCTAGTCGGAGCCGTGCAAGACTATTGCCGGCGCGTTGACCCCTGAAGCGCCAAACCGGTGAGGTACACGAAACGTCAACCGCAGACTGACGCTCGGGCAGTTGCGGTCGATGGCCGGTTAGGGCGGTGAAGGGCGCTTGCCGGCCAATTTGAGGCGCCCACGGGCGCCCTACTGGGCGGCCGAGTCGGAAGGGGCCGGTCGGCACCTCGCTTGATGGGTTCGGACTTCGGAATCGGATTGGTCACTTGTTCCCCACCGCTGATCTGTCTGAGTGGTTTTTACCAGATAGCTACCAGCTATCCTTTGGCACCGTAGCCTGGCCCCACCCTGAGCCAGACTCGGCCGTCTCCGGCCAGCACCACTGGCCCAACAACAACCCGTCAGGATCGCCTCGACCGTGCGCACACTGCACGTCCGTGCCGACATTTGAAAATGGGCCTTCCAGCCACATCAGAATGTCCTCTGGCGGTCCACCGGCATCGCGTTCATGATCCCCATATCGAACTGGATATGCAGCGCGCCGTGGATCTGGCCGGCCTTCTGCATCGCCACGGCTAGGAAGATCATCGAGAGGTCAAAGGCCTCCACCTCGGGCTTGACGCCGTAGGCCTTCATCTCGGCGGCGAGCCAGTCGACCAGGTCGGGGGGATTGTCGTAGACGCGTGTCGGGAAGTTGACCGAGCCCGTGGCCAGCGAGGCCATATCGGGACGCAGGGAGATCATTCCGCCCCGCTCCCGGCCGGCGCCGGAACGGCCGCCGGTGGAGACCTGGGTGATGATGCCGGGCGCGTATTTCCGGATGCCCTCCAGCACACGGGCAAAGCGGTCAGGGTCGGACGATGGCGTCTCATCGTCGTTGCGCACGTGCAGGTGGACGAGCGTGGCGCCGGCCTCGAACGCAGCCTGGGTGGACTCGATCTGTTCGGTCACCGTGATCGGCACGGCCGGATTGTCTTTCTTGCGCGGCAGCGAGCCGGTGATGGCGACGGAGAGGATGCAAGGATGTGTCATGACGAGGAACTTCAGGAGAACGAAGCAAGTTTGGCTGGTCTGCAGCCGGCTGCGAATTACGCTACCGGGAAGCGCGCCAGCGAGCTTCCCGATTACGGGCTATTGAGGGGTCGAATACACGCGGCGTGCGAAAGCCGCGATCGCATCGGCCATTGCTTTGGGCTGTTCCGGCGCCAAGGCATGTCCGGCGTTCGGAATGACCACCACCGTCACCCGGTCGCCCAGCATTGACTTCAGCACCTGCGAGAAGCGCCGGGGCGCCACCGCGTCATGTTCGGCCTGAAGGTCAAGGATCGGTGCCGTGCCCGCGGCAAAATACTCGTCCACAGGGGTCACATTCCGTGCATGCGATTCGGCTTCGTGCGTTGCCTCATGCCAGCCATCGAGCCACACCCGGGGATCGTTACCGGGCGCAAAGAAGGCTTCGCGCAGGTAGGCCAGACGCTGGGACTCCGGCAGCCGCATATCGCCAGCGCCATCGATGGCTTTACGCATCTCCGCACTGATCGGCTTCTCGGTTGAGCCGGGCGGTACCTTGCCGGCAGAGGCCCCGGCCAGCACTACGCCACGGACGAGTGCGGGGCGGTCCACAGCCAGTTGGCGTGCCGGGAAATTGCCCCATGCGTGTCCGACCACTACCGCCGGCCCGGCGTTTTCGTGCTCGATGACAGCCGCAACGTCAGCAGAGAAATCGTGCACGTTCAGATTTTCCATCGGTCCGCTGCTTTGGCCGATGCCACGCGGCTCGGGACGCAAGACCCGGAAGCCCTCGGCCGCAAGCTGCGCGGCGACCACATCGTAGTCGCGCCCAGAACGACCCAGCGATGGCAAGATGACGATGAGTGGACCCTTCCCTTCCCGCGTCACCTCTATCTGCACGTTGCGGTATTTCACAAGTTCGTGGTCGACCGGGGCGGCGCCGGTCGCCGCGTACGCGGAGAAGGAAAAGGCCGCTGCGACCAGGGCAGCACCGACAAGATTGACGAATTTCATGATTCAGACCTTGGACAAGAGAAACGGCGGATGGCGCTCAGGGGTGGATCGGATCGAGACCACTGCGGAGCAGCGCGGCGGTCACCGATGGCGACCGCAGGTATTCGATAAAGGCCTCCGCAGCCGCACGCTCATTGGCCCGCGCGGCAATTGCAGCGGCCACCACGTTGACCTTCTGGACAGCCGCAGGCAGCGGCCCGACGTACTGAATGCCAGGAATGGCGCGCAGCTCGCTGATCTGCTGAAGACCCAAATCGGCGTCGCCACGCTCCAGGGCATGGCCAACCAGTTCCCGCCCCTTGATCAGCACGCTCTTTCCCTTCATCTGCTCGGCGATGCCGAGCTCATTAAAGAGGGTTCCGGTGATGTACGTTCCACTGGCGCCTTCCGAAAATGCGACCGACTTCGCCGACAGCAGGGCCCGACGCAATTGCTCCACGGTCTGGATCGACGGCTTGTCGAGCCCTGCCCGTACCGCAACGCCAATGCCTGTCGAAGCCAGATCGATGCGTGATCCCGGATCGAACGCGCCGTGCTTGATCTGCTCGTCGAGTGCCGCGGCAATCATGAGGCAGACATCCATCGGCTCTCCATTCCTGATACGTATGGGCAACGCGTCCGGCGAGATGCCGTAGGACGGCCCCCAAGAAATGACCAGATGATGGCCCGTCTTCTGTTCAAAGGCCGGCACGACTTCCTTGAAGGCGGCCGAGAGCGCCCCCGTCGCAAGGACATGGACTTCGGCCCCCTGACTGCCGTGGACCAGTGCGCAAAGGGGGAGCACGCACAGCGCGCGAAGCGCCGCGCGCTGGATGATCCTGAATACTGGCATGACTTGTCTCCCTTGTATGAGGTGTAGGAATTAGGGCTAGGCGGCACCGCGCGTATTGACGTAGAGTGCGTACAGCGACGAGGTCGCCGCCATAAACAGGCGGTTTTGATGTCGACCACCGAAACACAGGTTTGCGCACCGCTCGGGCAAATCGATGTGTCCAAGTGCGATGCCATCGGGCGCGAAGACCCTCACGCCATCGAGCGCGGCGCTTCCGGTCCCCCAGCCGCACCAGAGGTTGCCATCGACATCCACGCGGAAACCGTCCGGCGTACCATCCCCCGCATCGATCAGCACACGCGGACGACGCAATGCCCTGCCATCGATGACATCGAACGCAAGAATGGTGCGGGGCCTGGCCCGCGATGCGACGACATAGAGCGTGCGTTCGTCCGGTGAGAGCGCCAGCCCGTTGGGACCCGGCACATCGTCTGCCACGCAGACCAGCGAGCCATCGCCGGGATCGAGGCGATAGATGCCGGCCGGCAACTGCGGCTCCGCGATTTGCCCCATGTAATCGCTCACAAGTCCAAAGGGCGGGTCGGTGAACCAGACCGCCCCGTCGCTGGCCACGATCACGTCGTTCGGCGAATTGAGCGCCTTGCCCCGGTAAGCACAGGCCAGTACCGTGGTGCTGCCGTCGTACTCGATCCGCGTGACGCGGCGCTCGCCGTGCTCGCAGACGATCAGACGCCCGACGCGATCTCGCGTCAGGCCGTTGGCCTTGCTCGCGGGCGAGCGATAGGCTGCCACCTCGCCAGTGACTTCATCCCAGCGCAGGATGCGGTCATTCGGCAGATCGGTCCAATACACGGCGCGTGCATCTCCGAACCAGACCGGCCCTTCGGCCCAACGCGCTCCGGTCCACAGGCGTTCGACCCGCGCGTGGGCCAGCCGGTAGCGCTCGAATCGCTCATCCAGGATGCGGATAGCCGGATCTGGCGTGCGCAGACTTGGCTGCCAGGAATCGATCGTCATGTCAGGCCTCCTCAATCTGGCGCTTCAGCACAACAGACAGCAGCGTGGCGAGCACGAGCATGGCGCCCATTCCGATCAACCCCGCCTTAAACGAACCGGTGACATCCCTCAGCCAGCCGACCATATAGGGGCCGACCAGACCGCCCAGACTACCCACCGAGTTGATGAATGCGAGGCCACCTGCAGCCGCCTCGCGGTCGAGGAACGTTGCCGGAATGCTGTAGAAGCACGTCCGCACCGACGACAGCCCAACCACCGCCACAGTCAGTCCAAGCATTGCCGGCATCAGCGCATCGGACGCCACGGATGCGAAGAACCCGATCGCCGCCAGCCCGCACGTCAGGATCAGATGCTTCACATAGCGGCGCCGGCGGGCCAGCACCCGTGCCCATGCCAGCATGGCGAGACTGCCGATGGCATAAGGGAGTGCCGTAGCCAGGCCAACCTGGGTATCCGAAAGCTGGTGGCCCTTCAGGATGGTCGGCATCCAGACACCGATCCCAAGAATCCCGATGATGTAACTGAACAGGATCGCGGCCAGCAGCCACACGCGCTTGTCCTTGAGCGACTTTCCGAAGTGGCGCTCAAGCGCCGGCTTCCGATCGCGCTCCAGCGCGGCTGTCAACGAGGCTTTTTCTGCCTCCGAAAGCCACGCTGCGCGCTCAGGTCCATCCGCGAGCATGCGCAGGCACAACAGTCCCATAACGCATGCCGGCAAGCCTTGCAGGATAAAGAGCCATTGCCAGCCGTGGACACCCAACCATCCGTCAAGCTTCAGCATCGACACGGACAGCGGACCGCTGAAGACCGATGACAGCGGAATGGCGGCCAGAAACCACCCCATCATTCGGGTCCGATACTGCGACGGGAACCACAGCGTCAGGTAGAAGATGACCCCGGGAAAGAAGCCAGCTTCACCAATTCCGGCAAGCAAGCGAATCAGAGCATAGCTGGTCGGCCCCACCGCCAGGCTCGTCGCTGCGGCGAACAGACCCCATGTGATCATGATGCGCGCCAGCCATCGGCGTGCGCCGTAGCGATATAGCGCAAGATTGCTTGGGACCTCGAACAGGCAATAGCCAACGTAGAAAATTCCGGCCGCGAAGCCGAACTGCGACGCGCTCAGCCCCAGGTCATGGTTCATCGTCAGCGCTGCGAAGCCGACGTTGGTGCGATCCAGGTAATTGATGAAGTAAGCCACAGCGAGCAGCGGCACCAGCCGCCAGGCAGCCTTCTTGCAAGCGCGCTGCTCGGCAGTATCATGCTCGGGCGTGACGTCAAGTGTTGATGCATGCATGGAACACCTCGGTCAGAAGTACAGGCGCTGGGGGTTATGGATGAGCACCGCCTCCGCAAGCGTCTGGACACCGCACACTTCGCGCACGAAGTCCAGCAGGTCGCCGTCGTCCGGGGTGTCACCCTGGATGTTCGGATGCGGCCAGTCCGTCCCCCAGATCGCGCGCTCGGGCGCGGCATGCAGCAGGCGACGGGCCAGCGGCAGGGCGGCGTTCCACGGTGGAGCAGCCCCCTGCATCAGGCGATCGACACCCGAGAGCTTGATCCAGCGCAGCGGATGCCGCAGGTGTCCCTCGAGCGACCGTACCTTAGCTTCGTCAAGCGGCGCGGTAGCATCCTGCCGGGCCATGTGGTCGATCACCAGCGCCGTATCCAGGTCTTTCCACTCCTCCAGCACAGGCAGGAGCTGGTCGAGTCGCCCGTGCAACAACACGTGCCAGCCCAACGACGCGATCCGCTCGGCGAGCACGCGCAGCCGATCGAGGTCCCGGTCCCCCGGCAGATGCCCCATGAAGTTGAATCGGATGCCCCGCACCCCCCCGTCGTGGAGCGCCCGCAACTCGTCATCCGTCGTGGCATGGTCCAGCAGCGCGATGCCGCGATACCGGCCGCCCGAAATTGCCAGGGCCGCCAGCAACGCACTGTGGTCGTTCCGGTAGCACGCCGCCTGGACCAGCACGCCATGCGTAATCCCGAGCCGTGCATGGACGGCCAGGAGCCGCTCCATCGGCGCCTCGGCCGGCTGGTAGGCCGCATCGCCGGGGAGTGGATGGATCTCCCACGGGCCATAGATATGGGTGTGGCAGTCCCACAGACCGCCGTTCAGTTGCGCCTGCATGGTCAATCGCAGCGCGCAATCATGCCGCCGTCAACCACCACTTCCGTGCCGGTGATGAAGCGTGCCTCATCGGAAGCAAGGAACAGCGCCGCGTTGGCGGTATCGCGGCCATCTCCCATGAAGCCGAGCGGGATGCGTGCCACACGGCTTTCCAGAAGCTTGTCGACATCACCGCCAAAGCGCTGGCCGGCAAGACGCGCCTCAACCATCGGCGTGTGCAACTGACCAGGTACGACAGTGTTGACCCGGATTCCCTTCTTGGCGTATTCCACCGCCACCACCCTGGAAAGATGGATGACCCCGGCCTTGCACGCCGCATAGGCCACTTGGGCCGATCCAGTCCAGCGCAGCCCCGAGGTCGAGGCGGTATTGACGATCGCGCCGCCACCAACACTTTCCATGGCCGGAATCACGTGCTTGCAGGTCAGGTACACGCTCTTCAGGTTGAAAGCGACCTGGGCATCCCACTTCTCTTCCGACAGATCAACCGGCCCGCCCGCCGCGGACCCGCCGACGTTATTCACGAGAATGTCGACACGTCCGTATTGTTCAACGCACGCATCCACCATGGTCTTCACCGCCGTGCTGTCGGTGACATCACATGTGTACGGCGTAACGTCGCCACCTGCGTCGCGCACCCGGCGCAGCGTTTCTTCCATCGCCTCCATGCTCTTGTCCACGGCGAAAACGCGTGCGCCAGCCATGGCGAACAGGACAGCGACAGCCCGGCCGTTGCCCCAGCCGGGCCCGATGCAGCCAGCGCCGGTCACGATTGCCACCTTGCCTTGCAGGCGGCCGGCGGACGAAGAAGTTGTCGAAGGGTTCATGGTATCCACGGTATTCACAGCAGGTTCCTTGTCAGAGAGTCGTTGGCAGTTCAGGCGTCGCACCGGCGGGCGGCGGAACATTGAAGACCTTGATGGTCATCGAGATGAGCGTGTAGTAGCCGGCAACGCCGACCAGGTCGACAACACCGTCCTGCCCGATCGCATCGACGAGCTCGGCGTAGAGGACATCATCCACGGCGCGCTGTGCATGAAGCTGGGCGAGAAACTCGTACACCAGTGCCTCGTCCCGCTGGGCGAACGGTGGCTCGGTGCCATCCCGGATCGCATCGATGACTGCCGGCGCAACGCCCGCCTCCAGGGCAAAGGGCTTGTGCGCGGCCCATTCATATTCGGCGAGCCAATGCCGGCCCATGAACAGGATCGTAAGTTCCGACAGGCGCGGCGGGAGGCTGCTGTCATAGCGACAGTACCGGCCCAACGCCTGGGCGCGGTCAGCCAGTTGCGGGCGATGCAACCAGACAGCGAGTGGTCCACGGACGCCCTTGCGCGGGCCGCTCGCGATGGCGTCGTACACCGTGCGCTGCGCCGCATCGAGAACTTCTGGGTTGAGGGGTGAAATACGTGGCTGCATGACAAGACCTTGGTGAAGTTCAGTTCGCTTTGGGTGCGGCAGTACTCGTTGCCGCGGTCGTATTCATTGATAGAAGAGGAGTTCGGACACGACCACCAGTCTCGCGGGTGAAGGCGTCTGCATCGAACGCCCCTTCCCAGCGCGCGATGGTAAATACAGCCATGGTGTTACCGACAACATTGACTAATGCCGTGGCGACGGCCATGACGCGGTCGATGCCGAACAACAGGCCCAAGCCGGCAAGGGGCAGGGAGTTCACGGATTGAAGCGTCGCAGCCAGCTTGACGAAGGCGCCGCCGGCAACGGTGGTACCGCCCTTGGAGGTCAGGCTCAGGATCGCCAGCAGCCCGAGCTGCTGCCAGAGCGAGAACGGCGTATCGGTCGCTTGCGCGATGAAGCCGATTGCAATCGCCATGTAGATCGACGTGCCATCCAGGTTGAAGCTGTAGCCGGCCGGCAGAACGAACCCCACCACGGCTTCATCGCAACCCGCGCGCTGGAACTTTTCGACCAGCCGCGGGAACGCGACCTCGCTCGAAGCCGTCCCGAAAATCAGGAGCAATTCTTCACGGATCAGCTTGAGGATCGAGAAATAGGGCAAGCCGATCATCCAACTGACCGAGCTCAGCACGCCAAACACGAAGATCAGCGACGCGGCGTAGTACAGCACAATCACCTTGAGCAGATACACGAGCGTCATGCCGCCATAGCTTCCGACTGCCGCCGCCATGGCGCCGAAGGCCCCGAGCGGCGCCAGCTTCATGATGAAGGCAAGCATCCGGAAAAGCACCGACTGGGCCTCGTCAAGGCCGCGGAGCAGCACGGATTCCGACCCCACCGAGAGATTCAGTGCCAAGCCCGCCAGAATGGAGATAATCAGCACCTGGACGATGTCGCCCTTGGCAAAAGCATCCACCAGCGTGTGCGGAATCAACCCCAGGATGTAGTCGATAGCGGAAATTCCACCTGCATTCGCTGTGGCCTTGACGGCATCAACGCTTTCGGCGAGGTTGGTTGCGTGCAGCCCGAGGCCGGGCTGGAATACATTGACCAGCACGAAGCCGAGGACCATTGCCACGGTGCTCAGTACTTCGAAGTACACAAGCGATTTCACGCCCATACGGCCCAGCATGCGCAAGTCACGGACATGGGCGAGACCCTGAACCAGAGTACAGAAAATGATGGGGGCAAGCATCATCTTCAGCAAAGCGATGAAGCCCTGCCCTAATGGCTTCATTGCGATCGCCCACTGAGGAGCAACAAGGCCGAGGATGACTGCACAGACGAGTCCGAACAGCACCTGGACGTGCAGTTTCTTGAAATGCTTCATTTGATTACGTCTCCTGTGCCCGGTGCAGTCTTACCAACCGCGAATGCTCTGCGGCGGTGTCACCGGGCCTTGTACAAAGTCAAAGGGCTCCCCGCTCGCCAAATGGCAAGGCGGAACTCTCGTGCAGCGGCGTTCCAGGAATGCTGGTTGCTCGCCCGGTTACGTCCGGGCAGGCCGCATGGCGGTGGCGGCTAGGGAAGGAATGAGGGTCGCAGGAGTGCGAAGGGCAACATGGATGTCTCCGACTGATCTTTTGAGTACTTCGTATCTGTCGGAAGCATAGATTGCTGCTATTCGCTTGACAAAGACCGTATAAACATACAAAGCTATGCCGTACAGGCATCGCTCATCGTACACATGGATATCCGCGAACTCAGAAGCTTCATACACGTTGCACGCGCCGGCAGCTTCAGTCGGGCCGCGGCCGAGCTTTACATTGCGCAACCAGCACTTAGCCGGCAGATAGCCAAACTGGAAACGGAGATTGGCGTTCCACTGCTTGTTCGCCATGGACGTGGCGCAAGAGTCACTGCCGCGGGATCGCGATTGCTCGAACGAGCGGAAATGATCACGCACATGCTTGCGGAGACCGGTGAGGCCGTTCGCGCCAGCGCCGATGAAGAACGGGGCCATCTGGCTGTGGGCCTACCACCGACTATTGGCCTGCTTGTCGGCGCCGAGTTAACTGAAGAATTCCGCGCCCGATGGCCGCGAGTTTCTCTGCACGTGCGCGAGGGATTGAGCAGTTCGCTGCAGGAATGGGTGCTTGACCGGCGCGTCGACCTGGCGGTGGTCTATAACCAGCCGCCGCTGGACGCATTCGACGTTCGGCCGCTATTCAACGAGCCGATGATTCTGGTTGGGCCACCGGGATCCGGTGCCAGCAAATCGGAGTTGCAAATCCGTGACCTGGCCGACATCCCCCTCATCCTGCCCGGCCTTCCCCACAGCAACCGGCGTCTGGTCGAGCAGGCGGCGATTCAGCACGGGGTGCGCTTGCGCGTGGCGCTCGAAGTGGATAGCGTTGCGCTAACGAAGCGGCTGGTCAAGGCTGGATTGGGGTACTCCATACTGACCTATGTTGCAATCCAGCAAGAGATCGAATCGGGAGAGTTGGTGGCGCACCGTATAGAGCGGCCAGCGATTCGCTCTACGGTCGCGATCACAACCCTGCGTGATCAGCCTCCCTCGCGCTTCGCAGAGGCATGGATGACAATGATGCGCGAGAAGCTACACGACTTCATCGCGAATGCCACCTGGAAATCAGACGTGGCGTGGCTGGACGATGGCGGTTCCTGAACGCGCGCACCGACTCGGAAGAGACGACATGCACAGATACATTGCTGCACCCGAATGACATTTCCAGATCGAGCATATCTGGTGAGCCTTGGTTGTTGGCCACACTCTCCGAACGTCGCAGTCGGCGGATCGCGCCCCAGTCAGCCAAGGCTGGCCGAATGGCCGTTGTAACTCCTGGCCGCACACCGGATGATCTGATCAGTTATCTCGCGCGGCAGCGCCAAAGCGATTGCCCGGAGGGAATCTGAACGCGGGCTTCGACGACCTGACGTCTGCCCCCTCTCCTGAAACCTAGGCCCAGGCACCAGAGAGGGAAGTCTCGCGCTTCACGCAGATCAAGCATCGAACGAAACCAGCGATTCGACTGCCCCACAGTCCCCCAAAAAAGGCACGTTCGTGCTGACATTTGAACCTAACTGGCGCGACAATTCAAGCCAACCTTGACATTTTCTGTCAGGGATAAATATTAACGTCGTACTTGAGCCAAATAGAAAAGTCGTACCCGTAGGCTAACGCGAGCGTGCTGGCGCTCTATCCGTTTGGATTGGAGCGCCAGCCATGCCGAAGCCCGAGATGGTCACCATGTCGATGCGCGAACTGGACCGGTTCAAGGTGATTCAGGCCCGCGCGCCGCAGCGTTTCGGGTCAGGCCGTCATATAGGGGAAAGTGTCACTACCCCAAGATCGCTAGTCCCTATGACGGCCATTCGAAATCGTCTACCATACTCTACCTCGTTTACAACAGACTTTTGAGCCTCACGCTTTCATCACTCAGCCGCTCAGGCGCAACCGCCGTGCCGCGATCGACCAGCATTCGTGCAAGCTTCATATCTTTCGCGAGACTGTTAACGGGACCGAAGCCACTCGCGCCCACAAGCGTGGCATTCGCATCAAAGTAAAAGTGGATTTCCGCATGGCAGGCCAGCGTCCGCGTGACCGATCGAGCAGCCAGTGCCGGCTCGCCGGTCACCTGCAGTTGATGATCATACTGATCGGACCAGAACCATGGCAATTCGCGATAGGCGTCCCGCCCGCCCAGCATGTTGCGTGCCGCCACGCGTGCCTGCGTCTCGGCGTTGTGCCAGGTCTCCTGCCGAATGTGTTGAGATGAAAAGCGGCTCGGAAACACCGCGACGTCCCCCGCCGCGAATATCCCGGGTACTGAAGTTTCGAGTTCCGAATCAACGACGATCCCGCGGTCGACTTCGATTCCAGACGTACGTGCGAGCTCGTCGGCCGGATCGATACCGATTCCGACGACGATCGTATCAGCTCGTGCGACGTCGCCGTTCTCGAGAAGTACGGCGAGTGTGCTGTCCGGCAGCCGCTCAATCGCGCGCAGCGAAACTCCCGTCTCGATACGCACGCCGTTGCGCTCATGAAGTGCGTGCACGCGCGCCGCTACCGACGGCGGAACGACTCTCGCGAGCAGCCGTGGCCCGCCTTCGACGATGGACACGTCGCAACCGCGCGATCGCGCCGACGCCGCAACTTCGAGTCCGATAAATCCGCCTCCGATCACGACTATTCGCGCGCCCGGAACGAAGCGCGGCGCGAGCGAGATCGCATCGTCGATCGTACGAAGCGTAAAGACGCAATCATCGGCCGCACCGGGGACGGATAGGCGTCGTGCACTGCCGCCCGTCGCGAGCAGCAGCGATTCGTATCCGATCGCCCTGCCGTCATGCAAATGCACAACGCGCTCGTCCGTATCAATCTCTTGCGCCATCGCAACAACATGCTCGACATTGGCGTCACGCCATGCTTCTTGCGATTGCAGTTGACATTGCGCAGCACTCTGCTCGCCCGTCAGCAACCCCTTGGACAACGGTGGCCGCTCGTACGGCAGATGCGATTCCGCGCCGATCAGCACGATCCCACCCTGCCAGCCATATTCTCGCAGCGCCTGCGCGGCGCGTCCGCCGACATGCCCCGCCCCGACGATCGCCATCACACGTTCGGATGCCATTGCGTCAGACCTCGATCAGAATTCGACCGCCCTCGACTTTCGTCGGATAGGTCCTGAGTTTCTCGCAGACCGGCGCGCCGAGCGGCCGGCCGTCGCGCACATCGAAGCGTCCGTTGTGTTTTGGGCATTCGATTACGTGTCCGATCACGAGTCCGTCGCCCAGATGAACGTGCTCGTGCGTGCACATCCCGTCGCTCGCATAGACCTCGCCGTCGACCCGGTAGATCGCGTAGGTCCGCTCCGCGTGATCGAAGCGCATTACGTCTTCTTCATCGATATCGTCCAATGCGATTGCGTCAATCCATTGACTCATGTTGCGTCTCCCTGGTTCATGTCGTTCGTTCGGTCGGCCGGAGATCGACCGCCTCGGGTATCGGTCGCGCAATCCGATATGAAGGATCGCGCGTCTGCCGCACGAGCGCTGGAATGATCTCGGCGTAGGCGGCAAGACTGCTCGGGTACGGCGGCGGCATATCCGCCCTCACGGTTTCATGCAGTTTCGGCAGCGCGTGAAACGGCACCATCGGAAACATGTGATGCTCGACGTGATAGTTCATGTTCCAATAGAGAAACCGGAACACCGGATTCATCATCACCGTGCGACAGTTCTCGCGATGATCCAGCACGTTCTCCGGCAAGCCCGCATGCTGCGTCAGGCCGAAGTACACGTACAGCCATGCACCGTAGAGGCTCGGCAAGCCGATATAGAGCAGCGGCAGAATCGACTGAAAATACATGCATGCGCCGATCACCACCCCATAAACGGCGAGGGAGATCCGGGCCTCGCGGAAAATCTTCGGCCATTCCGATTGCGGAATGTACGTCTTCTCGTCATCGCTAATGCGGCCCAACGTCGCCGACGCCATCTTGCGAAACTCGCCCGCGACATGCTTCAGCGCGATGACGCTCAGCGCGAGGCTCATCCAGTCGGTCGGCTTCTGCGCGCCAATTTCCGGGTCCCGGCCGACGATCAGCGTATCCGTGTGGTGGCGCGCATGACTCCAGCGCCAAACGGTCGCGCGCCGGAAGATCTGAAACGACGCGAGCTGATACAGTACGTCGTTCATCCAGCGCGTTCTGAACGCGGTTCCGTGTCCCGTCTCGTGCCAGCGCGAATCCGCCGGGCTGCAGTAAAGCGTGCCATACAGCAGGAATGCGGGAATCGCCCAGAGCGAATGGCGGTCCCACGCAAGCCACGCGAGCGCGCCGCTCGCGACGATCGCCGCATACCAAATCAGCGTGTCGCGAATTGCGAGCGCGTCATTTCGCTGCATCATCTGCTTCATGACCGGACGCGGCACCGGGCACTTGTACCAGTTCGCGTTTACGAGGCCTTCCGCTCGCGCAAACTCGCCTGCGCCACCGATGAGGCGATAGGCCTGACGTTGCGCGGCGGCCGATCCCGCAAAGGGGTGGACATTGCTGTCTGACACTTATGTCTCCTTGATTGAACTGAAGCGCCTCGAATGCAAGGCGTCGCGTGTGATCAGAATAAGCACCGGCCAGATCTCGCTCAACATTTATCTTGACGAAATTTCGTCATCTCTTTAGCGTGTCATTCTGAACACAATACGCGTCGAAGCGAAAGAACTGGAGGAGACATGGCCGGAGAGACGGCGCCCCGGTGGCGCAAGCGAACCGCGCGCTTCGCGGAAATCGCCGAATTAGCCGGCGTCAGCACAACGACGGTCGACCGAGTGTTGAACGAACGCGGTAGCGTATCGGCGCAAGCGCGCGAGCGCGTCGTCGTCGCGGCCCGGCAACTCGGCGTGCCGCGGATGCTGCCTGACACGCGGCACGGGCTAGTACACGTCGACGTGCTGCTGCCGGACACAGACGCGTTCTTCTTCAAGCGGCTGCAGCAAGCGCTGCAGCGCTCGCTGCAAATGCTCGACCGGCGCGTGGTCGTGCATCGGACGATCCTGCCGGCGGGCGACGACAGCCGGATCGCTGCGCTTATCGAGCGGCCCGCGTACCGGCGCGCGGCGATGATCGTCACGGCGCGCGACACCGCGCGCGTGCGCGATGCGCTGGCGCGCGCAATCGCGCGCGGCGAGACCGTCGTCACGATGGTCACCGACATCGGCGGCATCGCGCGCGTGCACTACGCGGGCATCGACAACTATCGCGCCGGCCATACAGCCGGCTACTACATCGGCCGCCTGCTGCACCGGCCCGGCCGGGTGCTGCTGCTGGGCGGGCAGATGGACTATCGGGCACACATGGACCGGATCGCCGGCTGCCGCGACCAGCTGACGCGGGCGTTTTCTGATCTCGTGCACGACGATCCGATTGAAACGCACGACCAGGACGATCGCTGCTACCGGGCCGTGACGAAAGCCCTGCAGAGGCACGACGATGTGGTCGGAATCTACAATAGCGGCGGGGGCTCGGTCGGTATCGAGTCGGCTCTGCGCAACTCAGGCGTGCTCGGCCGCGTCGTCTGGGTCGGGCACGAGATGCTCGACCTGCATCGCACCTACATAGAGGCGGGAGCGATGGACATCGCGATCGATCAGGACCCGGATGGACAGGTGATCTCCGCGTTGCAGCATTTGCTGCATGCCTGCGGCGTGGTCGAGGAGCCGCCACCGGACAACCCAGTCGAGTTTCGGGTGTTCTGCTCGGCGAACGTGCGAACCAGCCCTTACCTGCAAACCTGAGCCGCGCGTCCGCGTCTCATGCAGGCCGCTGCACGCATCAGGCGAAGCGGCCTGCCAAACGTAGCGACGCGTCCACACCGACGCCGCGATCCGGTGTCGCTCCCCGCTGCCGAAAAGTCGATCTTTATCTTGCCGATTTTTCGCCAACGCCACGCGTGCAGAGCATCGTCCGAGTCCGTACATTTGACAGCCATCCACGGCAACAACGGAAGGGAGACGATGGCTGAACCGATTCTCATTGGCGTGAACATTGACGGCGTGCTCGAGCACGATGGCTTGCCGTCGCCGACCGCCGCGGAACGCTTCCGGATGATCGCCGACGCCGGCGCATTCGACTACGTCGAGAAGAACCCGATGCCCGGCGAGGACCTGACGCCCTATTTTTCGCTGGTCGAACGCCACGCGCTGCCAATTCGCACGATCGGCGGCATCTGGCGCGCTGGCCTCGACGAAGCGCACGTCGTAGAGATCATCGACGCGGGCGCCCGCTTTGGCAGTAAAGTGCTGAACTGCCAGTTGCACGCGACCCACGCGGACGGACACCCACTGTCGGACGACGAAGTCGCGTCTTTCTATCTTCGCGCCTGCGAGCACGGCGAGCCAGTCGGCTGCCTGCCGTGCCTCGAAGTGCACGTCGACATGTGGAGCGAGGACTTCACCCGCGTTGCGCGGGTCGCGAGACGGGTCGAGCAGGCCGGCGCGACGTTTCGGATCACGCTCGATCATTCACACCTGCTGTTCAAGATCGGCAATCTCGCCGAGCTCGACGCATCGGGCATTCGCGAGCAAGTCCGGACCGGGCAGCTAGTGCTGGACCCGGCATCGCCCGCGGCTATATACGCCGACTGGATCGAGCGCGGCTGGGTGCATCACGCCCACGCGCGCAGCGTGATGCCGAACAATCCCGCGAATCGCCGGATGAATCGTCCCGACGGACGGCCCGGACGAGGCATCCAGTATCCGTTCCTCGAGCCCGCGCCCGGCGCCTACCACGACACATGGTGCGCAGCGAATCTCGAGACATGGAAGGACGCACTGCGCCAGTTGCTGCAATGGCAGGTGTTAGCGCGACCGACGCGACTCGAGCAGATAAGTTGCGAATTCATCCCGTTTCCCGACTATGGTGGAGGCGCACGCTATTCGATCTTCGACAACAACGTCGCTTGCGCACGATGGCTACGCGATACCTGGTTCGACTTGATGGCAAGACAAGCCGGTCCGTCGCGCGAAGACGCCGTGAACGCCAGTTTCTGATTCGATATTCGAAAAAGCCCCCTCCAGGACATGACGATGACTCATGCATTCGAATTTTGCCTGAACAGGTTGAGTTCCCGGTCGCGATCGCCGCAGGCAACACCTTCGTGCCCAAGCCAGGCGAATGCGATCCGCCGGCCACTCTGTCCATCGCAGATCTACTGACTCAGGCGGCTCCGCCTGCCAGGACGTTCAGCGTCCTGCGGTCGACTCCACGCCGATCGCATTCTGTGTTCAAGAACGCGGCGTTCAGCACGATAAGCGCGTGCAGGCGCTCGGCGAGGCGAAGAATCACCTCATCGGTGCCACCTACGGTTCAGCTGGCGAACGATGACGGGCTACTTCATCGGTGGAACGCTGTTCGACCACGTTACGCCCGACGCTTGCATCTGCATAAGGAAGAGAATTTCGGCCCGCTGCTCGCCTGCGTGCGCGTGAGGGACTTGTCCGAAGCGGTGACGCCGATCAGCGTGCACGAATTCGGCAACAGCGTATCGTTGTTCACCATCGCTCGCGAATCCTGGCGCCGCGTCCAGATCGGTATCAATGCGTTCCGATTCCGATGGCGTGGCATAGCTTCGGCGACTGGAAGAAGAGCCTCTTCGTCGACATGAATGCATGTGACGAGGAAGGCGTGCGGTTCTATAGACAGCGGAAGTCAATCATGCAGCGCCGATCGGCGAGCAAAGAGGGCCGAATTTGCGATGCCGACCACCTGGATATCGCCCGCCGATGCCCGTCGCCATGCACATTCATTCGCATAGCGGCGGGCATTTTAGATTGTTTCTTCAGTGCCGCGCGTGCCGGCAGGCGTCGTGGTCGGTCGATATGAAAGCTCGAGCCGATAAGCGAGCGCGACGAAAAGGCTCTGCGCGAGCCCCATCGTCGCCGTTAGTGCCCGGAAACCGAAAGTCGCGCTGTCCTGTACCAGCAGCGTCGCCTCGGCTTCGCGAGCCAATGGACTCATACGACTGTCGGTAATGGCGATCAGCCGTGCGCCTCGTTGCGTCGCGTGTTGTGCGACCTGTGTCGTCTCTTCCGCATAAGGCACGAAGGAAATCGCAATCAGCACGTCTCCCTTGCATACTGATCGGGTTTGCCCCTGCTGCATGCTCCCGAGCGCACTGAAGAGGCCAATGCGCTTGTCAGTGTGCTGTAGCGCATAGTCGAGATAGACGGCGATCGGAAAGGATCGCCTCGATCCGGCAATCCAAATCGCTTGCGTTTCCGCCAGCATATGAACAGCGTGCGCAAACGCATTCTGATCCAGCGTCTGGCGCAATTGCTGCATGCCGGCAATGCTGCCGTTGAAAAATTCGTCGGCGATCTGCTCGGGTTGGAGGCTGGAAGAGCCAGACTCGATCATATCGCGAAGCCGGAGGTTGTAGGCTCGCCCCGGCGCGATCTGTTCCGCCAGTCCGTCACGGAACAAACGTTGCATCTCGGAAAAACCCGAGAAGCCGAAATGCTGCGCGAAGCGCACGATCGCGGACGGCTGCGCGCCACACTCGTCAGCCAGAGACTGGATGCCTTCGAGGCCTAGGTGGTCGCGGTGTGTCTCGACATAATGAGCAATTGATTTAAGTCGCTTGCTCAGACCGTCGTATTCTCGTGTGATGCACTGCAGGAATTCGTCGACGGTTGCAGGTGGGTTCTGGAATGGGCTCATTTGAGGCGAGAAAGTAGCGATCCCGAATTCGTGACTCCATTGGTCAGGGCTCGACCGAAAAATTTCCATCAAATAGTGAAAAACGCCCCCATGATGCCACGAAGACCAGTGCGTCAACCAGGTCGCCCCTGGGTACGCGTCTACGCCGGCTCGGAGCATGGACAGTTCGCCCTTGTTCCGAGCCGGCGTGGGCCGGAAATCACCGGCCACGCGGTCAACGGTAGTCGACCCAAACGCCGCCAGCATCGGCTGAGCGCACACAGTTCTCCACCCAGCGCACGCCCTCCACCCCTGCGTGGACGTCCGGATAACGGATACTGCGCAACGCTTCCTCGTCCTGACGATCGGCGGCATCCATCGCGAGCGCAAACCTGTAGTACAGGTTCGACCATGCCTCGAACAATCCTTCGGGGTGCCCGGCGCCGATACGGTCGTCGTGCACTGCCTTCGGATGCAGATAGCCCATCCCGCGCTCGAGAATCTGCACAGGCTGTCCTTGAATTTCGTAACGCATCTGGTTCGGTTGCTCGTCCCACCATTCGAGGCTTGCCTTCGATCCGATCACGCGAACCTTTTGTCCATGCATCGAACCTGCGTTCACTGCTGACGACCACACGTAGCCGATCGCGCCGCCGCGGTATTCCATTATCGTAAACGCATTGTCCTCAAGTGGCGCGCGGCTCTTGACGAAACTCTGCCGCGAACACAGGAGCCGCTCGATCTTCAGATCGGGCAGCATCACTTCCGCGATGTATAGCGGATGCGTTCCGATATCGCCGAGAACATAGCTCGGGCCGGCAAATTTCGGATCCACGCGCCAACGGGTGGCCGGATTGGCCATTTCAACCGCTTCGCTATGGAAACCGTGAGCGAACTGCATCTGTACGATGCGGATCTCGCCGAGGTCACCGCGCGCGATCATCTCGCGCGCCTGCTCGATCATCTGATGTCCGGAATAGCCGTACGTTACGCCGACGATCTTGTTTGTTTCACGCGCAAACTGCAGCAGTTCCTCCGCCTCGGCGACTGTGAAGCAAAGCGGCTTCTCGCAGACCACGTGCAGCCCGGCATTCAGCGCCGCCTTGCAGATTTCAAAATGTGTGTTGTTCGGCGTTGCGATTGACACCGCGCGAATGCCGTCCGGACGGCTTGCTTCTGCCTCGAACATCGTCTTGTGGTCCGCGTAGCAGCGTTCTACGTTCACCCCCAATCGCTGGCCGAAGTTCCTGCCGCGATCCGGATCGATGTCGAATGCACCCGCGACGAGCTGAAAGCTGCCGTCGCGCAATGCGGCCGATCGATGGATGTAACCTATCTGGCTGCCCAGCCCGCCACCGACCATCCCCCAAGGAATGGATTTTCCAAGCAAAATTTGTCCGTCGATCATGGTTCTAGCGCTCCTTCATTGTGCTTGTTTAGGCGAAGCCCACCGATGCGAGGAATTCGCGACTGGCCGCTACGTCGCGCAGGCTGGTGCCGGCGTTGCGGGGATCGCGCTCCTGCTCGATCGTGATATAGCCGGAGTAGCCTAGATCATCCAGCGTCTGTTTGATCTTCGGATAGTCGAGCACGCCCTTGCCGATCGGGCACATTACGCCGCGCGCGCAGGCCGCGAAAAAGGCAATGTGTTCTCCCATCACCTGTTCGTACGTTGCGAGATCGATATCCTTGAAGTGGACGTAGTCGAGGCGGTCCGCGTGCCGGCACAGCCACGTCGTCGGATCCATGCCCGAGTAGTAGAGATGGCCAGTGTCCAGGCACAGGCCCGCGATATCCGATGGAATGTCGGCGACGATGCGATCGATTTCGTCCGCAAACTCGATGTAGCCGCCTGCATGTGGATGAATCACCGCGCGCACGCCAAATTCGTCTCGCGCAATCTCGGCGATCTTCCGGATATGATCGACCATGCCAGCCCATTGGGAGGCTGACAGCCGGGGCGCACGATCCGAATGGCCGGCCGCGTAGTCGCGCTCCGCGTGCCCCCAGTCCATCACCACCAGATAAGGCGCCGGGAAACGCTGGCCGGGCTGCGTTGGCAGCTGCGGCAGTTGTTTGATCAGCGCACAAATCTCGCGCGTTTGGCGCAGCAGGCTAGACAGGTTCTCCGGCGACACGAGATCGTCAAAGATCGTCCCGGCAGTGATACTCAGGTGCCGCCGATCAAGTTCGCCACGCACGAGATCGAGCTCCAGAGGAATGTACCCGTAAGGGCCGAGCTCGATACCTGAGTAGCCTGCTTCCGACGCCTCGGCTAACACGTGCCGCCACGACGGAAGGTGCGGATTCCTCACATCGTCCACGCCCCAGCAGCAAGGCGCACAACCAATCTTCATCGTCATATCAGTAGAAAATAGAGTCCGGGTTCCGGACAGATTGAAAGAAATATCGGTGAACTCGGGGATCGATCAATGGCGCAACGCAATGGTCAAGCGTGATAGAACTCCGGCTGCGCCGCCAGGTCGATCTGCTCGACCTAGCCGCTCTTTTGCGCGAGCACGCACGCATCCGCGACAACTGCGGCCGCGTACCCGTCCTACGCAGACGGCCCGGTCAGCGTGCTGCCGCGCACGCAGTCGATGAAGGCCCGCAGTTCGATGTCGTAGGACCCGATAAGCCGCTCCTTCCAGTCGGTAGATCACCATCGCATGCTTCATCGATACCGCCAGCGGATCCGGCAGTTTCGCAATGCCGTTCTCGCCCACCACCTCACACTGGATATCGTAGACATACTGGCAGTTGACGAAGAGCTCTACGTCATCGCGCACGCCGCCCACCGTCTCGAGCACGACGATCTGCGGATCGGCGAGGTGCGACGAGGCGTAGCGCGTCTTCTTCGGATAGACAACCTGGGCGCTCACGTAGTCTTCTCCGAGCAGCCAGCGCAGCACGTCGAGCTTATGGATCAGCGTATCTGTGATCGCCATGTCGGTCATATAGCGCTCGCCGACGGATTCGTTGCGGTGCGCGCAGTGCAGCATCAGAGGTGCGCCTATCCGCCCACTGCCGATCACCTGCTTAAGTGCAGGATATCCTTCGTCATACAGACGCATGAAACCGACCTGCACGAGACGGCGGCCGTGCGCATGTTCGGCCTCGACAATCCGCATGCAGCCGTCAGCAATCATTGCGAGCGACTTCTCGCAGAAAACCGGCTTCTCGCGTGTGATCGACTTCAGCACGAATGCCACATGCGTCGGCACCCACGACGCAACCGGCACCGCTTGCACGTCGTACGCCTCGATCAGCTCGTGGCCGTTCGCGAATACCTCAGCACTCAGGCCAGACATCGACACTGCGTTGCGTGCCAGTTGCGGATCGATGTCGGTCACCCCCACCACGCAGGCACTGGACAGCGTGCGGGTCAGCCGGCGAATGTGATCCCGCCCGATCGCGCCGCAGCCGCTCACACCAATTTGCAGAGCCATACCAATTGCCTCGTTGTCCGGGATGTCAGAACACTGCACTGCGGAAATAAGCGACTCTCTTCGCGATCAAGGTTTCGCCATTGATCTCGGCCATGATTTCGGCCGCGAACGGTTCGAGCTACACGGAGCCCGAGTAGCCGCGATCCGGCATCGTGCGCATCTGGCCGATACTGCCAAGCCAGGTCATTGTGTATCTCGACCGCCGAGACGCCGAGACGCCGGTACATCGCGAAATAATCGGCGACCAGCCGGCGCGGTACGCTGATCCGGTTGACTGCGAATTGAATTGATCGGCTCATGTTCGGAGTACGGTCGGGTTCAGCGGGCAGTGCGGTGGAAGTAGCGATCGACGTAGCGCTGCATTTCACTGCGCATGAAACGGGACGAATCTTCCGCGCGGTCCTCCCACGCGAACACGCACGACGACATCACTCCGTCGAAGCCGACCTCGCCCAGCGTGCCGAAGAACACGTCCCAGTCGATCTCGCCCTGGCCAATGTCGAGGTGCTGGTGTACGCGAATGTTGTTCGACCCGGGAGGATTGACGATGTAGCGCAACTGGCTGCTCTTCTTGGGGTCGAACGTGTCGGCAACGCGCACGTGCGCGAGAACCGGCGCAGCCTCACGAATCATCGCAGCCATGTCGTCGCCGTAATAGAACGTATGCGGCGCGATGTAGGACAGCTTCAGCGCTTTCGACCCGATGTTGTTCACGATGTCGATGGCAGGCTGAAGCTGCTCGATCCAGTCCTCGGGATGCGGCTCAACCGACAGAGTGATGCCTTCGCGCTCGAAAATCGGCAGCAGTTCGTCCATCGAGCGGAACCACGCAGCTTCACACATCTCCTTCGGGTTCGCACCCGGCCGCTCGCCGACGGACCGTTCCGGGGACGCGCCACGGCCGAATTCCGACACCATCAGCTTGCATTCCATTTCGACAGCGACTTCGATGGCCTTCTTCCAGCAGCGCACTGCCCATTGCCGCTCGTCCTCGAACGGGCTAGCCCAGCGATACATCGGCTGCAGCGAGACCAGCCCAACGCCGTTCACCCTCATCGCCTGCTTGAACGCCGCCATGCGTCCCCGGGTCGCGCGCGGCATGACCCACCAGTCGAGGAAATCGCTGCGCGGCGAAAGCTCAATCTGGTCGTAGCCGAGTGCCGCCACGACCTGCGGCAAGGTGTCGAGTGACAGGTGACGGATCATATAAGGATCTAGAGCAATCTTCATGACAATCCCTTTGGTGATTTGAAAGATCGACGGCGAGGCGCGATTGGCCCATTCCGTCCGTGCTGTTACGTGTTCGATGATTCGGCAATGCGCGTTCGGTAGTAGATACAGTCCGTCTCCTGGCCCGCGCGCATGCACGCGCGCGGTGGAGAACCAATCTATGCTCAGAAACTTGCCCACGTTTGCTGCGGCGAATTCTTAAAGGGAAGTCTCCGCAACTGCAATCCACCGTGGGCGATCAACGGCGCTTTTTCTTGTTTCGATACTGGTCCACAACGACAGCCGCGACAATGATCGCTCCCTTAACCATCTCTTGGTAGTATGTGTCAATGCGGATAAACGTGAAACCCGACGTCATCACGCCGAGGATCAGCACGCCTATCACCGTGCCGGTGATGCGCCCCAACCCGCCCGACAGCGACGTGCCGCCGATAACAACCGCTGCAATCGCGTCGAGTTCGTACATCATTCCCATACCGGACTGGCCGGAAATCGCGCGCGCCGCCGTGACGCTTCCTGCTATACCACTCAATGCTCCGGCGATCGCATAGACAAGTAACAGATGACCCGTCACGTTGATACCCGAAACAATCGCGGCCTGACGGTTCGCACCGATTGCATACGTAAACTTGCCAAAGCGCGTATAGCGCAATACCACGTGAAAGATCGCGGCGATTGCCAGAAAAATGATCACAGGGTTCGCACCCGCGCCGATCGCTGCGAACTGGTCGGTCAGCATCGAGACCGGCATGCCATCCGTAAACCATTTCGCGAAACCGCGTGCTGCGACCATTGTGCCGAGTGTCGCAATGAACGGAGGGATGCCCGTAAATGCGATTAGCGAGCCGTTTATCAGCCCTACCATCAAACCAACAATAATGCCAGCTAGCACGGGCCATATCACCGGCAAGTCCGTCAGGTGCGGAAACACAGCACGTGGGAAGTCGGAAACTTGAGCGAGACTTGCTGACACGACCGCAGCTGCAGCGACTACCGACCCTGGAGACAAGTCGATACCACTCGTGATAATGACGAGGTTCGCGCCCACTGCGATGATGCCAATCACCGCCATCTGCAGAATAATAATTTCGAGCCGTTCCGCGTTGAAGATGAAACTCTGGCCGACGACGCTCCAGCCCACCGCCTCGAAGAACAGGCTGATCCCGATCAGTACCAGAAAGATGCTCAGCTCTGGCGGCCACTTGAGGCGCCGCGACCTGGCTGCGACGGACTGCGGGCCCGCGACCGAATTGAAGTTGCTCATTGCTTTGTCTCCGTACAGTGTTCTTGCTTAGCGGGATGCCAGGTCCATAATTCGTACCTGATCCGCGTCTTTGCGGTCCACGATGCCGGTCATCCGCCCGTCGTGCATGACCATCACGCGGTCGCTCATGCCCAACACCTCTGGCATCTCCGACGAAATCATCAGCACCGCCACGCCCTTGCCAGCCAGCCTTGAGACGAGGCGGTGAATCTCGGCCTTCGCACCGACGTCGATGCCGCGTGTCGGCTCGTCGAGGATCAGAATCCGCGGCCGGGTTAGCAGCCAACGGCCAATCAGTACCTTTTGTTGGTTGCCGCCAGACAAGTTCTGAATTTCCTCATGCAGCCCGGGCGTCTTCACGCGCAGCGTGAGGCTCATCTCTTCGCAATCGCGCTTGAGCTGAGCCCGTTGCACGAAATTGAACTTCACGTAGCGGCTCTTGAGCACTGCCGCTTCCATGTTCGCAAGCAGGTCGAGACTCAGGAAGCAGCCCGTGTCTTTTCGATCCTCGGTCAGAAAGGCCATCCCATGCTTCATCGCCTTCGCGGGCGAGTCGATCCTCACCCGCTGATCATCGATGCAGATTTCGCCGGACGTCGCCGGCACCACGCCGAACAGCGCCTCAGCGACATTCGATCGCCCGGATCCAACAAGCCCCGCCACACCGAGTATCTCTCCCGCGCGCAGATCGAAGCTCACGTCGCGAAACACACCGTCCACGGTCAGGTTCTTCACGGACAGCACGACGTCTCCAATCGGCGCCTCCTCCTTCGGAAACATCTGCGTGATCTCGCGCCCGACCATCATGCGAATGATGTCGTCGCGTGTGACATCGGTCGACGCGTGCGTACCGATGTACTTGCCGTCGCGAAACACCGAGAATTCGTCGGCGATTTCGAACAGCTCGTTCATCTTGTGCGTGATGTAGACGATGCCTTTGCCTTGCTCTCGCAGCTGGCGAATGATGCGAAACAGGTGACCGACTTCCTTGTCGGTCAACGCTGACGTCGGCTCGTCCATGATCAGAATGTCGGAGTCGAACGATACGGCCTTCGCGATTTCGACCATCTGGCGGCTCGCGACCGTCAACGTCCGCACTTCGACCTCCGGATCAATGTCGATCGAAAGACGCTCGAAGAGGGCCAGCGTGCGCCGACGTAATTCCGCGTGATCGATTAGCCCAAAGCGATTTTTCGGCTCGCGGCGGATCCAGATGTTCTCCGCCACTGTCATGTAGGCCATCAGATTTAGTTCCTGATGGATCATCGCGATGCCGCGATTGAGGGCATCGAGCGGGCCGTTCAGCGTGACCGGCTCGCCTTTCAGGTGAATCTCGCCCTTGTCCGGCGTATATACGCCGGCAATAATCTTCATCAGCGTCGACTTACCCGCACCGTTCTCGCCCATCAGCGCATGCACGCTGCCTCGGCGCACGCGGAACTCCACGCCGTCGAGCGCGACGACACCTGGGAAAGACTTGCCCACACCACGGACATCCAGCAAAACGTCCTGATCGGGCAGGGCGATCGAATCAGGCGACAGTGCGTCCAGATTGGTCACGGTCGACGCCATCTTGGCGGTGAACATGTTCGCTCCTCAGAATAAGCCCGTGGCCGGCGACACAGCAGCCGGCCCGCTGGCCTTCAACACTCGGCCGATTAGGGCTTTCCCGCGTACTTGCTCATGTTGTCGAGCGTCACGAGTTCGAACGGTACATTCACGAAGCGATCCACCTTCTGCTTCTTCGCGAGCTTGAGCGCCGTCTCGACCGCCTGCGAACCTTGCCCCGCCGCGTTCTGATACACAGTCACCTTCAGATCGCCGCTCTTCATCGCGGCGAGCGCGTCAGGCGTCGCGTCAATCCCAGCGACGACGGTCTTCGGCGTCAGCTTGCGCGCCGCCTTCAGCGCGTTGATCGCGCCGATCGCCATTTCGTCGTTGTTCGCGATAATCGCGTCGAACTTCACGCCGGAGCTCAACCAGTTCATTGTGATGTCCTGCGCTTGCGTGCGACTCCACTTCCCTTCGCGCTTGTCGACGATCTTCATGCCGGAACAGTCATTCGTCCCAAGCACCTCTTCGATGTCCTTGGTCCGCGTGCGGGCTGCCTCGTTGGACATCTCGCCCATCAGCACCAGCACGTTGCCCTTGCCGTCGAGCAGCTTGCACACTTCACGCGTCTGGAGCGTGCCCGACAGCTTCTCATCGGACGCGACGACCGCAACGCCGGCCGGCAGCTTGTCGAAGTCCACCGGCTTGCGGTTCACGTACACGAGCGGAATGTTCGCCGCCGCCGCCATCTTCGTGATCTTCGGCGTCGCATCAGTATCGACAGCGTTCACGATGATCGCATCAACCTTTTGCGCAATCATGTTCTGGACTTGGCTGAGCTGCTTGCTGACGTCGTTGCCGGCGTCCTCGATCTGAACGGTTGCGCCGTCCTTCTTGGCCGTGTTTGCGATGCTGTTGCGCAGGATGGTCAGGAACGTGTCGTCAAAGAAGGCCATCGTCACACCGATCTTCTCTGCGTGGGCCAGCGGCGTCGCCAAAACGGCGGCAGCGGCAACGGCCATCAACTTGATCTTCATGCTCACTCTGTCTCCTATATATAGAGGGCGAAGGGCGGTGTGCGGTGCACGGCCCTGCCGGGGCTCGAATTGCGTTGCATCTTCAGGACGAAACTGTAGTTCATGCCGGACTCGATTTGGAATTTAATTTCTAAGTAATTTTACCTAGAGAAACACATTTCCAAAATGACTAAACTTCATCCGCACACTGGATTTCCCGGGAAACGGGCATCCGCTGCCCTCGACACCCGACGTGACCGCCGATCCGCCGAACCTGTCCTCAATTCACCGGCGCCGCCAGACGTCGGCCGCGAGCGTGACCATGGATATGAGCCTGTTGAACTTTCCGAGTAACCGCCCCATTGACCTAGCCTGCTTGGGCCAGGAAGCCACGGATGTCTATTCGCAGCAGTTTGGTAACCGCATCGAGGACGCGCGCAGCCTCGAGATGTGTCTGGGTGGCTCGTCCGGGAATCTGGCGTTCGGCGTCGCCGGACTCGGCGAGGCATTGCAGGCTGAAAAGGACCGACTGCAAACGCTGAACGCCCATCACTAGCGAGGCATGGCCAACGCGGCGGTAGCGTTTGCGAAAGCCAATTTCCGCCAGTGCGTGATGGCTGTGTCTTCCAGAATTGGTCCGTGGCGCGACAAACATGCTGACGTCGGCCGTACTCGCGCAAGTGGCGCGGCTGCCACTGTTACTGCTGCTCCTGAAGGGCGACTTCACTGATCAGCTCAACACCGGCCTCGACAACTGGACGCTCCGCCAGCCGCTCGACTTCGTCGCCGGCATCACGCCGTTCAACTTCCCTTGCATGGTGCGGTGCTGGATGCTCCCGGTCGCGATCGCCGCGGGCAACACCTTCGTGTTGAAGCCGAGCGAACGCGATCCGTCGGCCTCTCTGTTCCTCGCCGACCTGCTGACGCAGGCCGGGATGCCGGCTGGCGTCTTCAACGTCGTGCAGGGCGACAAGCGCGTCCAGGTCGGCATCAACGTGCCAATCCTTGTGATGGCCAGGCATAGCTTTGGCGGCTGGAAGAAGAGCCTGACGACATGCATGCGTAGGCGAGAAAGGTGTGCGGTTCTACACGCAGTAGAAGTCAGTGATGCAGCGCTGGGCGTCGAGCCTCGACAAGGGCGCCGAGTTCTCGATGCAGACGGCGAAGTAAAGCATGGGAGGTTTGCTCCCCGCTCCCACTTGCGCGAGAGGGGGGTACCAAAGTCAGCCATTCCAACTCTGTCAGTGCACGCAAGCGTGGGCCCGGAAGATGCCGCCTTCAGGTCGCCTCTTCGGCGCCCTCCAGGCCGTCTGGCGCGCCAGTGGGCCGGTATGAAAGCTCGAGCCGGTAGGCCAGCGCAACGAAGAGACTCTGCACCAGCCCCATCGTCGCCGTCAGCGAACGAAACCCGAAGGTGGTGCTGTCTTGGACAATCAGCGCGGCCTCGGCCTCACGCGCGATCGGGCTCATGCGGCTGTCGGTGATGGCGATCAGGCGCGCTCCGCGCTTCCTGCTCTGCTGCGCCACCTGCACGGTCTCCTCGGCGTAAGGCATGAACGAGATCGCAATCAGCACGTCGCCGGCGCGCACCGAGCGGATCTGCCCCTGCTGCATGCTGCCCAGTGCGGTGAACAGACCTATGCGCTTTTCGGTATGCTGCAGCGCATAGTCCAAGTAAGCCGCTACCGGGAACGACCGGCGCGAGCCGGCGATCCAGATCGCCTGCGTGTCCGCCAACAATGCTACCGCATGGGCGAATGCCTGCTGGTCCAGCGCCAGGCGAAGCTGCTGCATCCCGGCGATGCTGCCCTTGATGAACTCGTCGGCAATCCGCTCTGGCTGCAGGCTCGATGAGCCCGCATCGATCACGTCGCGCAGGCGCAGGTTGTAGGCGCGCCCCGGCGCGATCTGCTCGGCCAGCCCCTCGCGGAACAGCCGCTGCATTTCGGAGAAGCCGGAGAAGCCAAAGTGCTTGGCAAAGCGCACCACTCCCGACGGTTGGACGCCGCATTGGTCGGCCACCGACTGGATGCCTTCCAGCCCGAGGTGGTCGCGGTGTGCCTCGACATGGCGGGCAATGACCTTGAGCTGCTTGCTCAGGCCGTCGTATTCCTGCGTGATCCGCTGCAGGAGCCGCTCGACGGATGCGGGTGGCGTCTGAAGTAGGCTCATCGCAAAACGAAAGATATCAAAATGGCGGACCATGTGTTTTTATCGGGTGGCACATGATGCCACGAAGCCCAGCACGGCTGCCAGAGGGGTTTCTCCTGCCCCCGGGAGCCGTCGGCCTGGGTGATCCGGCGGATCTAGGAGATCGTAGCGGCCTGCGCTCGTCGGAGAGCCGCCAGGCGCGGTCCGGATGGCCGGCCTCGTAGTCACACTCGGGGAGGCCCAGTCGATCGCCATCAGATAGGGCACCGAGTAGCGTTGCCCTGCCTCGCCAGGAAATCGGGGCAGCTGCCTGGCCAGCGGCGATAACGAGCCGCCGTTGATCAAGCATGCGCGCACGAGGTCCACGTCGAGCGGGTGGTAGGCCGACGCCCTTGCAACCAGCCTCGGCGGCCTCAGCCAGCACGCGCTGCCAGGGCGGCAAGTGCTGGTTCGTCACGTCGTCCACGCCCCAGAAGCAGGGCGCGTAAGAACCCGGGCCGCGGCCCGGTCGGGGAACGTCGCCTGCTTCCGACGCTCAGTTGCGGTAGAACCTCGGTCGCGCCGGCATCTCGATACGCTCTATCGCGCCGGACTTCTGTGCCAGCACGCAGGCATCGGCAGCCACGGCGGCGGCATAGCCGTCCCACGCCGAAGGCCCCGTCAACTGCTCCTCGCGTACCCCGTCGATGAACGCTTGCAGTTCGACATCATAGGCGGCAATGAAGCGCTGTTTCCAGTCGGTCAGGATCGACACGGAGTTTTTCGCCGCGCTTCGCATCGGCACCGCCGAAGGTTCCGGCAGCCGGGCGATTCCCGTCTCACCCACTACTTCGCACTGGATGTCGTAGCCGTACTGACAATTGACGAACACCTCGACGTCGATGCGGATTCCGCCCAGGGTTTCCAACAGAATGATCTGCGGATCAGCCAGATGCGACGATGCATGGCGCGTCTTTTTCGGGTACACCACTTGAGCACTCGCGTAGTCGTCGTTGAGCAACCAGCGCAACACATCGAGTTCGTGGATCACGGTATCGGTGATCGCCATGTCGGTCATGTAGCTTTCGCCTACCGACAGGTTCCGGTGCGCGCAATGCACCACGAGAGGCGTGCCGATTTCCCCGTTGGTGAGCACCTGCTTGAGTGCGCGATAGCCCTGGTCGTACGGACGCATGAAGCCAACCTGGACGAGCCGGCGGCCATGCGCCAACTCTGACTCGACGATGCGCATGCAGCCAGCGGCAGTCACTGCCAGCGGCTTCTCGCAGAATACCGGCTTCCCGTGGGCGATGGCCGTCAGCACGAATTCCTCGTGCGTAGGGCCCCATGAAGTAACCAAAAGTGCGTGCACTTCTGGAGCAGCGATCAACGCATCGCCACTGCCGAATACCTCGGCATTCAGGCCACACCTGGCCACCGCGTCGCGCGCCTGTTGCGGATCGATATCCGTCACCGCCACCACCCTGGCACCCGACAGCGTCTGTGAAATTCTGCGGATATGGTCCTGTCCGATCGCACCGCAACCAATAACCCCGATCTGCAATGTCATGTTGTCTTCTCCTCTTTAGGATAGTGAATTGCGAATGAAGTCCATGCTCTGTCTGAGCAAGGCCTCGCTGTTGCTCGCGTCCATGATCTCGGCCGCAAACGGCTCAAACGACACCACGCCGTCATAGCCGCGATCCAAAAGCACGCGCAATTGACGGATATTGCCGAGTCGATCGCCCTCCCCTACCAACACGCGATGGCCGTCTCGCATCTGGTGACTCTCTACCTTGAACGACTCGACACCGGAGATATGCACCAACCCGGTCAGGTCAGGAAAGAAGATGTCCTCGTCGGACAGGTGGTGATGGAAGGTATCGTGCACCAGCTTGAAGTGGCCCTCGCCGGCTGCGTCGTAGATCGCTTCCACGGCGTCGGACTTGCGGCGCAGCGAACACTCGGCGAAGCCAAGTGGCTCGACCAGGCCCTGGATGCCGTGATCATCCAGGATGGCGCGCAACTGCTTGAGCGCGTGCACAAGGTCTTGCCTGCGCTCGCTATCCGTGCGCCTGTCCTCGAGGCTGTTCAGCGGGCACATGACCAGGGCCTGCGCGCCGCAGTCGCACGCATAGGCTGCTAGCTCACGCGCTTTGCGTTCCAGCGCGGCGTCGAAAACGTCGAACGGATAGAGCGCATTGATGGAACGAATGGCGATGCCGGCCTGTTCTGCCGCAGCCTTCAGCACGGCCGGAGCCGTGCCGTCACTGATTTCGGCGCCGTTCAGGTCATTGCGGATCTCGATGCTGGATACGCCCAGGCGCTGGCACATTGCCAGATAATCGGAGAACGACAAGCACGGGGCGCTGATGCGGTTGATGGCGAACTGAATACGATTGTCCATGGCTAAAGGTTCTGTTTGGGGTTAATGCGACGCTTGATGGAAGTACTCGTCAACGTAACGCTGCATCTCCTGGCGCATGAAGCGGCTCGATGCCTCGGCACGCTCCTGCCAGGCGAACACGCATGACGACATCACGCCGTCGAAGCCGCCCACACCCAGCCGCTCCCCGATCGAGCGCTCCGTGGACGCGCCACGGCCGACTCCGACACCATCAGCCGGCAATCCATCTCGACGGCAACCTTGATGGCCCGCTTCCAGCAGCACATAGCCCATTGCCGCTTGTCCTCGAATGGGCTGGCCCAGCGGTATATCGGCTGCAGCGCGGCGAGGCCGACGCCATGGGGCCGCATGGCCTGCTTGAACGCAGCCATGCGCTCGCGGGGGGCGCGGGGCATCACCCACCAGTCGAGGAGGTCGCTGCGCGGCTACAGCTCGATCTGAGCCGTAGCCGAGTTCGGCCACCGCGCTTGGTAGTTCTGTCAGCGGAAAGTGGCAGATCATGTACGGATCCAGTGCAATCTTCATTGGGATCTCCTTGATGATGGAAAAGGTGATGACGCCTCGGTTCTTCTTCAGATACTTGTCCATGTTGGCTGGCGTCACCAGCTCGAACGGCACCCACACCCGCTAAGGCACTGGCTGCCCCTTGATCAGCTTCAAGGCCGCGTCCACGACGCCCCGCCCTGCCCCATGCCATCCTGGAAAACAGTCACCTTCAGGTCGCCGGCCTTCATGGCGGCCAACAAGCCGTCCTGCGTGGCGTCGATGCCCGCCACCACGACCTTGTCGAGCTTGCGTGAGGCCTTTAGCGACTGGGGGGCTCCGATCGCCATCTCCTCGTTGTTGGCGATGATGGCGTCGAACTTCACACCCCTGCTCAGCCTGTTGGTCGTGATGTCCTGCGCCCGCGCACGATCCCAATTGCCCTCGCGCTTGTCGACAATTTTGATGCCCGCGCCCCCCTTCGTCGCCAGCACCTCTTCAATATCCGTGGTCCGCGTGCGCGCCGATTCATTGAGGTGTCGAAGTTGGCTATCGTCACGCCGATCCTCAGGGCGTGGGCAAGCCGCGACGTCAACGCGGCAGCGGTGGCGACGGCCATCAGCATCCTTTTCATTCTGGTTGTCTCCGCGGGGTAGGTGCCTTGGCTGGGCCACGATTGACAGGCGCCTCAGCTGGATGCCAGTGTAGTTCCGTCTCACCTATTTTTAGAAATTTACTTCTAATGGATTTCCACTAGGGAATTTTATTTCCATCGTTGCTAGACTCCATCCGCAGCCCTGACTCTCCGGCGTGGGGTGGCCGTCGCTCCGGCACGGCCGTCCGCCGGACCCGATCCCCCCAGTGCCTGGCGCGTGCGCCGGCCGCGAGCCTGACAAGTGACATGAGCGTCTTGAACTTTCCGAATGGTCGCCCCATCGACCTGACCTGCCTGGGCCGTGTGGCCGTGGATCTCTATGCGCAGCAGTACGGCAGCCGCCTCGAGGACGCGCGCAGCTTCCAGATGTATCTCGGCGGGTCGTCCGGAAACCTGGCCTTCGGCGTGGCCCGGCTGGGCCTGAAGACCGCGATGATCTCGCGCGTCGGCGACGAGCAGATGGGCCGTTTCCTGCGCGAGACCCTGGAGCGCGAAGGCTGCGACACCAGCCAGCTCCAGACTGACCCGGAGCGCCTGACCGCGCTGGTTCTGCTCGGCCTGAAGGACCGCGACACCTTCCCGCTGCTGTTCGTGCGCGAAAACTGCGCCGACATGGCCGTGCGCGCGGACGAGATCCGGGAGGACTTCATAGCCGGCTGTCGCGCGCTCGCCATCACCGGTACCCATCTCTCCACGCCGGTCACCCGTGAAGCGTCTCTGGCTGCACTTAGCTACGCCCGCCGCCACGGCGTCGTGCGCGTGCTGGACATCGACTACCGCCCCGTGCTGTGGGGCCTGACGTCACGCGGTGCTGGCGAGAACCGCTACGTGCCCGACGAGCGCGTCACGCAGCAATTGCAGCAGGTGCTCGGCGAGTTCGAACTGCTGGTGGGCACCGAGGAAGAGTTCCTGATCGCTGGCGGCGTGCCGGGCGACCTGATGGCCTCGTTGCGGGCCGTGCGTGGGATCACCCCGGCTGTGCTAGTCGTCAAGCGCGGCGCGCTGGGCTGCTGCGTGATCGAACACGACCTGCCCGAGCGCATCGAGAACGCCCCCACCTACCACGGCGAGCGCGTCGAGGTGCTTAACGTGCTCGGCGCGGGCGACGCCTTCCTCTCCGGGCTGATGTTCGGTCTGCTGCAAGGCAAGGACTGGGCCGAATCCACCCGCATCGCCAATGCGTGCGGCGCGATCGTGGTGTCGCGCCACGCCTGCTCGGCGGCCATGCCGACGCCTGCCGAACTGGCACACTGGTTCGGTGCTCACCGCAATCCGAAGGTGGATGCCGACCAGCAGCTCGCCCACCTGCATCGCGTCACGGCGGCACGCCGGCAGTGGGACGACCTGTGCGTGATCGCCTTTGACCATCGCAGCCAGTTCTACGACCTGGCCCGCCAGGCCGGTGCCGACGAGGGCCGCATCCCGGTGCTTAAGCAACTGCTGGTGCGCGTGGCCGAGCAGGTGGAGCGCAGCCGCGGCCTGCTCGGCCACACCGGCGTGCTGATCGACGGCGGCCCATACGGCAGCGACGCGCTGGCGCGGGCCACGGGGCGCGGCTGGTGGGTCGGTCGACCGATGGAGCTGCCGGGCTCACGCCCGCTGCGATTCGACGGCACGCGCTCCGTGGGCTCGGCGCTCGTCCACTGGCCCACAGAGCAGGTGGTCAAGTGCCTGGTGCACTACCACCCAGACGATCCGGTGGCACTGCGGCACGAGCAGGAAGAGAAGGTGCTCGAGCTGTGGGAGGCCACGCGCGAGAGCGGCAACGAACTGCTGCTGGAAGTGATCCCGCCGCGCGCGCAGACGCCCGCAGGCAGCGAGGACGACGTGGTGCTGCGCGCCGTCAAGCGTTTCTACAATCTGGGCGTTAAACCCGAGTGGTGGAAGCTCTCCCCGATGCAGCCCGAGGGCTGGACCCGACTGGAGGCGCTGATCGCCGAGCGCGACGATCACTGCCGCGGGGCGGTGATCCTCGGCCTGAACCAGCCGCTGCAGTACCTGGCCGACAGCTTCCGCGGGGCGACCAACCCGGTCGTCAAGGGCTTTATGGTCGGGCGCACGCTGTGGGCAGACGCCTCCCTCAATTGGCTGCGCGGCCAGCTCGATGACCAGGGCTTTGTCGACGAGGTAGCCGGCAACTTCGCACAACTCGTGGACGCCTGGCGGGGACGCCTGGCCGGCGCTGCCGCCACAAAAACCGGGGAATAACAACGATGGAACGAACCGTAAGACTGACCGTGAGCCAGGCGCTGGTGCGCTACCTGGCCGCATTGCAAGCCGAGGTGACCCAACCCGACGGCCGCACCGAGATCCTGCCTTACTGCGCCGGCGTGTTCGCAATTTTCGGCCACGGCAATGTGGCGGGGCTCGGGGAAGCGCTGCAGGCCGAACAGAGCCGGCTGCCGACCTTTCGCGCCCACAACGAGCAGGGCATGGCAAACGCGGCGGTAGCCTTCGCGAAGGCCAACTTCCGCCAGCGCATCATGGCAGTGACCTCCAGCATCGGTCCGGGTGCCACTAACATGCTGACCTCGGCAGCGCTCGCGCATGTGGCGCGGCTGCCGGTGTTGCTGCTGCCGGGCGACATCTTCGTCTCCCGCCTGCCTGACCCTGTGCTGCAGCAGGTGGAGAGCTTCGAGCAGGGTGACGTCAGCGCCAACGACTGCTTCCGCCCGGTGACGCGCTTCTTCGACCGGATCACGTCGCCCGAGCAACTGCTGGTGGCACTGCCGCGCGCGATCCAGGTAATGACCGACCCTGCGCAGTGCGGTCCGGTGTGCCTAGCGCTGCCGCAGGACGTACAGACATTCGCCTACGACTGGCCAGAGGACTTCTTCCATCCACCGGTAATTCGCGTGCGCCGCCCGCCGGCAGAGGCGTTCGAGCTGGCCGAGGCCGCCGCGCTACTGAAGTCCGCGAAGACCCCGCTGATCGTAGCCGGAGGCGGCGTGCTCTACAGCCAGGCCTGGGACGCGCTGCGCGACTTCGCGCAAACGCACGGCATCCCGGTGGCCGAATCGCAGGCCGGCAAGGGCAGCCTCGCGTGGGACCATCCGCTCAACCTCGGCGCGATCGGCGTGACTGGCTCGCCCGCCGCGAACAGCGCTGCCGAACAGTGCGACGTGGTGTTCGCCGTCGGCACGCGGCTGCAGGACTTCACCACAGGCTCGCACGCGTTATACGGCCACGCCAGCCTGCTTAGCCTGAACGTGCAGCCATTCGACGCCGGCAAAAAGCGTGGCAGGCAGCTCATCGCCGACGCCCGCGCCGGGCTGGGGCAGCTCTCGGCTGAACTGGCCGGCTGGCGGACCGACCCGGACTGGACCGTCAGTTGCCTCGATCGGGCCGCGGCGTGGGTGGCGCGCGTGACAGCGCTGACCACGCGCGCCCCGAAGGACGAGTTGCCCTATGACGCCGAGGTGATCGGCGCGGTGCGTGAGTCCGCAGCAGACGCCGGGCTGGACAGCGCGCATGACGACATCGTGGTCTGCGCGGCCGGCACACTGCCCGCCGAGCTGCACAAGCTGTGGCGCAGCGGCCTGCCCGGCAATTACCACATGGACTACGCCTACTCGTGCATGGGGTACGAGGTAGCCGGTGGCCTGGGAGTGAAGCTGGCGCGGCCGGAGCGCGAGGTCATCGTGATCGTCGGCGACGGCTCGTATATGATGCTCAACGCCGAGCTGGCCACCTCTGTAATGCTCGGCCGCAAGATCATCGTCGTGATCCTCGACAACCGCGGCTATGGCTGCATCGAGCGCCTGCAGATCAAGAGCGGAGGCGCAAGCTTCAACAACATGCTCGACGACTGCGTGCCCGAGGGCGGCGAGCGTTCGGCGATCGACTTCGCGATGCACGGCCGCTCAATGGGCGCCGAAGCCGTCCACGCGCGCGACATCGACGAACTGCGCCGCGAGATGCGGCGCGCGCGGGCGGCCACGAAGAGCCAGGTGTTGGTGATCGACACCACCCACCATCGCACCACCGGCGATGGCGGCGCCTGGTGGGAGGTGGCGATCCCACAGATCTCTACCCGCCCCGAGGTAGAAACGGCGCACCGCAGCTACCTCGACATCAAACGCCGACAACGGCGCTGAGGCACACATGCCCGACGCGCATCGTTCCACACTGAATCCTGAACCCCCACCCCCACGCGAACTTCTCATGACCTGGAATGTCCGAATCGGCATCAATCCGCTGTCCTGGATGAACGACGACCTGCCTTCGCTAGGCGGCGAAACCCCGCTCGAAACGGCGTTAAAGGAAGGCGCGGAGATCGGCTACGCGGGCTTCGAGCTCGGCAACAAGTTTCCGAAGGAAGGCCCGGCGCTCAAGGCCAAGCTGGCCGAGTATGGCCTGGTCTGCGTCTCGGGCTGGTACTCGGGCTTTCTCGCCGAAGTGGCGCCCGGCCAGAGCGACGCCGATGCGGTGGCCGCCGAGATCGAACGCTGCCGCGCCCACATGACCAAGCTGCAGTACAACGACGTGAATGTCGTCGTCTACGGCGAGTGCGCGGGCACGATCCAGGGCCAGATCGACACGCCGGTCGGCAAGCGCCCGCGCTTTACCGATGACGAGGCGTGGCGGCGCTACGCCGAACGGCTCAACGCATTCGGCGCGCACCTGCTCAATACCTATGGCATCCGGCTCGCCTATCACCACCATATGGGCGCCTACGTCGAATCTCCGGCGGATGTGGACCGCCTGATGGCGCTGACCGACCCGGCGAGCGTGTTCCTGCTGTTCGACACAGGGCACGCCTACTTCGGCGGCGCGGCCGACCCGGTGACGCTCTTGAAGAAGCACGCCTCCCGCGTCGTGCACGTCCATTGCAAGGACGTGCGCGCCGCCGTCATCGCCCAGGCGCGCAACGACAGCTGGAGCTTCCTGAAGGGCGTGATCAACGGCACGTTCACCGTGCCCGGCGATGGCGAGATCGACTACGAGCCCGTGCTGCGCGCGCTGAAGGAAGCCGGCTACGAGGGCTGGATCGTGGTGGAGGCCGAACAGGACCCCGCGGTCGCGCCGAGCTACGCCTATGCGAAAAAGGGCTATGAGACACTTCGCACGCTGGTCAACCGGCTGAGCGCGTAAGCCGCCGGCAACCCGATACCAGGAGTCCCTCCCATGACGATATCCCCCCTGCTGGTCAAAGCCGCGCGCGAGCGCGAGATCTGCAACGTCACCCCCGCGTCCGCCGGCTGGAAGCATGTGGGCTTTCGCGCGCTGCGCATGCGGGCCGGCGATCACGAAACCATCGAGACCGGCGCGCGCGAGCTATGCGTGGTAGTGCTGACCGGCACCATCGAAGCGGAAACGGGCGGCCAGCGTTTCGAAGGACTGGGCAAGCGCGACAGCGTGTTTGACGACATCTCGCCCGATGCACTGTACGTGCCCGGCGGCGAGGCGGTGACGATCACGGCCTCGCGCGATGCCGAGGTTGCATTGTGCACGGCGCCCTATGCGAGCAGCGACAAGACAGTGCGCCGCCTCGATGGCGCCAGCATGCGCCGCTCGGTGCGTGGCGAGGGCAGCAACACGCGCTACGTCTGCGACATCCTGATGGGCGACAACCCGGCTGCCGACCGGCTGCTCGTGGTGGAGGTCGTCACGCCCGCCGGCCATTCGAGCAGCTATCCGCCACACAAGCACGACATCGACAACGCGCCCGAGGAAACCGCGCTCGAGGAGACCTACTACCACCGGCTCAACCCGCCGCAGGGCTTCGCATTCCAGCGCGTCTACACGGACGACCGTAGCCTCGACGAAGCGTGCGTGGTCGAGGACCACGACGTGGTCATGGTGCCGCGCGGCTATCACCCGGTGGTCGCACCGCACGGCTACAACCTGTACTACCTGAACGTGATGGCCGGCCCGAGCCGCGCCTGGGCCTTTAAGAACGACCCGGCGCACGAGTGGATGTTGAAGCTTCCCTCGCGCTAAGCGCCTGATTCCCCCCCTTCCAACGTCCCACGCGTGCCAGCGGCGCACGCGTGGAGGGCGCCCCTGCGCCGCATTTTTGTGCCGCCACTCAGAAAACAAAGAGGAGACAGTCAACATGAGCCTTGCAGCCCACGGAACCGCGCCACGCGGCACCGCGAAGATCGCCATGCGGTTCGCCATCGCTTCCGTCCTTGCCGGTGCAGCCGGTGGTGCGACGGCGGCGAGCGGCGTACAGCTGTACGGACGCATCGTCAATGGCGTCGACTACATGAACAAGATCGCGACGGGACCGGGCCAGTCCGCGAGCAACGCCCGGGTCGGCGGCCAATGGGGAGCCAGCTGGTGGGGCTTGCGCGGCATCGAAGATCTGGGCGGAGGATTGAGTGCTGTGATGAATCTCGAGAGCCAGTTCTCCTCGGCAGACGGCACCACAGGCGACAGCCTCTTCAGCCGCTATGCGGCAGTGGGGTTGTCGAGCCAGGCCTATGGCACGCTGCTGCTTGGCCGGGCAATGAGTCTCCCCGATGGAGAAGTCTGGGCGGTGGACCCCATGGGCCTCCAGTCAATCAGTGTCGGCACGCTGCAGGGCAACAGGACCTGGGGCTCGCGCCCGAAGACCATCACCTATAACTCGCCGAACTGGGGCGGCCTGTCGTTCCGCGCGCAGGCCGGGTTGAACGGCACGGCGGGCAGGTTCAGTTCGGGCCGGCAGCTTGCGGGAAGTGTGAGTTACCAGGGCGGCCCGCTGGTGCTCAAGGCCTTCTATGAGGAGATTCGCGACAGCAATGCCGAGTTCACCAATCTCTATACGGCATCCCGCCTTTACACCGCCGGCGGCGCCTATCAGATCGGCGACCTCAAGCTGTTCGCGGGCTACAGCCTGATCCGCTCGAATGGCAGCACCGTTGTCGACGCCGATAACCCGACGGGCGCCACGAAACAGCAGACCTACTGGGTCGGTGCCAACTACGAGCTCACGCCGGCCCTGACATTGATTGGCGGTGCCTATCGGGCCAACCGGAACAACGGTGCCGGCAACGGGACCTTGCTGAGCGTCGGCGCCAACTACCACCTCTCCAAGCGCACGATGCTGTATGGCACCGTCGGTACCGTCTTCAACGGCAGAAGTGCATCGTTCTCGGTGGAAGCCAATGGCGGCAAGCCGCTGCCGGGTTCCAACCAACAGGGTGTCTATACCGGCATCGTGCACTCGTTCTGACGCCCCCTTCGAAATGACATGCATGCGCCATGGCCCTCTTGGTACTTGAACGTAAAGAGCATGGCGCCCGTCGCCGAGCCCGTACCCCGGCTCTTACTTGCCGCGACGCTGTAGTAGCAGCCGGAGCCATATCGGTAGGTCGCGTGCACGTCGGAAGAAATGCTGCCGAGCGCATTGCGGGTCTGCAGCGGTACCAGGGCGAAGGCGCCTGGCCGTCGATCGGCGCCCCCAGGCGCTGTCAACTTGACGATGTGGTCGTGTAGAGTTGGACCATGACCCAGACTAAATCGCTGTACCATGGCCACCGTTGCCCGGCCGCGATCATCAGCTGCGCGGTGCCTTCCGATTTCAACTCAGCCTGCGCGAGATCGAGGAACTCCTGTTCGACCGAGGCATCGCGGTGAGCTACGAGACGATCGGGCGCTGGCGCGATAAGTGCGGCCACGGTTGCCCGGTGCGCCAAATGGACGCGTCCGCATTGTGGCTCGACCTGGCACTTCATTACACGGGCAAGAAGTCCGTACAGAACCCGATGACGATGCGCTTTGGCGGCGCGAGTGGGTGCGCGACGTGCAGATCACCATCGCCGATGAAATCCGCGTGGAAAAGCGCAGCGCGTTCCAGGACGGTATCGGCGCGCTGCGCGACACGATGCAGAACCACCTTCGACAGCTGCTGCGCATGGTGGAAATGGAGCCGCAGGCCAGCCTATCGAAGGACGCGATCCGCGACGAGAAGCTGGAGATCCTCAAGGCGCCTAAGCCCATCGAGCTGCACGGGTCGCCGAGAAAGTGGTGCGCGGACATTGCGGCCGCGGCCTCCTAGTCTCGCCCCTGCCTTGCCGTTACATAGACACGCCCATCCTTAGGCCATTTCCACAGTGTTGGCCTCGCTTGTCTGCCATTCTCGCAGGTAACGCTGCCCTGGCACGTCCCGTAGTAGATGTCGGGTGTACTCACTGACCGGGGATTCAAAGACTTGGTGTGAGGTGCCTTGCTCGACTACACGTCCGGCTCGCATTACCACCACTTGGTCAGATATCTCCCTCACCACTGCCAGATCATGTGAGATGAACAGGTAGCTCAGCCCGAGTTCCCGCTGCAGCTCGGCCAAGAGGGTGAGGATTTGCTTTTGCACTGATGCGTCTAGGGCTGAAAGCGGCTCGTCGAGCACTACCAATTGTGGCTCCAATGCCAGTGCACGGGCTATCGCCACCCGTTGGCGCTGACCTCCGGATAGCTCATGCGGGCGACTGTGCAGCAGCCGGGCAGGAAGGCCGACGCGCTCCAGCAGGAGACCCGCCAGTTTCCGCCGACTGGCACGATCACCAATAGCGAAGGCTTTAAGCGGTTCGCTGATGATCTGCTCCAAGTCAAAACGCGGATCAAGAGAGGCATATGGGTTTTGGTAGACCACTTGCACCTGGCGACGGTATTCGCGCAGTTGCTGGCGCGAACAGTTCAATACGTCGATCCCTTCGAAGCGGACTTCTCCGGCGCTGGGTCGTTCCAGATGCAATATCATCCGGGCCGTAGTCGACTTTCCGGAGCCGGACTCTCCGACTAGGCTAAGGGTGGACTGACGATAGATATCAAAAGAAACATGCTGCACTGCTGGTGGACGCTCATGGCGCCAGGTGGAAAATTGCTTACTTAGTCCACGCACACGCAAGAGCGGATCTTGCCGCTCCCTCCCGGGCGAGTGTTCTCGGGTGATTGCCCGGGGCGGCTCGACCCGTCGCGCGCGAGCAAAGCTGGGAGCTGCCGCGAGCAACTGGCGAGTGTAGGCATGCCGCGGCCGCTCAAATATCTGTCGCGCGCTGCCAGCTTCGACGATTCGGCCTTGCTGCATCACCACTATTCGGTCAGCACGATCCATAGCTACGCCGAGGTCATGTGTAATCAGCAGTACAGCGGTACCCTTGTCGCGAGCCAGCGTTTGCAAATGATCGAGTATCTGCCGCTGCACGCTCACATCAAGAGCGCTCGTCGGCTCGTCGGCTATCAGCAGCGAAGGTTCGTTGGCAAGCCCAATGGCGATGAGTACCCGCTGGCGCATGCCACCAGATAGCTCGTGGGGATAACGCCGCACGAGCGTATCAACATCTCGCAGCCCCACCTGGTGGAGTATCTCAACGGTCCGTTGGCGTGCGGCGCCTTTTGGGATCCCATGTAGGGTCATGGCTTCCATGACCTGGCTACCAATACGTTTGACGGGATCGAGGGACAACCCAGGATCTTGCGGCACAAAGCCTACCGAGGCACCGCGCAGGTGTCGCCATTCACGCTCGTTGAGGTGTTCCAAGCTCTGACCGTTGAGGCAAATCCTTCCTGCTGTGATGAACGCATTGCTCGCCAGCAGTCCGATCAAAGCAGTCGCGGTGGTGGACTTACCAGAGCCGGATTCGCCGACGATAGCAACGAACTCGCCGGGCAGTATCTCCAGGTCAAGATCGCATACAGCAGGAATGTACTGCTCTCGGGTACGATAGTCGATCGACAGTCCATCGATCGTCAATAGTGGGGGGTTTCTCATTTGTAGCCTCCTTCAGCGTCTTGCAAGGCCTTAGCCAGCTGGTTAGCGGCCAGCACCACGCCGGCTACGACCAAACCAGGTAGGGTCGTGTACCACCAGGCGGCGACCATGAAATTGCGTCCCTCCGAGACCAGCAGCCCCCACTCCGGCTGCGGTGGCGGCGCTCCGAGACCAAGAAAACTCAAAGCGGAAACAGCCAATACCGCGCTGCCAAACTCCAATGTAGCGAGAGAGAGAATAGGACCGATAGCGTTGGGAACAATGTGATGCCGAATAATGGCCAACGATCCGACCCCACACGCCAGAGCCGCTTCGACAAACATGCTACGGCGCCAACGGAACACTTCTCCTCTGCTCAATCGAGTGAAAGTGCCCACCGACGACAGGCCCACAGCGAGGGCAATATTCGTCGTCCCAAAGCCAAGGACGGTTATCACAGCCATAGACAACAGCAACGACGGAATCGCCACCAGTACCTCAATCAGCCGCATTAACAATGCATCAAGCCAACCGCCGAAGTAGCCACTGATTACACCGATGAAGCTGCCTACCAGCAACGCAATCAATAGCGCCAGTGTGGCGGCGCGCATCGACGGCGCTGCGCCGTAAATAGTTCGACTGTACAGATCACGACCAAGCTGGTCAGTGCCAAACCAGTGGGCTACTGACGGAGCTTGGAGGGACTGAGCGGGGTTGCCGAGCAATGGGTCTAAGTTGCTGAAGAGCCCGGGACATAGCGCCCAGCTCACGACCAGTGCCAGCACCGCTAGACTTAAGAACAAGGTCGGCCTGAACCATGCGCGCCGCCGGCTCGTCGCTCGTCCGGGTGAAGCGGCATTTTTTTCGAGCAAGAATTGTTCGCTCATGCGTCGCTCCGCTTGCTCATTCTAGGGTCGAGCCAGGGATATAGTAAGTCAACCAGAAGATTGCTTAAAATATAAGCCAACGCTGACAACAGAACGATCCCCTGCACGAGAGGAATGTCGTGGTTGTTCACCGCACTTTGCGCTAGACGACCGATTCCTTCGCGAGAGAACACCGTTTCGGTCACCACCGCACCAGCTAAAAGATTGCCGATGATTATCCCCGCCAGGGTCAGCAAAGGGATCGCGGCATTGTGCAATACATGAACCGTCAGCAACCGGATACGACCAATGCCCTTGCTGCGCAAGGCCTCGACGAAAGGTTCGCGCAAGGTATTAGCGATCGACCGAGCAAGCACCTGAGCGATTGCCGCGGCAGTGGGAATCGTCAGGGTAAGTGCTGGCAACACGAGCGAAGAGAAACCCTGGCTGCCCATCGCTGGGAACAGGTGGACATGAAATGACAACCATTGCAACAACAGTAGCCCAACCCAGAAGGGTGGCAACGAAACAGCCAGCGAAGGCAGTGCCAGTAGCGCCTCGCGCAATCCGCGCCGGCGAGCAAGCGTGGCGCCCAGCGCGAGCCCGATGCCTAGAAATAGTGACAGAATGAACGCGACTCCTGTCAGCTTGGCGGTGGCGGGCAATGCTTGGAGCAGCGCTTGAAGTACCGGTTGCCCGCTTTGGATCGAGAGACCAAAGTCAAGATGCAATGCCTTGGCGAGAGCAATGCCGTATTGCACAGGCAACGGTTCGTCCAGGTGATAGCGCGCACGCAGTTGGGCAATCTGTTGCGGGTCAATCGATGATAGCTCGCCAGTTCGACCGAGCATAATAGTGACAGGATCCCCTGGCAGCGTATACAGAACCAGAAAAGAGACTGTGAAAGCTGCCCATAGTACGAAGGCGGCTTGCCCGCATCTTGCCGAAGAATAAATGAGCAGGCTACGCCAACCTGCTGTTCGGCGATGCAGTGAGAACATAGGCGTCGCCATGGGTCAACGTTCCAGCCAAGTGTCGAAGAATTGAAGCCGGGTGGAAGCCTCGTAGTGCAGCCCGTTCACCTGCTTCCCGTAGCCTGTGACCGTCGCCTGTTCGTAAAGCGGTATGGCATGCCCTTGTTCGATCAGAAATTGACTCGCCTCCTTGACCAAAGCACCACGTTGCAGCGGGTCGAGTGTCGTCCTTGATCTAGCCAATACTGAGTCGATCTTGCTAGCTTTGAGCACATTTACATTGGCAGCCGTGGTCATGAATACCAGGCGCAATACGTCCGGGTCTGCACGCGTAGCGCTCATGAAAGTCAGACTGTAGTTGTGCGCCAACTGTTGACTTAACACCGTGCCGATTGGTGCCTTATTAAGGCGAAGTTCCACCCCGATTCGCCGCAACTGTTGTTGTACCTGCTCCAGCACTGGCGTTTGTTGCCAGTAGTCGATCGGGAATGAAAGTCGTTTGCCTTCCCGCTCTCGAATCCCGTCTTTACCGAGTCGCCACCCCGCGCCCTCTAAGAGCTTCCGTGCTCCAGTTGGGTTGTACTGCAGCAAATCTGAATGATCGCTGTAAAATGGTGTGTTACCCGCAATAATCGAGGTGGCGGGTTTCTGATTGGTGGAGATAACGCTCTGAAGCTCGGCGCGGTCGATCCCTATATTCAGCGCCTGACGCACCGGGAGCTCGTCGAGCGGTGGTCGCGACTCATTCGCTGCCAGACTGTGTACGATGCCCGGGTTGGTTCGAGCTAAGACCGGGATACCCCGCTCCGCAAGAGTGCGTTCGTTCTGGATGGCGACACCAACGTCAACATCGATCTGCCCCGACAAGATGCTTCCAAGGCGTACTCCAGATTCAGGAATAATTAGGAACTCAATGCCGTCAAGCCAGGCAGCTCCTTGGTGCCGAGTGAGCGATGAAGCCCAGTTGTAGCCATCGCGCCGCTGGAGGGTCACCTTCTGATTGTGCACAAACTCGTTTAAGATGAATGGCCCAGAGCCCGTCACTTTCCCCTGGCATCGCGCCTCAGGCGCAAGTTTGAGGCTTGCTGGAGAGAGCAGGCCAAGACTCATAGTCGAACTGGCCTGCAAAAACTGCGCATTGGGTTCATGAAAGGTCACACGTACGGTGTAAGGCTCAACGACCTGAATCGACTCCATGCCAGAGAGGTAAGACCTTGCTAAAGGTGCCCGTGCGCCCAGGGCAATAATCGATTCGAAGGTGGCTTTGACTGCCGCTGCATCTACCTTGCTACCATCAGTGAACGTGGCATCGTCGCGCAAGTAAAAGGTGAAACTACGCGATTCGTCGCCAATCTCCCAGCGCGAAGCAAGCCAAGGGACGATCTTGCCAGTTTGCGGATCCTGATCCGTAAGTGAGTCGACTAACTGCCGACCGATAGTTAGCGCGTAGCTGTTGCCCGCCTGTTGAGGGTCAAGGCAGTCCGGGTCGCTGTCGAAAGCGACTTTCAGTACTCCGCCAGAGCGTGGTTGGCCAAGCGTTGCGGCGCTCTTTTCTTCGTGTGCTTTGCCGCAGCCGGCAGCGCCTAGCGCGACAGCAACGACGAGGGGTAGTGTTCGCAAAATTGAAAGGGGCATTCCTTGGCTTCCGGCTTTGAATAGTTTCTACATACGGCAGGCGAAGGTCATCCCTCAGAGTTATCTGCCGCATCGTTAGTGGAACCGACAGCGACGCTGTAGTTCGGCCTACTACGAGATTGACCAAGAGGCCGATCACCGTAAATCGGTGGTGAACATGGGAACCGGCGCCGCTAATTGGATCTGCTTTTTTTTTGAGTGGCACAAATTTTATGGCGGCCATCATCATTTAAATGACGATGGCGTGTGTCTTCAGCATTTGATGATTCCGGTTCAGCAGAAAACATAGTCCACGACGAATCGCTGTAGACTGTGCTCTACTCCTCTAAGCGCAATTGATAATCCACTCAGGCGCACTCAGGTATGCGTTACATTCAGCCGATCTCCTTGCACCGCACGAACACCCACTACAGCCTCGTAGAAGGGGCGACCTAAATGGTCGGCTCGCGATCGCAACCGACGCAGGAAATCCTGCCTGCAGGTTCCAATCTACAGAGTGCTAGTTTGTTCTGGCCGGCTCGGACACGAGGGCTACCTTAGAGTAGCCGGCGTTGTTGATCTCTCCCATCGTCGCGATCACCTTGCCGTACGGTAACGATTGATCGCCGCGCAGAAAAATCCTCCGCTCATGGTCACCTTCCGACGCTTGTGCGAGGGCAAGCAGCAATGTCTTCTCCGATACCGCATTCTTATCGACGTATACATGACCCTGCGCGTCAAGACTGACCGCGATCGGAGGCTTCTCTTCATTGAGGGGTTTAGCGTTACTAGTCGGGAGATCCACCTTCACGCCGGACGCCATCAGCGGCGCTGCGACCATGAAGACGATCAGCAGCACCAGCATCACGTCAACCAGCGGGGTAACGTTTATGTCGCTGACTGGCGCACCGAAGGTTGTTCCGGGCGCTTGGCGGCTTCTCGAGATATTGGCTCCCATTTCATGCCCCCTTCTGGACAATGCCGTTGGCAGGCACTCGCGGATTTACCACCTGCGGCCGGGCAGCCTGTACATCCTGTTCACTCGCTACTCGCGGGCGCGCCTCTCCCGTCTCCAGTAAGCGCGAGAGTTCCACTTCGACAATCCCAGTCAACGTCCCAAGCCGGTTTGCATACGAGCCCAGGTCGCCAGATGCGCGGTTATACGCGACAACAGCCGGGATCGCCGCGACGAGGCCCAGCGCAGTAGCGAAGAGCGCCTCTGAAATTCCTGGTGCAACGACCGCGAGGCTCGTGTTGTTGCTCGCCGCAATCCCCTGAAATGAATTGATGATTCCCCACACAGTGCCAAACAATCCCACGAATGGGGCCACGGATCCGACCGTCGCCAGGAGTTGCAAGCCACGTTGAAGATGTTCGATCTCAACACCCGTGGCAACTTGAGCGACGCGGGCCACTCGTTCCTTTAGACTATCGCGCGCAGCGGGAGTTTGGGTAATGCCCCGCTCATGACTACGATCCCACTCCGCGGAAATTGCGGCATAAATTCGTGCGAATGGGTCCCCAGGAACGCTGCGCAACTGCTCCGCCAGCGCAGCCAGTGCGTTCGATCCACTGAGCGCAGTAGTCCAGTCTCGCGCACGGGCGCCAAGTCGGCGGAACCTGAAGAGTTTGTCGGCAATAACGGCCCAGGTCAAAACCGACGCAAGAGCAAGGATGAGCATGATCGCCTTGACGATCAAGTCAGCCTGCAAGAAAAGACTCCAGGGAGAAAAATGTTGCGCGAGTTGAGCTGTATTCATAGTGTGAATTTCCTTCTATTTTGTAAAAATTCTGCTAATCGGCCCGATATACGATCGCACCCTGCAGAACGTAAGATGACCCCCCAAGATCTGGCAGGCGTGGGAACGGTGCGGCAGCGCGGATGGCTTCGATGGCAGCAGCATCGAGCGTTTCGTCGCCGGAAGACCGAATGTCGCAGTGGATCATTGAACCATCGGGTGCCAGAATCAGCTTGTATCCGACTCTCCCCTCGAGATGCTTACGCTTCGCGATACGCGGATAGTGCTCGCCCGCGCTACGATTGATACGAGAAAACACCTGATTCACGTAGTCGCTCGGGATGCCATCCTGGCCAATGACACGCCGTGGTGCTGATTCACCTGCTGTCGTGGACGCATCCGCGACATCCACGGCCGCATTCGATGCCGTCGGCGCCAGCGTCGGTACTGACGCAGTCTGAGCCTCTGCCGCTGGCGCCGCAACGGTGCGCGGCTGCAGCGTTCGTTCGACGCGCGCTGGGCGCGCCGACTGTGTCTTTTGCTCTGCGGGTTGAGGCAACGTCGGCTCAATCTTCGGCTGGGTGAGCCTTAGCGGTTCGGGCATAGACTGTTCGACGACAAGCATAACTGTGCGTTCAGGCGGCGAGAGATCGGGCACACGGGTGGACCACGCGATGAACGCTGCAATAGCTCCAGCGTGCAAGCAAATCGAGACCAGCACGCCGTAGCCCTTCCACCATTGCACATCCCTGTGCGTTAGACGGACGTGGGCATCGATCGGTAGAGAAAAAATGACGGTCGGAGGCTGGCTAATACTCATGTTAGTTCCCCTTGCAAAACAAGAACCTGGGGTTACAAGTGGTCCTGTAGCGTCAGCTTGAAGACGCATACGATCAATGCAACTTTCGATCCATCCTTGGAGCAGCTCGTCATGCCCAACATAATGACGGTTGAAAGAGGAGTCCCAATTACATTAACTCCTATAATTGACATGATCTCTACAATTTAATTTTTGCGTATCGACTTTCCTTGCGTTTTAGTCCGATATTATCGCGCAGTGTCTTCCCGGACAGAAAACGTTGGAAACGGCCGCGCGCCTCGAGAATCGGAATAACCTGGTTGACAAAATCATCAAATCCTTCATTCTGTTCCAGAAGAGCCAAAATGAATCCGTCAGCGACTCCGGCGTCGATCCACCGAATCATTTCATCGGCGATTTGCTCGCCTGTTCCTATGAAAGGCGATCTAGGAGTAACCATTTCTAGTGCTACTTCACGCAACGTCAATCCATTGGAGCGCGCTTTGGCTTTAATCCTATCTGTGTGAGACTGAAAGCCGCTCCTTCCGATATCGCCAATTTCTGGAAAAGGTTCATCGGGTGGGTACTGACTGAAATCATGATGATTGAAGAAACGACCGAGATAATCCACCGCCTCATCGACCGTCACCAAGTCGCGCAGCACAAGATACTTGGCCTCTGCTTCATCCGCTGTTGCACCCACGATAGGTATGAGGCCAGGGAATATCTTGACCTCCTCAACAAGACGGCCCTGAGTCACGGCACTATCTCTTACCCGCTGCGAGAAGATACGGGCCTCTTCTAGCGAAGCCGGAAGGGTGAATACGGCGTCGGCATATTTTCCGGCTAGTGAGATGCCTGCATCGGAGGAACCTGCCTGAAATATCACTGGCTGGCCTTGCGCCGAGCGCTGCACACTTAGCGGACCAGCAACTTGAAAGTACTTCCCCTTATGATTCAGCGTATGACGTTTATTTTTATCAAAATACTCACCGCTCTCCCGGTTTTGCACGAAAGCGTCGTCGTCCCAACTGTCCCACAGCCCCTGTGCGACGCTTACATACTCGTCAGCAATCTCGTAGCGAAGTGCGTGTCCCGGATGGGATCCGCCAAAATTCTTTGCGGTTCCGTCGGATGGCGTCGTCACAACATTCCATCCAGCCCGCCCCCCACTTATCAGATCCAGTGACGCAAGCTGGCGGCTAACGTTGAACGGTTCGCTGTAAGACGTAGATACAGTCCCAACAAGTCCGATCTTTTCGGTAACGGTTGCAAGTGCCGAAAGTAGTGAAATTGGCTCAAAACGATTTAGAAAATACGGAGGCGATTTATCATCAATATAAAGACCGTCTGTAACAAAGGCAAAAGCCATTCCATTCAACTCGGCTTTCTGTACTGTTTTTATGACGAAATCAATATTGGCACTGGCATCTACAGGCGCGCTAGGGTGCTTCCACGAATTAGTGTGCGCACCAGGGCCGTGAAGTGTAATTCCGATAGCGATATTATTTTTCATAATTTACAAACACAAAATATTAATAATAGACAATTATTTAAGTTTTTTAAAATTAATTAAATACTTCATTTAACAAAATCATAAATTATTAGAGCATATTTATTTGTCACGCATGACACTACTAAAAGTAAACGATCGATTAGAACTGATACTTCGCGTTCATGTAGTAAAAAGCACCGCTGACACCTATCTGCGTCGAAGACACATCATATTGCTGACCGAAGGGTCGGTACTCGGTGGAGAGTTTGCTCGGGTAGACGTTGAACAGATTGTTCGCTCCGACTGCAACTTCAAACTTGCGAGTGAACGAATACCGAACCTCCACGTCAGTGATGAACTTTGGTGAGTTATTGAACTTGGCAAATTTTGTGGTTGAAAAGGCGTCTGGACCGCTTAAGATTGTTACGGAACCCGACGTGGGGCCGTATCGCGTTTCACGAAGGCTGACTGCCCACTTGTCAAGACGCCAGGTTCCCCCAAGGATGATTTTGTTTTTAGGGGTCACCGTACTGAGGTACGCAATCTGCTGCGCATTTAGCAGTGCGTTTCCATTGGAATCGCTTGCGACGTGTGTCACGTTGGTCTTGTTGAAGTTGATGCCAAGATCCCAATCTATCCGTCCCCAACGTCCAAAGTTGGTGCGATATGTCCCGACGATGTCAAGGCCGCGCGTGCTGGTGTTCGCGCCATTGGTGAAGTAATTGGCGCGAACATACGAGAGTCCCACAGGTAACGTGACCCCGGCTGTAGCTAACGCGTCAATTGCCTGCTGGCCGCTGTAGGTTCCTCCGACCACAATGCGATCGCGAATGTTGATCTGGTAAGCGTCGACCGAAAAGTTCAGGTTCGGTAGTGGGTTTAGCACCACCCCGAAAGTGATGTTAGTCGACTTCTCCGGCTTCAACTGCGTTGCTCCCAGATTGCGAGCAGCCTGCGAGTTGGCGGCCAGCAGACCAGTCGCCCCGATCGGTGATGTGTTGAGATTGGTGAAGTATTCCTGGGCTAGCGTCGGTGCACGGAATCCTGTGCTGACACTTCCACGTACGGCGATCTGCGGGCTGATATCGTAGCGGTTGGACAGCTTCCCGTTAGCAGTGTTACCCACGTCGCTATAGTGTTCGAAACGACCCGCAATGTTGGTCTGCCATTGCTGTGTTAGTTTCGTGGAGAGATCACCATAGGCTCCTACTACATCGCGCGATTGTGAGGTCACACTCAGCGATGACAACCCAGATCCGCCAGCGGCTCCGCCGCCGTATGAGGAGGCTGCATCGCCCGCCCCTACTGAATAGCTCTCTCGGCGATGCTCAACACCCAGAGAGACATTAACGGGGGCGGACAATAGTGAAAATTTGAAGGGCCGCGTGATATCCAGATTATTAGTCCATTGCGTATTCTTGAATTTTGATATGTGAAAGCTAGTTGGCGTAGAGCCGGTGGCTGCCAGAAGATACGGATTGCCTGTGTTAACGGCACCTAGGTTGAGATTGTCCACCCCGTAGGTAGTACTCAGGTCCCACGACCATCCAAGCAAATTCTCCCCTTTAGCACCCGCTGTCAAAGAGTAGTCATTCTCGCGGCTCTTCGTCTGGGGAGTAAATCCAGCGGGATAGACGCTAGGCAGCACAGAGGGGAGACGGTAGTTCTGATAACTGCTCCCGTCCCGATGGGCATACGTCCCAAAACCGTACAACTCTACGTTGTCGTTTACAAAATACCCCGCGTTGAAGGCCAAGGCTTCACGGGTGCTCGCAGGATCCCCAAGCAGGAGATTATCAAAATTCCCCGTTCGTGGATCCACCCCAGAGCGCTTGGTATGGTTTTGGCGAGAAAACTCCGCACTCAGATCGAGAAAGCCATTCTGGCCGAGAGCTATCCCGATACTGGCTGCATTTCCTTGCCGGAAACCATCACCTTGATAGGTTTTGCCAGTTGTGTTTTCAATAGAAGCGCCTTTGATGTCGGACTTAAGAATGATATTGATGACGCCGGCGATCGCATCAGAACCATATTGTGCTGACGCACCGTCTCGCAAAATCTCTACATGGTCGATTGCGCTAATGGGAAGCATGTCAACGTCGACACCGCTTGATCCTTGCTGAGCCCCATCGGCGGTAGAGATGTTTGCCGTAGTGTGACGCCGCTTCCCGTTCACCAGCACGAGTACGTGATCGGGACTGAGGCCGCGCATTGTAAGTGCGTTGGTTAGGTTTCCACCGCTATAGACAATTGCCTGGCGCCCGATCGACGGCGACAGTTGCACGAGTGCGTCGCGCAGGCTCGTCTGACCAGTCTTCTTAAGATCATCCGCAGTGATTACATCGACGGGAGTCAGACTTTCACTGATTTTCTTTTCTGTTTCACGCGTGCCGGTTCTCACTACGACATCTTGCACGCTCCCGGCAAAAGTTTCCCGCGAGGCCGGTATGGGGCCTGCATCGGTCCCCCCTACTGGCGCGACCTTACTTTGCGCCCATGCCCCGCCACTGCACGACAGCGTCGCCGCAGCGGCGGATATGACCGTTCTTCTACGCCATGAATCCAGACGCCGGCCATCCTTGAATACGATCTCCAGATGCATAAACTATCCAGTATTAATATTTTATAATTTGGTATTAATGATTGTCTCGAATAATAAATTAGTTTAATATTCGGCGCGCAAATACAGCGATTATGTATTGATCAATTTCCACAATCATTTATTGAATTGCCTAATAAAGCTATCGCCCTGAGAAACACTATAATAGTGTTCTGCTTATATTAATTTTTTGCATTTCCATCATGCTTTTTATGCAACGCTGCCATCGCGCACCCAATGAGCCGTCACTGTAACGTCTATAACGCTGGTGCCAAACGAAGGGATTCGATTATAGATATCTGCTATCCACACGAACAAAATTGTCTGTTATAAATTGGCTGATTAATTAACGAACATATTTGTTCGCCTTTCTGTGGAAGACTTCTTTTGTATTCAATGGAAAAATTATGGATGAAATCCAGAAATGAATTCTCGTATGAGTTCGCGTGGCACCTGGTTGGGACAACGAGGATCACGAAAGTCATGTATGAGTCTACCGACGTGGCCTTTCTGACGGCCGAGAGCAGGAGCGAGGATCAACTTTCTCCGAAGGAGACTTAGCACTTGAATCCCAAGAAAACGCCGAGATAGTTGTTTCGAGAAAGCAGCGACGCTTCACGCTATTGCGTGCCATCACGTTCTTCGTCGAGTTCAGTCTGCCTTTGGCAGCGGTTATAGCGAATATTTATTATTTATCTTTGTCGCGACGTTATTCTATTCACTGGATGAACCTCGGCATGAGAGCGAGATGGGGAGGCCGTACTACCATCGATTCAAGCTTCACGTGGCTCGCGGCTATTTGAAACCGGTTGGAAGATAGAAAGAAGATTCGGAAAACTTCGGTTTTCCATGCCATCGTGTTGAACTAAGGCCGTTCTAGGTAATTCGTCAGATTCCGCTCACCTGCCACTCGTCGCGCGGGCAAAAAATGGGCGATGAGTCTTCCGGTCCTGCCGCCGGATTCAACACGTGTCTCACACGATCAGCATCGGATATAGGATGAACAAAAGATCGGCTAGTTGAGATACCATTCCCAACCTAACCGACTAGTGGGGCATACTCTTGAACTCCAATCACAGAAGTGCTCGCGAGAGCATGCCAGCGAACCCCTGCTGCGACGCGTTAATTGACACACTAGCTCGAATAGGGGACAAATGGTCGATAAAGGTCTTTGGTGCGCTCCACTCGGGACGTCGACGCTACAGCGATATTCACCACTACGTCAGCGGGATTTCCCAGCGCATGCTGACGCTGACCCTGAAGAATCTGGAGCGCGACGGCCTTTTGCGCAAGCGCGTAACCTCCACGGAGCCGATTCGTATCGAGTATGAACTGACGGAGCTTGGAGAGAGCCTCATTGCTCCACTTACTGCGCTATACAACTGGGCCGGCATACATCACCCCACTATGCGTGCGGCGCGTAATGAAATCGACAACGAGGTCTCGACATCAGATTTGATGGGGCGCTGAACGGCTGGAACAAGCGGTTTCTAATCAGTAAATCGCTCTCAATAGGTCCATGCTGGATTGGCCCCGAAGTACCGGCCCCCAAGACAGGGGCCACCACGCCGGACCGCGGCCGCGCCCCGGCATGTCTCGGCAAGAATCGAGATAAGTTCCTGATCTCTGAGGTGTAAGGAGCAAGCAATGCTGCGAACGGCGCGCCGTCGACATTCGTCTTGCGTTTGCTCCGAGTCGACGGTTGGTCTGGACACTGTACCTAGGTGATCCCTCATTCCGATGAGTCCGCAGTGCCGTCCAACCAGACGAGTGCACATCGAAGATACACATACGCAGCGCAAAGTTCTCGACAGCTATGCTGCCCTTAGAACCGAAATCTCGGATTGGCCTTGATAGAGCCAACGCGTCAGACGTCGGACTTAAAAAAAATAAATAATCACTTCTTAGATCGATTGGCTCTTCATCGGCAATGGAAACGTCACGGGAAACCAAGAAAGCCGCCCGAAGGCGGCATTCTTCATCATCACAACATCAGAGCGTCCCGTCGAGCCGCACCGACAAGCCCGTGGCCGAGTAGATGGCCGTGGTCTTGTAGCCTGGCACCGAGATGGTGGTGAACTGCCCCTTCAGGCTGCTACTGGAGAGCAGGCTGATGGTGTCCCCCACCGACGGGCGGAAGCCGCTGCGGAAGTTCACCGCCAGCGTACCGCCGGCCACGGTGGCGATGCCGCTCACCGCAACGCGGCCGGCGCCACCGCTGCCCAAGTCTAGCTGCAACGTGGTGTTGGCCAGCTGCGTGTAGGCGCCGGCGATCACCAGTTGTGCGTCGGCGCTGGAAGCCAGCGTGCCGCCGCCAAGGTAGACGTCACCCTTGCCAAATGCTGTAGCCGAGAGCGCCTGCAGCGTGCCGGCCGCGGCCTGCGTACCGCCGGTGTAGCTGTTCTGGCCACCCAGGCGCAGCGTTCCGCTGCCCTGCTTGGTCAGCTTGCCGGCGCCGCCGATGTCGTTGCGCCAGGTGTCGAGCGCGTTGAAGCCGCTCTGGCTGGCATCCATGTTGACCACTACGTCACCGTTGAACGCGCCGTAGCCATCCGCTGCGGCAAACAGGTTGATGCGTCCCCAGCCCTCAACGTCGTCCATCACCGGATAGCCCGACGGCATCGCGGTGGTCTTAAGAACCACGCGGCGCTGATTAGCATCCAGGTAAGGCAGGCGCGTTTCCAGCAGCACCTCGGCGCTCTTGGGGACCACCGCTGGCTTGGTAGTATCGGCGATCTGCGCGAAGCCAAAGGTCATGCGGCGGTTGTAGTTGGCCTTGTTGGTGGTGTAGTCCGCGAAGCGGTCCGTGGCCGTAGTGCCGGAATGCGCAAAGTCGTTGAAGGCCAGCTTCGTGTCCGCCTTGGCTGCGGCCATCAGCGTGCTATGGGCCTGGTCATAAGCTGCGGTCTTACGCGCCGCGTTGGCGCCGGTGGCGATGCTAGCCGCGGCGGTAGCCTGGCCGAGCATGCGGCCACTGACCACATCCAGCGGAGAGTGCATGCCGGCGACGATGCGGTTCTCGCCCAGTTCCAGACCGCGTGTGACCATTTCCTGGAAGCGCTCCGGTACGGCATAGGCCATTGCGATGGCATCGCGCACGGCTTCGGCGGTGTGGCCGCTGGTGAAGCCGCCATCGGTGGCGGGCGTGGCGCTCTTGGCCGGCACCAGCGCGGGGACGACATTGACACTGCTGCTCCAGCGCCACGGCCGCGCGTATTTGTAGAAGCGCTTGGCCGGCTCAGTGGAGCCGTTCTCGCCGATGTTGCTGACAAAGTCCACCACGGTGCCGAAGCTGGTGTTGGTGCTGCCACCCACGCCGACATTGTTGCCGCCGTCGTTGTACAACACGGTGGTGGCGTCGCTCGCGATGCTGGTGATGGTGGTGGTCTGTTGCGCGGCCGACTGCCAAGTGGCCGTCAGCGGACCCAGGCCGTCGCTGACGCTGTACCCTTTGTTGCGGCGATCGTCCAGGTAGGCGGCCAGTTCCTGCGCGGCGGTGCGCTGCGCGGTCACGTTGGCCACGTACTGGATGTTGGCACCGAGCACGCTGGCGTTGAGGATGGTGCCGTCGGTACTGTCACCAGGGATCCCGGTCCAGCTGGATGCCACCACCGCGGGGAAGCTGCCGTTAGCGGGCGCCGTGACGCCTGCATCGACGATCAGGGTGGTGGGCTTCCACAAATCCAGGAAGCCGCTTAGCACCCGCACGCCGGCATTGGTCTCTTTGGTGGCATAGCGCGCATCGCCGCGCTGGTTGGTGTAGGCGTAGTCCACGAAGGGCAGCACGGCGGCCTGGTCTGCCACCGGTGCGGAGTCGACGAAGCCCAGGTCCTTGGGCGCCGCGGGAATCGACAGCGGCTGCGCGACTGCCGAAGTGGCGGTGGCGTCGTCGCCACCGCCGCAGGCGGTCAGCAGCGTGGCGCCGATCAGCGCGGCGGTCAGGACACGGAGGGAACTTGGAGGAAACATGAGGAGCGGGCGCAAGGGCCCGGGACATTGGGATCGGCCGAATGCTACGCAACCATTGTGAATTCCGTATGACTATTAATGCACTTTTATGGTGCAGTGCGTGGCGGTAGTGACTTGATACCAAGCTCGTCCGGCTTCAATCTGTACACCCCATGGGTGAGGGCATGCTCGATGTGCCGCTCCTGCACATCGTCAACCAAGCCCAGGAAGTCAGGATCATTTAGTGCTTCGCGGGCGAGGTCTGGGAGGGGCCGCGGCAATCGGTCCGCAATATTGCCGAGCGCGCCTTGCAGCTCATGCAGATCGACCAAGGCAGCGGTCAGGTGAGGCGATGGCCCGATTTCAATCGAGTGCTCTGGTGAACTCGGCGCCCAACGTTGATAACTCGGATGCCCCGGCACAGAACAAGCGCTGCCCATTCGTGCTGTTTGCAGACCAGCGATCGCCGCCTTGCCCAGCAACGAGAATCACAGGAGGCCAACTTGATTTGGCAGCCCGTCGCGCACGGCGCCACTTGGGCAAGCCGGCAGTTACTTTGGACACGGCTCTGCATTGAAGATGTCCAACAAATGTCGCTGCGATTTCTGAAAGCGCTTCGTCTTTCTGCGTCAACACCCCAAACGCCTTTAAATCCCCCCACCACCGGCAACGTTGTCGGCAATCGGACCTTGACGTGATCCCGCACGACCGACTCCGGCAACATCGCGATCGCCTCTCTAGACTGCAAGAGTTGCAGCGTTGCAAAAATCGACGAGCGCTAGATCACATCCTCCGGACTGCGCACTCCCGCCTGAGCAAACTCGCTGTCCAACATGACTCGCACCGGACCGATCGAACTCGTTGTGATCGAATGGCCCCATGAACCGCCCGACGGCGAGTTCGACTTCGTGCCGTTCCGGCGGCACGCCGAACTGGTCACTGCACTCGCCGAGAATCCGCACATTCTGGGAACCCGTTCCCGCATGATGTCGGCTTTTTAGGTCTGGAGAATTGAAAAAATGCAAGTAATTGATTTAATTGCATATTTTCTATGCGCCTACCTCGAGATCAGCACGGGAGATGGGAATCGCTTCCCTAGCCAATTGCGGAGAAATCAAGAAGACCTCCGGCGGGTCAGTGGATGGCTTGCTGGTGTTCGGCCATGGTCGGCACAAAACGCATGTTGGCGTGGGTCACCGCCTCGCAGATCGCCGCTGCACCGGCCGCGTCGTTCTTGCCACGCGTCCCGAACATGCAGTATGGCGCAACCAGCCTGGGCGCCATCAGCTTGATGGTATGACCTCGCTAGCGAGATAGCGGAGCCCAATCATGTGCGCCCGAGCAAGCCTTCATGCCGATCCAGCAAGGTGGTAACTCGGCGATTGGCATGGTCGTTACTGACAGATTGACGATAAGTGCCTTTTTTGCCGCATCGACACCGTGAACAGCAAACACGCTTTTGGCGAGATCTATATCCACGGTAACAACGGAGATGGGCTTCCCCTCCTGTGGACGCGATGGCGTTTCGACACGCCATCATGGCACCTAGATGCCGCCCTCCAGCTTCCGCCGCAGCATCGAGGCGGAAAAGTCACTTCCATTCGACTGCCCCGTCAGCTTGGTGGTCAGCAAGCGCTTTGTTAGCGGCAACCGATGGCCCGACGCCCGTCGCAAGCGCACGCCCTTCTGCAAATCCGAACTGCCGTGCTCAATGACCATCTCCGATCTCACGACGAACGACGGCGTCCCCCCATTGCCCGTGAATGCGTTCATCGCGTCGCCGCTTTGCCCCGCTTTAGGCGTATGGATCGAAGACTGAATAGGGTTCGGCCAGCCGCCATCGAGGCCGGCTCGCGGACAGCGGCTTGGGCAACATAACGCCGCGACGGTGCGCGGGTAGTGGTGTGTCCTGAAAGCTCAGGCTGCAACGCTGGCAATTGATTTGAAGTACTGGTTGCTAAGGACGCTTTGCGAAGTCCGGTGGTCCATGAAGTCAACGAGACCTCGCAGCTTCGGCACGCGGTATCACTGGAAGACCAATGCCCATGGAGGGCTATCCATCCGCAAACCGGTTGCCGACACGCACCAAAACACGTCCTTCGACACCAATTTCGTGCGTGACGCATAAAGAAGTGGTCGTCCCGCCCTCCGAAAAGACCGAATTTCGGGCGAAATCGGCAGGATGCACCTGGCATACAGCTTGCTCTCATAGCATCCATCAAACATTTCAAATGAAATGTTTGATGGATGCGGATTGATGAGAGGCCATTCATTCGCATGAACGGCCAGTTCCATTTTCTCCTTAACAGAGGTGCAAAGCAGCATGGCAACCATCAAGTATGTAATTTTCTATAAGCCCGATCCAAATGCTATGGGAAAGGCCGCGGCTTCGGAGCTATTTCCCTCTCACCTGCAGCACGCTCAGTCATTCCATGAGCAAGGCAAGTTGATTTCATTTGGCGCCTTTGCGGATTTGATCGGTCAGGGATCGATGGGGATTTTCACCAGTAAAGATGCCGCTGAGGACTTTGTTGCCAACGATCCATTCGTCAAGGGCGGCATCGTCGCTTCACACGAGATCAGGGAATGGACCGACGTCCTTGGCTGAACTGATTTCCCGGAGAACGGCCTGCTAGCGTCGCTAACCGCCGGCGAGTCCATCATTCAATGCCTCTCGCCGGCTGCAAGAACGCAAACACTCAGAGAAGCACATATGTCACACAAAAAATTTAATCTCGGTTTCTTCGCATCCTTCGGCCCACCGTCCTGGCAGGCCACCAGCGATCGGCTCAACGGTGATGGATGGTGGGATGGAAAATTCTACGTCGAGCTTGCTCAGAAGCTGGAAGCTGCAAAGTTCGATTTCATTTTTTTTGAAGACACCTCGACAGTCTCAAGCCAGGTCGGTGGCAAGATGGATATCGATCTGCGCTTCAACATCTATTCTCCAAAGCATGATCCGTTGGCGCTGCTGCCGCTGCTGGCGGGCGCAACGAAACACATCGGCCTCGTCGCCACGGCATCGACAACTTTCTATCCCCCCTTTATCCTCGCCCGCCAGCTCTCGACGGTCGATAGCCTGTCCGGAGGGCGCGTGGGTTGGAATGTCGTGACATCTGGGGAGACAACGGCCGCTCAAAACTTCAGCATGGAGGATCTGCCCCCGCACCAGGTGCGCTATGAAATGGCCGACGAGTTTCTGGATGTGACGAAGAAACTGTGGGCCGCATGGGAACCTGACGCGCTGGTTCGCGACATCGAGGCCAATACCTATGTGGATCCTTCGAAAGTCCGTGAGATCAACCACAAGGGAAAATACTACTCGGTACGTGGCCCGCTGAATGTCCTGCCGTCACCGCAAGGCCATCCCCTTATCGTGCAGGCCGGCTCCTCCGACCGGGGCCGGGATTTTGCCGCCAAGCACGCCGATCTCGTTTTCGCACCTGCCGAGGGCGGCTCGGCAGGTATGAAGGAGTATCGCAATGACATCAGGGCGAGAGCTGAGAAATTCGGACGAAATCCCGACGATGTCAAGATCATGTTTGCTTCGTTCCTGGATTTTCGTCCCGACGACGTCGATCCGTCAACTCCGCGGCGGTTGACCGACGCGCAGGTGGATTACGCACTGGCGTTTATGTCGGCGACCTTCAATCTCGATCTCTACCAATTTCCCTTGGATGAGCCATTTCCTTCGGATATTGCGCCGTCGGGCCATACCGGCATGTTCCAGGAATTCCAGAACCTGGGCCGACAAGGAATCAGCCTGCGAGAGGCCGTCATCCAGTTCATTGCGGGGGGTAGCACCGGATGGTATGGAACGCCCGAGGAAATCGCGCAGAGCATGATCGAAACCATGGATGAAGTTGGCGGCGACGGCGTAATGATTATCCATGGCAGCAAGCTCACGGGAACTTATCTCGACAACGTAGTCAACCGGCTGGTACCTGCCCTTCAGAAAGCTGGCGTAACACGAACGGAATATCGCGGAAAGTCCCTCAGGGAATCCCTTCACCTCATTTGATGATTACTGAAATCATGACGAAATCGAAAGACGATCAAATTGTGACAGATATCCCCAAACATCCGCTTGATACGCTGACAACCGCGGAGATTCGCCGTTTCAAGGAAATCGTCCACGAAGCGGAGATCGCCAGCGAAGCGAGTCGCTTCGGCTATGTCCTCCTGAGGGAGCCTCACAAGTCCGACGTCCTGAAGTTCAAGGCAGGCGATGTCGTCGCGCGCGAAGTATCGGCCGTGCTCTATGACACCGTGACGGGGAAACTCGAATACGTGTGTGCCGATGTCACGACAGGCAGCCTCGTTGAGCGCCGCGAGATCGACCAGGTGGCCGAAGGCACGGGCCCATTCCTTCTCGAGGATGTCATGGAGTCCGGGTCTATTGCCCTAGAGGACCCGTCGGTTCAGGAGGCGCTGCTCGCCCACGGGGTGACGGATTTAGAGCGAGTTCGCTGCCTGCCGCTCGCCGGTGGCACTTTCGGTTACGCGGATGAAGTTGGCATCCGTATCTCCCGTGTGGTTCCCTATTTGGCCCCGACGGCTGAATTTGGTACCTTGGCCAGTTTCTGGGGACACCCGATCGAAGGCCTGCGTGTGGACATCGATCTGACCCACCGCAAGGTCCTCCGTGTGATCGACACGGGTCCCTACGCCATTCCCACCGAGTCGGGTGAAATCCACACACCGGAATCGTTGCCTGCACCACGCGAAGGCCTCAAGCCGATCGTCATCTCGCAACCGGAGGGCGTGAGCTTCACGCTAGACGGCAACGAGATGAGTTGGCAGAACTGGAACTTCCGCATCGGATACAACGCCCGCGAAGGGCTAACCATCCACCAGGTCTCCTATGAGGACAAGGGCACGAAGCGTCCCATCCTCTACCGCGCATCCGTGGCGGAAATGGTGGTTAACTACGGCGACTTCTCGCCGACCCGGGGCTGGATCAACTACTTCGATGCAGGCGAGTACCAGTTCGGGCGCTTCGCCAACTCCCTGAAGCTGGGCTGCGACTGTCTTGGCGAAATTGTCTACAAGGATGTCGTCTTTGCCGATGATCTGGGCCAACCAGTTGTGGTCCCAAATGGGATCTGCATCCATGAAGAAGACTACGGCGTGTTGTGGAAGCATACTGACCCGTTCGACCACAGCCATAGCGACGTCCGTCGACAGCGTCGCCTGGTCGTCTCGTGTTTCCTGACCGCAGGCAACTATGACTACGGCTTCTACTGGCACTTCTACCTCGACGGCAAGATTGAGCTCGAAGTGAAGGCCAATGGCCTAGTCGTCACAGCCGGCGCTCGCGACAGCGATCCGCATCCGGCGCCCCTGGTAGCACCGGGCCTAGCCGGTACCGCCCACCAGCACCTCTTCAGCCTAAGGCTAGATACAACCATCGACGGAACGCGCAACTCGGTTGATGAAATCGAGGCGAAGCCCATCGAGATGGATCGCACCCAGCCCATCTGGGGCGGCGCTTTCGAGCGCAACATCACTCGCCTAAGGACTGAAGGCGAGGCTCAGCGTATCACGGCCAACGAGAAAGGGAGAATCTGGAGAATATCCAGCAGCGAGACAAAAAACCGGCTCGGCCAGGCACCATCGTATGTGTTGCACACTGCCGGCAATCCGCTGCTGCTGTCCAGCCCCGATGCGCGAATCACCCAGCGAGCGAAGTTCGCCACAAAGAGCCTGTGGGTCACGAAGTACCGGCGCGACGAAAACTGGCCGGCTGGCTATCTTGTAAACCAGAGTCCCGGAGGCACGGGCCTGCCGCAGTATGCGGCGCGCAATGAGTCTGTCGAAGATGAGGACATCGTGGTCTGGCACACATTCGGCCTCACCCATTTTCCCCGCTCCGAGGACTGGCCCGTCATGCCGGTAGACCATGCCAAAGTCGCCCTGCTCCCGTCCGGCTTCTTCGAGCGCAATCCCACCCTCGACGTGCCCCCGACAGAGGCAGCGCATTGCTCGCCCAAGAAGGACTGTAGCCACGGCAAGTGACCTGCAGGAGCGTTCTCGTCCGGCGGTGTTTCCTGCCGGCGCGCCGCAGCGCCTCGTCGTGCGAAATTGCGCGGTTAGGCACTGCGGACTGGGCCCGCCCGTAAATGCAAAACCCTATCCAGTCACCACACGTGAAGCACGTATTGGTGGTGCCGCATCCTGCAATTGCGACCCGCCGCCGGTCTTCATTTCCCGAGTCCTTTGCGTTCACGGGAACTCGATAAGGAGTAAACGAAGTATGATAACCGCACCTTGTATCTCTGACGAGGTCGCTCTGCGAAAGGCGTTCGCCCAATACCCATCCGGTCTGGCAGCGCTCGCTGCACACGTGGATGGCGTGGACCACGTTCTTCTTGTCGCCACCTTCAGCGTAGGAATCTCCCTCGCTCCGCCCCTGGTCTCCTGCGCAGTCCAGCGTCAATCCACCACATGGCCGCTGCTACGCGCAGCCAGGACGATAGGTGTCTCGATTCTTGCTGCCGATCAGGGAACTATCTGTCGGCAGCTTGCAAGCAGGGACAAGGACGCACGCTGGACCGGCGTCGACATCGAGAGGACGTATTCGGGATCGGTCTTCATCAAGAATGCCGCGCTGTCGTTCGAATGTGCCATCCATGCCGAACATCCCGCAGGCGATCACGAGGTCGTTCTACTCGAAGTGCAATCGATTCGCACCGCCACCGAATTGGAGCCGCTGGTGTTCCACGGGTCGCGGTTCCGGTCTCTGGAAGCCGCAGCATGAACACGATGCCCGCAATTCCCATGCTACTCGTCATGATCTGCGCATCCTCATGTGCCTTGCTGGACAAATGCCGGACGGTGGCCAGCATCGTGTGCGCCTTCGTGATGGTCATCGGCATGATCGACGCAGCTTACACGCATGTTATGCCACTGTCCTTCGTGGCCATTCTGATCGTCGGGACTGGAGTCTGGGCCGGCGTGGCCGGATGGCCGGGTCAAGCTGTCTATGATCCGGCGCTGCGGGTTTTCCGAACGGTTGCCTCCGTTGCGATGGCCGGACTGATCTTACGCCACCAAGAAGCGATGAACACGGCCGACACCCTGCAGCAGCAGCACCACCATCACCATCAGATGGCTCTTCTGTCGGTTGGTGATAATGCCTGGGCGATTGTCCTGCCTTCGACTGCGCTGCTGGTCGCCGGCATAGTCCTTACGGCCGTGGTCTTGCGATCCCGACCACAGAACACCCTCGCGGAAAACGTGGCGGCTTTCGAGCCGCTGCTCATGGGACTGTCCCTAGTGCTCATGGCTGCCTGAAGGACTCATGGGAGCGTCCCCGACGATCGTCATCGCGCTCGCGGGGCTGCCGATCTCCCCCCCTCGAACATACCCTGCGCCCGGCATAGACCGACCGTGCTTGGCCCCCCACGCTCGTACGAGTTTTTCCAAGCAGCCTAGCACTGGCCGTCCCAGCGAGCCCCTTCTTCCTCCTCTCTCGATCCTAACAGGAGTATAGATGTCTCACGTTGCCGCCTTTCCGTCATCCACAAGGATACCCGCACGCTATCGCTATCGATGGCTGGTGTTCGTAGTCATGCTCGCTGGCGAGGTCATGGACGTTCTGGATGCGACCATCATCAACGTTGCCGGCCCCGCGCTCGAGCACGACTTCAGCGCCAGCTCGACTCAACTGCAGTGGGCAATCGGCGGATATGCCCTTGCCATGGGCGCTGGGCTCGTCGTCGGGGGCCGGCTCGGCGACATCTACGGCCGGCGCCAGATGTTCCTGACAGCCCTGACGGCTTTCGCGCTAGCATCGATTCTGTGCGCGGCCGCGCCAACCATTGACTTGCTCATTGCGGGCCGCTTCCTGCAAGGCACCGCGGGCGCCTTGCTGCTGCCGCAGGGATTCGCGCTACTGCGAGAGGTGTTCGAGCCGGATGAGCTTCCGAAGGCGTTAGCGATCTTTGGACCTGTGCTAGGCGTGGCCGCAGTCGCAGGGCCCGTGATCGGGGGCGGCATTGTCCAGGCCAATCTTTTCGGACTCGGCTGGCGATTCGCGCTCGCGGTCAACGTGCCGATCGCGTTGGTCGCGCTCGCGATCGGGTGGCGCTTCTTGCCCCAGGAACGCACGCAGGCACACACTGGCGACATCGATATCGCTGGCGCCCTGCTCATCGCGACGGCATCAGGGATGCTTGTGCTGCCGCTCATCCAGGGGCAGGACACCGGCTGGCCGTTGTGGACTTGGGCAAGCCTGGCCGCAGCAGGCGTAGGCCTATTTGCGTTCACTCTCCAGCAGCGCGCTCGCCTGCGCCGTGGCCGCGTCCCGCTTGTCGAGCCGGGAATCTTCGCAAAGCCCGCGTTCACTGGCGGGATAGCTGCGATGGCACTGTTCTTCTCAGCATTCATGGGCGCGCAACTCGTGCTCACGCTGTTTCTCCAACTCGGGCACGGCTTTACCCCAGGCCAATCCGGACTCGCCGCACTGCCGCTCGCAATCGGAACCCTCGTCGGCTCAGCGCTCGCCGGTGGATTTTTGCTGGAGCGCATCGGTAAGCGGGTGCTACAGATTGGCGCATTGCTCCAGATCGCCGCCGCCGTCTGGCTATGGCTCACTTTGGCCAACAGTCCTTTTGAATTGCAACGGCTGATACCAGCGCTCACGCTCTCAGGCGTGGGCGGCGGGATGATCATCGCATCGCTCATCACAATTGTCATCAGCGCAGTAGACAGCAATGAGGCCGGCTCCGGGGCCGGCACGCTCGCCGCCGTCCAGTCAGTCTCCTCCGCGGCCGGTATTGCGGCACTAGGTGGGCTGTTCTTTGCTCGGCTTGGTGTTGATGACCCGGCGGGAGGTTACCAACTCGCAGTCGGATTGCAGGTACTGCTACTAGTAGGGTTTCTGACTGTCACTGCCGCCCTTCCCGCGCATCTGCGGCGAGCACCTTTGCTGTGAGTATCTCCATATTAGTACCCAATTCCCATTCTCCTCGCTGGATATTTAATAAAGGATATGATTTGCTTCAACTAACGTGGCATAGGGAATAGCTGGAAATGATCTGATTCAGTGCTTCGATCTGCTGATTCGTTCGAGAGCGCTGACTCTCATCTTCTCGAAATACTACGGATTGAAAGACAATGCCATCGACTGCTGCCATGATGATCTCGATAAGTCCCTCATCGTAAGCAATGCGCGAAGCACCAAGCACCTCACGAGATATCTCCCGATACGATTCTTGATGCCTCGCGACCAGCACAGAAAGTTTTGGTCGGAGACGGGCGGCGATGAATACTTCCACTTGAAATTGCGCAATTTCTGGCTGTTCCAGCATGTCACTGAAGATGGCCTCGAGAAAATCCGAGACCGAATGCGATTCCTTTGCAGATTTTCGCGATTTATTCATGCAGTACTCAAGCGCACTATCTACCACCTCATGAACAGATCTGAAATGATGCTGCAGTGCTCCACTGGTAACGCCGGCTTCAGAGGCCAGAGACCGATTCGTCAACTTACCAAGCCCTTCTCGAGCGACCAAACGAATCGCAGCTTCAATCAAAGCTTGTTTTCCTTCTCCATATGCGGGTTTACCGCTTGCACTTCGCATATCCAAAAATCTCCAATTAAACTCGATACCGTAACCTGAAAAAGGCTCGCCTGAATGGACATCGGCTCACCACTTGATCTTCTCCAACTAAGCCAGATGAAAATCTGGCAGATCAGCTCCGACCCGGTGCATTCTTCATGGGGTGTAAAAAGCTCCTTCTTTGTCCCGTGGCGCTCCCTCCTTGGCCGAGGCCGATGTGAGGTTGATATCTCAACCCCTCTCCCCCAAACTATCGAGGCAGCGCGATGCATAGATTAATCATTATCTACGCGAAACAGCGAGATCTTGGCACAAATTGGAGCATATGACGAATATGAAAACCGGCACCTGTCACCAAGTGGAAGTACACCGGAGGCGCGATTTGGTGCCGCGGGCTAGCTTGCATTCCTTTACGACCGTCAGCGGGCAGCGGGCAGCGGTTGGAATTATGCATTGAGTTCACTTCCTGTAGTTAATGGGTTGCTAGCTTCATTATGGAAAAAAATGCATGCAGGTCATGCCAATCGCGCAAACGTCCTGCGCTATCGCCCGTCCCTTAAATGCGCACGACAGGCGAGACGCTACCAAGACCGCACGGAAGGAAAGTCCGTAGCACCTGAGAGGTGCTTGCTTTGTCGACACGCGGTTGACTATCCAGGAGTTATGACATGAGCGTCCCCCACAACATCAACTCTGCAGGCGTGGCTATCTCGCCAGCCGAAGAGATTATCGCCGACATCCGCGCCGGCCGCATGGTGATCCTGGTCGACGAAGAAAACCGCGAAAACGAGGGCGATCTCATCATCGCCGCCGACCATATCACGCCGCAGGCGATCAATTTTATGGCACGCCACGCGCGCGGCCTGATCTGCCTGAACCTCTCGCGCGAGATGTGCGAGCGCCTGCGCTTGCCGCCCATGACCCAGCGCGACAGCGCCAGGCACAGGACCGCCTTCACCGTTTCGATCGAGGCCGCGGAGGGTGTTACCACCGGCATCTCGGCTGCGGATCGCGCGCGCACCGTGCAGGTGGCGGTGGCCCCCGACGCGCGTGCGGAGGACCTCGTCCAACCCGGGCACGTCTTTCCGCTGCAGGCGGTAGATGGGGGCGTGCTGATTCGAGCTGGCCATACCGAGGCCGGCTCCGACCTGGCGCACTTGGCTGGCTGCAGCCCGGCCGCCGTCATTTGCGAGGTAATGAATGAGGACGGCACAATGGCGCGCCTGCCGGATCTATGTCAGTTCGCAGCCCATCATGGCCTAAAGATCGGTACCATCGCCGGCCTCATCGAGTACCGCAGTCTCCGTGAGTCGCTTATCAAGCGAATTGGGGGCCGCACACTGCAGACCCACTGGGGTCAATTCGTGGGCCACGTCTACCGAGATCAGCCTGGCAAGGGCATGCACCTGGCGCTGGTGCATGGTTGTTGGAAAGCCGATGACGTTGTGCCTGTAGCCCTACACGAATCGCTGTCTGTCGTCGACTTGCTTGAAGTCAACCAGTCCACGCCCCCCGGGAGTCTGGACCGCAGCCTGGCTCGTATCGTTGAGCATGGTTGCGGAGTCGCCGTTCTACTCAATTGTGGCGAATCCGCCGACCAGCTGCTGGCGCAGTTCGAGGGCACGGAGCGAATCGCCCACCGGGCAGTACGCCGGCGGATGGACTTTCGCACGTACCTGGCTGGCGCACAGATTTTGCACGAATGTGGCATCAACTGCAGACAGCTCATCCAATAGGGCATTCATCAGTAATCGGCGATCCGGCAGCATTTCGCTCTCAAGCGGCATCTCCTATGCGCCTCCCCTATCGCCAGCACCTCGCCTCAGTTTTCCTCCGCATAGCATCGTTTCACCGAACTTGCCATGAACTCGCCAACTGCATCATGAGCCTTCGTCGCCCCCCGGCCGGCCCTGCGTCCATCTTTCGTTGAATTGACGGAGCCGCGATATGCTCCGCCTTAACGCCAGCAGTGTCGCAGCAATCGGGAATCAGCTCGCGCCTCATGACCAATGCCCACGACGCGCGCAGCCTCACACTGCTGTATGAGGCCTTCTCGCAGACCTCTTCGGTTGGATTGAAGCAGTGTGGATGAAGTACATGCGCAGCGGGCGCTCCATTCCGATTGGCGGATCCCGCACAGATTGCTCTTGGAGCCGCAGCTGACTAGTTATTCCGGGCCTCCGGCGTCTTGCGCTAGACGTTCGCCAGCGCGCGCGCACAGTAGGTCCCGATCTTATCAGTCGATTCGTTATTCTCATGCGCCCCCATGCGCACCCGTTTCCAATATTTTGGACCGTTTCCGGTCTTCCTGATTCAACACATTCCCCCGTTGACAACAAAAAACGGGCCTGGTTATCACTCCGCAGAACACTCCCGATGTGCACCAGGAAGACCTACTGGAGCACTAACGCCATGCGTTCCGCACCAAAAGGCAGCCATGCTCGACCTGAAAAACACTGAACTCATTGAAAACTCGTGGATATCGGCCTGGCACGCATTTCGCTAGCATTCCAACAATCAAACATTTCACATGAAATGTTTGATTGCACATTAATTCTGGGCGATCGATCGAGTACATCACACGATGTGTCATATGGCGGAACACTCGTCGAGGATCCATTCATCTTATTTAGCTACCATCACCATGAAAAACGCCAAAATATGTCGGATTGCGACGGATAATAAAAAATATTATAGTGATTATATTAATTCGGATGAAACAAATATCAGAGAAAATGTCAAATTAAATACAAAAAAAATCTTCAAGCATGTATTTATGAGGACCATATTAGTCGGAGCAGCAGGCGCACTGGTATTTTCTGTGTCATCCATGGCTGCAGACAACACAACGCTCGGACACGATTTAACCCCGATGGGCGGGGAACGAGCTGGAAACAGTTCTGGAACGATCCCAGAATGGACAGGTGGAATGCCCACCCCGAGCGGTTGGACAGTGGGCGCAGATCGGGCCAAGTACTCCCCGTTCAAGAACGAAAAGCCCCTATTTTCGATTGACACATCGAACGTCGATAAATACGCAGAGCACCTGACGCCAGGGCAGCAACTTCAAATCAAGCAAAACAAGGGCTATCGGATGGATGTTTATCCGACCCATCGGACCTGTGCAGTGCCGGATTTTGTAGCGGCGAATACCGCAAAGAACGTCGGTCAGGCGAAGATCGCGTCAGACGGTACGTCACTCGCGATTGCCAATTTGCCAGGTGTGCCGTTCCCTAAGCCGTCGAGTGGTATCGAAGCAGTCTGGAACTTTCTCACCCGCTATCAAGGTGTGGGCATGAACGCGCCTAGCCAGATGACCTACATTTCTCCGCGTATGGGTAGTTCGGACCCTGTCATTGTAGCCGGACCAGCGAAGGCGTACTTTCCTTGGGCAGCCAAAGGCACAGCAACTCCAAGCAGCGTGAATGACGTCTACTCCGCGACGTGGGTCGGAACGGATACGCCGGCTGCGCTTGCCGGTCAGGGCTTTACGCAAACGCTGTCATTCAGCAAGTCTCCGGACTCCTTCTTCTATTTCGTTGGCCAACGCCGGGTACGACGCATGCCGACCTACGATCACGATGCACCGCTGATTGGGTATGAAAATCAGTATCTGAATGATCAGGTATCCATCTTCAACGGGAACCCGGATCGTTACGACTGGAAAATCGTTGGAAAAAGGGAAATCTACGTTCCCTATAACACCTTTGCGATCTACAACGACAACGCGAAGATCAGCAGTCTTATGGGGCCAAATTCGGTGAATCCAGACGCTCGCAGATATGAGCTACATCGCGTCCTGGAGATAGCGGGTACGGTCAAGTCCGGCATGCGGAATATCAGTGCAAAACGTACCCTGTATCTCGATGAGGATAGTTGGATTGCGCTTGCCGGCGACTCATACGATTCGGCCGGGAAAATCTGGAAGGTCGCCGAGGAACATCCCATTCCCGTCTGGGAGATCGGTGCCTGCGCTGCGACCGTGCTCATGCAATATGACACCGCAACCGGGCGCTATCTCGTTGATGGTAGGCCTGTAGATGGGAAGGCCATAACCTGGTTCCAGGATGGAAAGGGAGCTCAGTTCGATATGTCATTTTATTCCCCTGACGCACTTCAGGCGCGCAGTGAACGATAAGGACTTTTGTTCTAGGAGACCGGCGCACCTAGTCGCGCCCCACGAAGTATTTCAGGGAAATTCGTATGAAAACCCGGGTAAATGCTCTAACCGTAGTTGTATTTTTTGCAGTTCTGGCAACACAGATAAAAAATGTACACGCTTATGATTTTTCAACGGGATTTGAAGATCTAAAGGGATCGTGGGTATCCAATTTGACTGCTGGTGCAGGTATTCGGACCAAGAGCCCCAGTTGCTCACTTACTGGCGATCCCAATTCTGGCTCGTGCGGGGCTGCGGCAAACATTGGTCAGTGGAGCTCTGGTGACGACGGAGATTTAAACTATCGCAAGGGAAAGCCGTTCAGCACTTACACAAGCGCAACCAGCGAACTTCTCATGACAATGCCGAGCAACGGACTAAAGTTCATGGTCCGCGGCACAGCCATGTACGATTTCCTTGCGGGAGATACAGATCGGACATCGCTTTCGAGTTCGGCCAAAGCACAAACTGTGTATAACGCGCAGCTCTTGGATCTGTGGGCTCAAAAAGACTTTTCGTTGGCGGGTAACCCGGCTCACTTTCGCCTTGGCAATCAGGTAGTTAATTGGGGCGAGAGCTATTTCGCCTCCGGTGGCATCAATGCGACCAATTCGGTTGACATCCAGAAATTGTTGATTCCGGGTACGCAGCTTAAGACAGCATTGATTCCGGCCCCAATGCTGAGCTTCGCATCCGGTCTTCCGAACGGATTCAGTACCGAGGTGTACTACCAGTTTGGCTGGAACAGCAATCGGATTCCTGCGGTGGGTTCATATTGGTCAACTTTGGATATATTGGGGCGCGGCGCCGGACCGTCTACGATCAACACGAACAACGGCAACCTTGGGGGTCTGGACGGCGCGACGATAGCCGGGGGCCGTAGCGGTAATGCGTCTACCGTATCAGGCATCAACTCTGGGCTGGTCAACGGGCTTTATGCTGGCGCGCCTTACTACTCGCTCGGGATCCCGGTCGGCACCGCCCTTCCCGCGAAATACCGACCTCAATACGGTGTGAAGGTGGGTTACCGTCCGCGCAGTGTGGATGTGATGTTCGGTTTCTATTACGAAAATTACACGGACAAAAATCCGGTCGTGCAAGCTCTTTCGAACGGATCGGCACAGTTTTCCTACCTCGAAGATCGGCAACTCTTCGGCGTCAGCGCCAATTTCTCACTGGGCGACTGGGCTATCGGGACAGAGCTGTCTTACAGGCCACGCGATGCAGTATCTCTCTCAGGCTGTTATGGGGCGGGTGGTCCCCTTGATGCAAATACGAACGGGGTCTCTGGGGCCTGCCAGCAGTGGGTCGACAAAAAGAAGTTTCAGTACGCTATCAATGGCCAGTTGAGTCTTACGCCGAGTAACTACCCTTTCCTTAATCTGATCGCTGCCAATACCGCCACGTTCACGGCCGAATTGACCTGGATCTATTACCCCGGAGTCAGCACACGAGGTATCACGCGAACTCCCAATGGTACAACTGTGCAACAGGTACCGGCGGCAGGGTACTACACGTGGCTTAACAATAGCTCGGGTTCGGGGTATGCGATCGTTGCCGAGAAGGGTACCTCGAGCTCGGTCGGGGCAACGGTCGACTTCAACGTGACCTACGACGGTAGCTTGATTCCAGGATGGCAGGTGACGCCAGGGGTGACATTCACCGATGCCGTGTACGGCTATACGCCAACGGCCAGCGCCAACTATTTGCAAGGCGCGAAGTCCGTGAACGTCTACATATTGTTCAATCAAAATCCAACGCTATGGCAGGCAGGTGTTAACTTTACCGCATTCTTTGGCGGGCATCAGACCGTTGGGCAAGCGTATGCAGACCGGAACTTCGTCGGGGTGTTCGCTACGCGAAACTTCTAAGACGTTGCAACTACTTTTGGATCCGGGTTCCGGATAGACAACGATGCGTCCCGGAGACCCTCCGCTGGCAGAACAATGTGACAAGGTCCGTCCGCAGCAGTGGCATGAGACGGGCGCCCCCGCAACTTAAAGTGCAGGCTATATCATGCAAACAGGTAACCGCCACAGCGGCGCCACAGGCTTTATCAACACTTCACTACAGTACGTTGAGCGGTTCATCTTCAAGCATCGGACGCTGATCCTGGTGTCACTAATGGTGTTCACCGTCATCATGGGATTCTTCGCATCGAAGCTACGAATTGATGCGGGCTTCGAGAAGCAGATGCCAGTTGGCCACGAGTACATCAAGATCTTCAATCGATACAAGAGCGACGCCACTGGCGCGAATCGTCTTACTGTGGTTGTGAAAGCTAAGCATGGCACAATCTGGAATGACGATGCCTTGGGTCGCCTCTACAGCGTGACGCAAGCGGTCATCGCGTTGCCTAATGTGACACGACCTAGCGTTCAATCGTTGTGGACGCCCAATTCTTTTGTCAATCTGATAACGGAGGATGGATTTCGCGCAGATCCGCTCATACCGTCGACGGTCACGCCGGATCGGCTTGACGATAGCGTGATTAGAAGCATCCAACAGGCCGCGAGCCAGGGAGGCTTCATTGGTAGCCTCATCTCACGGGATCAGTCGAGCGCGATGATCGTCGCCGATCTGAACGAATATGATGCAAGCGGAAACAAGCTGGATTACGTCGCGTTCAATCGCGTGCTCGAAGAGCAGGTTCGCAAGCCCTTTGAGGACGCGAACTATGAGATCCAGATTATTGGGTTCGCGAAGCAGATCGGTGACATCGCGGACGGGGCAAAAGGCGTGCTAGCCTTTTGTGGAATAGCACTGCTGCTCACTGCGGCTGCGGTCTATTGGTACTGTCGCTCGGTACGCTTGACGCTGTTGCCTGTTTTCTGTTCGCTGACGTCACTTGTCTGGCAATTCGGGACACTGCATTTGCTCCAATACGGTCTCGATCCGTTGGCCATTCTGGTGCCGTTCCTTGTGTTCGCGATCGGTGTCTCGCATGGCGTCCAGCAGATCAACCACATCGTCCGGGAACTCTCGCATGGCAAATCGACGGAAGCCGCAGCGAGATCCAGCTTCACGGGTCTGCTGATTCCTGGCACCCTCGCGCTCGTAACCGCGTTTGTGTCGTTTATCACGTTGGCGCTTATTCCAATTCCGATGGTGCGGGAGTTGGCCATCGCCGCGTCAATCGGGGTCGGATATAAGATCCTCACCAATCTGGTCATGCTGCCGCTGGCCGCCTCGAGGCTCAAATTTTCGCAGACATATGCGTTAAGCGCCATGCGTACCAGAGAGTCACGCGCAAAGTGGCTCAAGCAAATTGCCCGTGTTGCGGAGCCTCGGAATGCGGCGTTTACCCTCGTCGCAGTCTCGATCGTGTTCGGGCTGGCAGTCTGGCAGAGTCAGGGGCGCGTAATTGGCACGGTGGAGCCTGGCGCCCCAGAACTTCGCGCCGACGCACGATTCAATCGAGATGCAGTCTCGATTACGAACAACTACAACACCGGGCTTGATTGGCTGACCGTATTTTTCGTTGCGCCTGCCGATTCGTGCGGAAATCCCGCGCTCGGGTTGTATCAGGATCGATTCGTCAGCCGTATGCGTCATGTCAAAGATGTGATTTCGGTGGACAGCTACTCGACCATGCTGCGCACATACAACGAGGGCTACAACGAAGGCAACCCGAAGATGTACGTGATTCCCGTCGACCCGGAAAACTATGGTGCACTCTCGGCTGAGATTGGGCGCGCTAACGGATACATGCGAAAGGATTGCAGCATGATCGCAGCGAACCTGTACCTCAGTGACCATAAGACAACGACGATCAACCGCGTGATCGACGAGGTCAGGCATTTCAGTGAAGCCGATAAGGTGGAGGGGGTGCAGGTTGCCCTTGCAGGCGGAAACGCGGGTGTTCTTGCCGCAGTCAACGACGAAGTCGAGCGGAGCGAACTGCCGATGATGCTGTACGTGTATGCGGCGATCGTCGTCCTCGTCTTTGGAGTTTATCGCGACTTTAGGGCCGTGATTGCATGCTGCTTGCCGCTGACAGTTGGAACCTTCATCGGTTATTGGTTCATGAAAGAACTAAAAATCGGATTGACTGTGGCAACCTTGCCGGTGATGGTGCTCGCGGTAGGTATCGGTGTCGACTACGCCTTCTATATATACAACCGCTTGCAGCGGCATCTGGCCGATGGTCAATCGATCACTAAAGCGACGGAGCATGCCATGCTCGAGGTTGGCGTAGCCACGGTGTTTACGGCGATCACAATGGCGGTCGGGGTAGCGACATGGTCGCTCTCCGCGCTTAAGTTTCAGGCTGACATGGGTAAGTTGCTCGCGTTTATGTTTATGGTCAATCTCGTGATGGCGATGACCGCGTTGCCGGCGCTGGCGGTGTGGCTTGAGCGGCTGTTCCCGCGCAAATCCCCCGTTAGGGCGCTTGGATTGTTTGAGCATTAAGTAGAAAGGACGACTATGCAGCTAAAGAACCTTTTAAAATCTGGCATCGCGGCCGCGTTCACCCTCCTTAGCCTCGCCGGTGTGGCGAGATCTGAGCAGGGGAACACACTGGTTAAAGTTCACTCTGCAGTGCCGGATCCCTACGCATCCAGCGAGATGCTGCTGGCACAAGGTGTGGCTGGTGAACGGATTGTGGCGGTTGGAAACAACGGCGTCATCCTATTGTCGGATGACAGCGGGAAAAGCTATCGTCAAGCGAAGCGTGTCCCGACCGATACCACCCTGACTTCGGTTGCGTTTGTGGACGCGCGCCTAGGTTGGGCTGCAGGGCACTGGGGCACCATTCTCCATACGGAGGACGGCGGTGAAACCTGGGAGACGCAACGAAGCGATACGAACATCGATCGGCCGTTGTTTTCTATTTACTTTAGCGACAGCAAGCATGGCATTGCCGTCGGACTGTGGTCGCTTTTGCTGACGACAAACGATGGAGGCGCCACGTGGCAGGCAGGGACATTGCCGCCTCTCCCTGACAATGGCCGGGCAGATAAAAACCTGTTTTCCATTTTCGCGAGCCAGCGAGGGACGGCATTCATTGCCGCCGAGCACGGATTCGTATTGCGCTCCGAGGATCATGGCGCCACATGGACCTATGTCAACACGGGCTACAAGGGATCCTTATGGAGCGGGATCGCGCTGAGCGACGGTGGTTTGCTGGTCGGCGGACTGCGAGGCTCGCTCTATCGAAGCGACGACGATGGCCAATCATGGAAGGCCGTCGAAACCGGCACTCATAGTTCGTTGACAGGGATCGCTGAAGCGGGCGGGCACGTAGTTGCCGTAGGTCTAGACGGGGTGATCCTACAGAGTAAGGACTACGGGCGTAGTTTCACCGCGACGCAGCGTGAAGACCGCTTGGCGATGACGTCCGCGATTTTCCAAGGCAAGAATCTGGTGGTGGTATCCAAGTCGGGCATCGTTGCGCGCCAGCCCATGGCACAGTAGTGGTTAGTGGCAAACGACGCAACTAACTAATGGATGGTTGAAAAACCTCCCGCGGCCATCATCCGAGCGGGAGGGAAACGCTGAGACGAAACATCGAGCAATACTGAGGCAGAAGAATTCTGCGGAGTGGTTGGCCACACCGAGTCAATGTTTTCGGTGTCGAAGCAATAGTGTACGTACCCTTTGTCCTTCGGCCACACCTCAGGCAGCTTGCTTTCGCGCGGCCGGTGCTGCAGCGGGATGCAATCGCCCCCAACCCGGGCATTCTTCGCACGATAGCCCGAGTGCTGCACTTGGCATGACCTGCTTCGCCTGACAACGTGCGTGCCCACGCAACATGGCGGACTATCGGTTCGCCTCCATACTGCCAAGAGAACCATGAATACGATTCCTCGCGTCGGCGCCGCAGATGCCGGCTTGTATATCAACTTGCGTTACGACCGAGATCGACTCCAAGTAGATTCACCTATGCCCACAATGATCTCCCGCGATTGGGCCGCACTACGCGAAGCTGCATCTATTGCCCTTCGCAGCCTGCTTTCCATAGCCATCCTGGGGGCCTCCGGCGCTCACGCCCAGACGCCAGTCGTGACGGCCACGCTCGCCACGGACAAAGGCATAGCGGATAGTACGCCGGGTGAAAGGAGCCTGCCAATTGCCCAGGTCACAGAGACCCGTTCTTTCGCCGAGAAGTACGAACTGCCGCAAACGACCGAAAGCATCACGGCCCGGCAGGCTTCTGAGACCATCAACGTCATGGCCACGGAAGACATGCTAAAGTACCTACCTGATGTGCTGGTTCGCAAACGCTTTATCGGCGACACCCAATCGCCGATGGCCACGCGCACGACGGGCATCAATGCCAGCGCGCGCAGCCTGATCTATGCCAACGGCGTCCTGCTATCGACCCTGATCAACAACAATAACGGCAATGGGTCACCCCAGTGGTTCATGGTGGCGCCGCAGCAAGTCGATCGCATCGACGTGATGTACGGCCCCTTCTCCGCCGCCTACCCCGGCAACTCATATGGCGCCGTGACGGAAATCACCACACGGATGCCGAAGGCCTTCGAAGGCAGCCTGGAATTCACGGGCGCCCTGCAGCATTTCGGCAAATACGGCACCGGCGAGAACGAGCCGGCCCAGCAATACAGCGCTACACTGGGCGACCGCGTGGGCGGGCTGTCGTGGTGGTTCAATGCCAACCACCTCAACAGCTTCAGCCAGCCTCTCAGCTTTGGTACGGTCAGCCAGTCGACGATCCCGGCCAGCGCCGGGCTGCCGGTCATCACGGGCGCCATCGCGGACCGCAACCGCACGGGCAACGCGATCCAGGTGATCGGCGCGGGCAACTTCGTCCACACATTGCAGGACAACGCTGCCGTCAAGCTAGCCTATGACTTCACGCCAACACTGAGCGCTGCCTACACGCTGGGCTACTGGCAGAACAGCTCGAAGGCAAACGCCCAGACCTACCTGAGCACCGCCGCCGGCACGCCCTTCTATGGCGCCCAGAGCGGCAGCGTCAGTATCGGCGGGTTCGCATACAACGCCAACACCATCGCCGGCCAGTTCTCGAGCAATAACATTGAGCAACAGCACTTGATGCAGAGCCTGAAGGTGGAAACCCACACGAAGGGACTGTTCGACTGGGAGATGACCCTGAGCAATCTCTACTATCTCCGGGACCTGAGCCGCCTTTCCACCGGACTCTACCCAGGCGCGCAGAGCGGCGGCCCCGGCCGCGCCACCGACATGAGCGGGACCGGATGGACCACGGTTGATCTCAAGGGAACCTGGCGGCCGCAGGGCGCCGCGGGGGCGAACATCGTCAGCTTTGGCGCGCACTACGATCAGTTCAGGCTCGCCAGCCCTACGTACACGACGACGAACTGGACATCGGGAAGCAGCGGCCCGCTGTTCAGCAACTCGCTCGGCAAGACACAGACCAGCGCGCTGTGGTTGCAGGACGTCTGGCGCGTGGCGCCTACCGTGCAAGCCACGCTGGGCGGCCGCTACGAATGGTGGCGCGCGTACGACGGTTTCAATTTCTCGACGGGCAGCAATGGCGTGGGGGTGCCGATCAACCAGCCTGGCGTGGACAAGGCGGCCTTCTCTCCCAAGGCGTCGGTCACCTGGGACGCGACCGAGATCTGGTCGGTCACCGGCTCGTTCGGCAAGGCGTATCGGTTCCCCACCGTCGGCGAACTGTATCAATCCATCCAGACCGGCACGACCTTTGTCCAGGCGAATCCCTTCCTGGAGCCCGAGCATGTCATGTCCGGCGAACTGGCTGTCGAGCACCACAACAGCAACGGCAAGATGCGTCTCTCGGTATTTAACGAGTATGTGTCGAACGCCCTGATCTCGCAAACGTCGACGGTCCCCGGCTTTGCCACGCCGGTCTCCTTTACACAGAACGTGGGCAAAACACGCCAGGTCGGCTTGGAACTGGCAGGCCAGCAAGACAACGTGCTGATCCACGGACTGTCGTTCTCGGGCAATGTGACATACGTCGACTCACGCATACTGTCCAACGACAGTTATGTCCCCACCATTCCGGGCGCGACATCGGTCGGCAAGCGAGTCCCATACGTGCCTGCGTGGCGTAGCACCCTGGCTGTAACGTACCGGCCGGACAACAAATGGGCCTACACCCTGGCAGCGCGCTACAGCAGTCGCGTCTATGCGACGGTCGACAACACGGATATCAACCCCGCCACCTATCAGGGCTTCGAGAGCTTCTTCGTCATGGACGCGCGGGTACGCTACCAGTTCGACAAGCACTGGAGCGGTGCGCTGGGCGTGGACAACCTCAACAACCGCATGTATTCCCTGTTCCACCCGTTCCCGCGGCGTACGTTCTACCTGGCCATGAAATACGCGCTGTAGGCGACAGTCACCTCGACGATGGCGGCCGGGCATGAGCCACCGCAAGCGTGTTGGCATCCGCGACGATGCGGCATAGACGATCGTCCCGAGCGCCTGCACTCTCCGCTGGACGTGATGGTGGCTTGCTTGTGCCAGTATCTGGTCGACCCGGTCAGTCTGTGCCACCTCAAGCAGGTGATGGTCACGCGCGGCATCGCACTAGATCCTTCAACGGTACACCGCGGGACGATCAAGCTACTGCCAGCACTAAACAAGGTGCTGAACCGACGACAGCCGCCAGTGGGCAAAAGTTTGCGCGCCGATCTTCATTCGACTGTTCAAATACCTGAATCACACCATCAAGCAGGATCATCGGAGCCAATCACGCGAATGGTCGGTCAACTGCAGCGATTGCGTCTACACGGCTTACCATCTGCCGTCACAACAGCATCACCACAGGCCAGCGGGGCGCGGGGAATCCACCTGCACCAAGCATCCACATCTTGCGCCCCGCACGGTGAACTACGGTCTAGTACTGACACAGTGCACCATAATATTTCATTTAAAATAAATTAAAACAGATTTAATTAATTTTAAATTCATGATCCGAAGTTTTGCGACCAGTTCCTAGTTGTTCCACATGACAATCAGACGACATCGTTGCAAATACCGCACACATACAAAAATAAAAGATCGAAATTCCTTCGCATCGCCGATAATGCTGCATAGCACAAGACTAAACACTTGTGCATGCCGCCCTCGAAACGCTGCAGCCCGCTGTGTCGCAAGCACAAAAGTAGTGCATTGACCAAAACGGCCTTTCGGAATTCGACGATGTTGGCACCACATTCAGTTGTGATGTTGCGATGTCATTTGACCGCAGTCGGCTGTTCTATCGCGGATCCACAGCACGGAAAGTTCGAAGCGCGACCGTATATGCGAGGCCCCGCTCCCTTCGATTCACCTGCCCCAAAGGGCAATGGATCTTTCAGCCCGCGCCTTCCTTTAGTCCAATTCTTTTCGATCGTTGTGCCACAGGAGCTACCGTGATGAAATCGCTTCGCACCCTTACCATTGCTGCCTTTGCGCTCGCAGTTCTTCCTCATACAGCGCTGGCCGCCGATGCGCTGCCTTCTTTTGCAGGTGATCTATCGCAGACCTCAGTCTCCGGCCTGTCATCGGGCGCCTTCATGGCAGTCCAGTATCAGGTCGCATACTCAGGCTCGGTCGTCGGTGCCGGTGTGGTAGCGGGTGGGCCGTATTATTGCGCGGCTGGGAACATCCTCAACACGACGATCTGCATGGGGCAAGTGCCGTTCGTGCCGCCGAATCCAGCACTGATGGTGGCCGCCGCGACGGGCTTTGCGTCGCTCGGTCAGATTGACCCGCTATCGAATTTGCAGAAGGCCCGGGTCTATGTATTTAGCGGAACGAAGGATACCGTTGTCTACCAGCAGGCTGTCGATGCGACGGTGTCATTCTTCAAGGAGGCCGGCGTTCCTGCGTCTAACCTGCAGTATGTGAATAACGTGGCGGCCGGCCATGCATTCATCACACCGGCATTCGGCAACGTGTGTTCGGATAACGCCTCTCCATATATCAGTCACTGCGCGGTCGGCAAGCGAAAGTACGATCAGGCTGGCGCATTGCTGCAGCAGATCTACGGCACGCTGAACCCGCCGGCGAAGAGTCTGTCAGGAAGAATCGTGCCGTTCAACCAGCGCGAATTCGCGACGACCGCGACAGGCATGGCAGATACAGGCTTCGTTTATGTGCCAAACTCATGCGCTCGGGGAGCAGCGTGCAAAGTCCACGTGGCATTCCATGGGTGCAAGCAGTCCGAAGCCGTGGTCGGCAATGATTTTTACGCGAAGACGAACTACAACTACTGGGCGGACACAAACAACATCCTTGTGCTGTACCCGCAGGTGAATGCGTCTACGCTTCCATTTAATCCGCAAGGCTGCTGGGACTGGTTCGGTTATACCGGTTCCGATTATGCGCTGAAATCTGGGTCGCAAATGAGCGCTGTCAACGCCATGGTCGGCCGCCTGCTATCCAAGCCGTGATGTACGGCGGCCGCCAAGCGGTCCTGATGTTGCCTGTCGCAGTTGGCAACACCAGGGCTTAAGGAGATGAGTCGCCAACGTTGCCACGAATAGCCCAGCCGGCCCCAATCATGGGAGCACTTCCGACGCGCCGGAATTCCTAGTCGTGTCTCGGCCATGGCGGCTTCCCGGTAGTGCCAGAGTCTAACGATCAGCATGCGACAGTTGATGGCGTTCCGCTTGTCGACGGGGGCGCATTGCGTCCGCGAGGAAAGGCGCGACGTTCAGGCTGGTGCAACAGAAGAAGACAAACGATGCGATGGCCGCACTGCGATGCAAGGGTGTGACGTACAATCACCACCGCGCTAATTTCGAACCGGAGCATTTACCAGCAGACGATCGTCGAAAGTGCTGGTAGCGGAGTCATGTCTGCGGGATACCGCGAGCTGCCACAAGATTTGTGGAGGCCAAAATCAGAATGTCCCCCAGCCAGCCACATCAGAATGCCCTCTGGATAGACCTATACTGATAGCGCCCGGATTGGAGGCCCCCCCGGCGCAAGTCGCCAAAGTCTTCCTGGCGCCTCGCAAGCAGGATTGCGCCGAAGTTCGTGACGTCCCAACTGCAAATATCTTACGACCAACTCTTTTCAAGCCACTGCCAAGGCCTGAGAATGCATGCGCGTAGCTACGCCAATTCCAAAGCTCGTCATGTTCCGTTTTCGTCTTTCTCTCGCCTTTACCTTACTTGTCGCCCTTGTCTGCGGTCAGGCAAGTTTTGTCTACTGGGGCGCAAATCGGGTGAATGACTATGCGCAACACAGTCGGCTCGCCAGCGACATCCTCTCTGAACTACTGGACCTGTCTGCGAACAAGCAGCGGCTGCGAGTTTGGGCGTCACAACGGGTGATGAACGCCGACGCACAGCCAGAGACTCGAGACCGGCTGCTGACAAGGATGAAGTCTAGCGTCCGTACACTGCAGCAGCTTGCCCAGCGCGATATCGTGCTGTGGAATGAAATTTCCGCGCGTGACGGCGTGCCGATCCCTTTGGAAGTCGATCAACTGGCCAGCACGACGGAACTATTGGGCGACAACATTGCGGCCGTCGAAACCCGGCTCCTTGAGTTGCAGCCGCTTCCGCGGGACGCCGATTTCGCCGGAGTATGGCGTGAACTGAATGATGTCTTCGACAAGGCGCGCGGCCGCGACCTACGTGAACGGCTCAACGGCGCGATCGAGCGCCAGCGCACGGCGGTGCCAGTCGCCCGGGCGGCCACGGAGCGCGCCCTGGATCGACTCCGGACGCAAGCATTCGGCATGGCGGGCGTCGTGCTGCTGGCTGCAATCGGCCTCGCCTTGCACCTTAATCGCAGGCTTCAGCGGCCACTCGATCAACTGCTCGAAGGGGCCAAGGCCCTACAGTCCGGAGCGCTGGATTACCGCTTTCCGATCTGGTCCGGCGACGAATTCGACCGTGTGGCTGAAGGTTTCAATGCCATGGCTTCGGAACTCCAGCAGCACCGCAGTGATGCCGATGCAGCTCGCCGTAGGCTGGAGGATGCCGTGCAGGCGAGAACGGCAGAGTTGCGTTCCGCGCACGAAGCGCTTCAGCGGATCGATCAGCGTCGCCGACAGCTCTTTGCAGACCTTGGCCACGAACTGCGTACGCCCACAACGGCGATCCGCGGCGAAGCCGAGATTGCCCTACGCGGCGCGGAAAAGCCGGTGCAGGATTACCGCATGGCGCTGGAGCGCATCGTTGACGGAGCTGAACAGCTTACCGGACGCATCAACGACCTGCTGCTCATCGCCAAGGCGGAAGCCGACCAATTAGCGATGCAACCGAGCTGCATCGACCTGGTTGCGCTCCTGCAGGATGCCGCGCACTTCGCGGAAGCACTGGGAGTGGACCACGATGTCAGGATGCAATTAGTGCCGCCAAAGGACACCACCGAGGTCACAGTGCTGGCTGATGCCGACCGACTGAGACAGGCCATCGTCATCCTCCTGGATAACGCCGTGCGCTACTCACTGCGGGGCAGCACGGTGCGCCTGCGCTGCAAACCAGGCCCTGACGTCGTGCGGATCGAGGTGGAGGACGAGGGAATTGGCATCGATGCGGATGAACTTGCGCTGGTCTTCGAGCGATTCGTGCGCGGCCGGCGCGCCCGCGCCCATCGCGCCGACGGCACAGGTATTGGTCTGTCCATCGCGCAAGCCATCGTGCAGTCGCATAATGGTCGCATTTCATTCGAAAGCGCCCAGCCACAAGGCACTCGCGCGTGCATTGACCTTCCCCGCTACCGCAGAGCGATGGAAGCAAACGACCAACAGTACAGTTATGAACATTCTGGTAATTGAGGACGACACCCGAGTTGCGGACTTCCTGGTGCGGGGGCTACGCGCAGAAGGCTATCGCGTCCAACTCGCGCGTACCGGCCCAGAAGGGCTGGATTTGGCACGCGGCGCTGAGCCCGCCCTGCTCCTGCTTGACCTGATGCTGCCGGGCATCGACGGCCTCGAGCTTTGCCAGACGCTGCGTGCGGAACGCAACCACGTGCCCATACTCATGCTCACGTCGCTGACCGATGTGGATGACAGGGTTGCCGGGCTACGCCTTGGCGCAGATGACTATCTCACCAAACCGTTCGCTTTCGAAGAACTGCTTGCGCGCATCGAAGCGCTGCTACGACGCGGCCGCGAACAGCGGCCAAAAGAGAACCTGCTTCAGGTGGCCGACCTCCTGCTCGACCGCGAACGCATGCACGTCACCCGCGCCGGAAAACCGGTCGCACTGACTGCCAAGGAGCTGGCTTTTCTCGAATTGCTGATGAGTGCGCCCGGCCGCATCTTCAGCCGCGAGCGCATTCTTTCCAATGTGTGGGGCGCGAATGAGGACCCCTTGACCAATATCGTGGACGTGTACGTGCGTCGCCTGCGCAGCAAGGTCGACGAAGGCCACCCGCTCGCCCTCCTCAAGACTGTGCGGGGACTCGGCTATCGGCTTGACAGCGAGCCCTAATCGGCACTCGCCCTACCCTGTTCATTTTCGGTTCATCTTTGCGTCAGGATCGGTTCATCGAATTCTCAGGATGTGGTTCATGTCGGGGTTTAACAATGGACTCGTGCCGCTTCACTGGCACCGCACCGGCAAGGTGCGACGAATAAACGAACGATAGGACACTTCGATGAAGACCGTTGGTGCAGCCTCCCTGATGACTGCCGCAGCAAGCACTCTGTTCATGTCCATTCCAGCCAGCGCGCAAACGACGTCATCCGCGACGTGCGCCCCGGCTACCGAGCAGCAGATTGCCGCCTTGTTCGATCGCTGGAACGATTCACTGCACACTGGCGAACCGGACAAGGTCGTCGCAAACTATGCTCAAGACGGCGTACTGCTGGCGACCGTATCGAACGACCCGCGCACAAATCCCGCAGCCATCCGTGACTATTTCGTAAAGTTCCTGAAGGGCAAGCCGCAAGGGGCGATTGACAGCCGCATTATCAAGCTCGGCTGCAAGGTCGCGCAGGACGTCGGCACGTATACGTTCAAGTTCGCCGACGGCAAGACGGTACACGCGCGCTATACCTACGCGTATGAATGGCAGAATGGCAAGTGGCTGATTGCCCATCATCATTCTTCGGCAATGCCAGAGTAAGCGAGTCGCCAGCACCGTCTGTACCGTTCAGTAGAGTGGCGCCAAAGTAGTTCCCACCAAATAGTGATGGGAACTACTTTGTCACAGTCACAGGAAGAACCAGTCGCCGGCAGTCGCAAAGGCCGGCCGAACCACAGCGAGGAATTCAAGCGGCGGTTGGCAGCCGCTGCGTGTGAGCCGGGTGTCTCGGTATCGAAATTGGCGCGCGAGCACGGCATCAACGCGAACATGCTGTTCACCTGGCGCCGACGCTATCGAATGGAGCAGCGCCAGGAAGCCGCGGTGTTGTTGCCGGTGACCGTTGAACACCCAAGCTCGCCACCCGGTCCGATGCCAATGAGTCCGGCCGCTGCGGTTTGCGAGCCGACTCCGCCGCACGGCGCCATTGAGATCCGTTTGGGCCGAGCGGTGATTCGCATTGAAGGGGCAGTCGACCCGGCCACGTTGCGTACCGTACTGGACCGTTTGACGCCATGATCGGGTTGCCGGCGGGAACACGCATCTGGATCGCTGCAGGCGTGACCGACATGCGCTGCGGATTCAACGGGCTCGCAGCGAAGGTGGAGGCGACTCTGCAGGAGAGCCCGTTCTCCGGCCATGTCTTCGTCTTCCGCGGCAGGCGCGGCAATGTCGTCAAGGTGTTGTGGTCAACGGGCGATGGGCTTTGCTTGCTCTCGAAGCGCCTGGAGCGTGGACGTTTCGTCTGGCCGCAGGCCGACAGCGGCAAGATCCACCTGACGCAAGCGCAGTTGTCGATGCTGCTGGAGGGGATCAACTGGAAGCAGCCCGAGCGCACCTGGCCGCCACTGTCGGTGTTGTAAACCTTGTGGCATGTGCGTAAACTGCCGCGCATGCCAATCGACCCCAGCGATCTCCCCGACGACATTGAGGCCCTGAAGGCCCTGGTGTTGGCACAGCGGGAATCGATCGCACTCATGGAACGGGCCTTGGTGGTCCGCTCCATGGAGATCGAGCAGCTAAATCTGCAGATCTCGAAGCTGAGGCGGATGCAGTTTGGCCAGAAGTCCGAGAAGCTGGATCGACAGATTGAACAGCTCGAGACCCGACTGGAAGATCTGCTGGCCGAGGAAGGTGCGGCCGAAACCGAAGCCGATCCGCAGGCTACCCCTCCTGTCCGGAAGAAAGCGGTACGCAAGCCGTTGCCGGAGCACTTGGAGCGGGAGGAGCGGGAGGAGCGGGAGGAGCGGGAGGAGCGCATTCTCGAGCCTGAGACCGAAGCCTGTCCAGAGTGCGGCGGTAAGCTCAAGCCGCTGGGCGAGGACATCTCGGAGCAACTCGATATCATCAGCAGTTCATTCAGGGTGATTCGGCAGGTTCGGCGCAAGAAGGCCTGCGCCTGTTGTGATTGCATCGTCCAGGCTGAGGCGCCAAGCCGGCCGATTGAGCGCGGCATTGCCACGGCGGGGCTGCACGCTCACATACTGGTTGCCAAATACGCTGATCATCAACCGCTGTACCGCCAAGCCGCCATCTATGCCCGGCAGGGCGTGGAGCTGGACCGCACGACCATGGCTCGCGGTGTCGGCGCTTGCGGTGCGCTGGTACGCCCCCTGGTCGAAGCTTTGCACCGATACGTGATGATGCCCGGCAAGGTGCACGCGGACGACACACCGCTGCCGGTACTTGCGCCAGGTAAGGGACAGACCAAGACGGGAAGACTATGGGCTTACGTGCGGGACGATCGCGCATCGGGTTCGGATGCTGCACCTGCGGTCTGGTTCGCCTACACACCAAATCGCCAGGGTCAACATCCCCAAGCGCATCTGGCCGGCTTCCGCGGCATCCTGCAGGCAGACGCGTATGCGGGCTTCAACGCTGTTTTTACCGATGGCAGTGTGCGCGAAGCAGCTTGTATGGCCCACGCGCGTCGTAAGGTGCACGATCTGCATGTCCGCAAGGCAACGCCGACCACAACGGAGGCGTTACGCCGGATCGGCGAGCTCTATGCCATCGAAGCGGAAATCCGGGGTAAGCCACCTGCCGTGCGTCAACAGGTGCGGCAGCAAAGATCCCGGCCCCTACTGGACAGCTTTGAAGTGTGGTTGCGAGAGCGGCTATTGACGCTCTCGACGCAGTCGGAAACGACCAAAGCCATCAACTACATGCTGAACCAGTGGCAAGCGCTAATCTACTACTGTGATGATGGCCTGGCAGAGATAGACAACAACATCGCGGAGAATGCGCTGCGCGGTGTCGCGTTGGGTCGGAAGAATTTTTTATTCGCCGGCGCTGACAGTGGCGGCGAGCGCGCGGCCGCAATGTACTCGCTCATCGGGTCCTGCAAACTCAACGGCATCGATCCTGAGGCCTATCTGCGTCACGTCTTGGCCCGCATCGCCGATCATCCCGTCAATCGGATCGACGAACTTCTGCCGTGGAACGTCGCCGCTCAACTGGCGTTGCAAGCCTAAAGCAGCACCACTCCTGTCTCGTCGTCAACCACGGTGCTGGCGATCCGCTTACATGCCAGAGACGACTGTGCATAAATAACCGTCCCAGCGCACCCTGCCGGCAGGGTGCCGGGATTCCATGGCATTCGCCTTCTTGGCCATCCCCTTGCTCCCAAGCTGCATCTTTGCGTTTTCATGGACGAACGAATGCAGCTGCACTTTGCACTCCCCATAGCCGTCGAAGTTACGATGGCAGCTTTTGGCTGGTGGCGCTAATCTTTGGCCGTTAATTGCAGAAATGCCAAGTTATGCCGGAAGACATTTAGCGAACGCCGACGATTCCACCCAATCTACCGACCCGGCAAAGGCCTCTTGGCAATTGCGTAGACCTGGCTCTTACGTGCGAGCTGACACGCCCGACGGCGACTAGTCCCATTCCCGGTCGCTGCCGCGCTCTGCTTCGTATGTCTTAACCTCTTCTGCCGCATGAGAAGCCGCCTTCTCGAGGAGAGGCACGTGTCCTTCGGGACGACCAGCATTGCCAAACCCAAGCCGTCCAGAGCGCGGAGAACGTAGTCAAGGTGAACGTGCTGTAGCGCGTGTACGGGAAGGTCGTGGCTTCCTGGTTGGTATTGACGAAGTCAATATCCTTGTTCTCCAGCATTACCTCAGCCGTCACTTGCACCCCATCGGGTACGATCGCCATGATGGGTTGCACCTCTGTGAGCACGCTGGCTTCCGTATGCGTGAACAATTGCTGCACAGTGCCGGCCACGGGTGCGGTCAATGTCGCCATTCCCCGGCGGGCGACACTGGCCCGAATCCCACGGACCGCAGCAATCTCGGCGGCAAGCCCCACCTCGTCGTAGACCGGCGTGGCCTGCCACTGGCGCTGACTGTGATCGGTGCCAACCGCCATGACTCGATTGTCTTCCGGGCGTTGGTCGATGCGATTCCCTCTGTGCCGAGGTTTGTCTGGCCGGCCACGATCTCGCCCCGAGAAGCTGCACGCTGACAAGGGATGCGACTTCCTGCGCTGCCGTCGGCATCTGCGCAAGCGTGGCATTGAACCACGCATTGGGCGTCGCGGCGTAGAAAGTCATGAGCGACGCGGAGAGCATCGCCGGGTTGTCGAACGGACTCCTGCTTGGCCTGCTGCCGTCGGTAAGCTGCTTCGCACTCGTTTCGAACGTCGCATCGATACCCAATTGGCTTTACTGACTCTGGATTGCGCCGTCATCTGTTCCAGGCTCGTGGAGCGGTTTTGTTAGCCGTTCTTAGCCGCTACACGCGAAACTCGCCGTATAAGGCTATGTTAAGTTTCGAGTCATTCGGCGATGCCAATGGACACCGATGACGCCAAGGCGCGGCTTTGGCCGGACTCAGCCCTCATGTTCTTGCAAGGCTTTCTTGACGCAGGTCTTGCCAAATCTCAACGGATTCCGCGCAGTCTTTCCAGAGCGACTCGCTCACGGGCCAACTCTTCTTCTTGCCAACCGCAAAAGCATTGCCTGAGCCGTTGCTCGCTGGCATCGAACTGTACGGCCGCCTGATCGATTCGCTGGGAGCGCTCTGCCGGAATGTTGCTTGCGGCAGCCAGAAGGCGGTAGCCCACCCCAAGCCCCAGTTCGAGCGAGCTTGGTTGCATGGACTGCGGCTGACGTGAAAGCGCGACCTGAGCGCGCTGCAGCGCAGCGATGGCCTCATGCACGCGAGCCGCGTCAGGATGCCCGGCATCCGTCAGGAGCGACTGCTCCAGGATATCGACCATTGCGCGCTGACGCTGCAGCTTCACGCGCTGGAGGCATGGGCTGTCGCCTTGGACCATGTTGATCTGCCAGTGTCCTTTCGCAGATTCCAGCCCTCTGTACGTGGCGTCGGAAAGACTGGGGCCCCAGCCCGGTGATTTAGCCATGAGAACGACTTGCTGATCAAAGCCCCATCGAAGTTCTCCAATGACCTTCAGTCCTTCATCACCACGCACAAGGGACGCGAGGTCATAGAGTGCTTTGCCCAACGCATCAAGTTGTGCGAATTGTTCAACGGGTATTGCCCGGACATCCAGTGCGTCACGTAGGCCCCCGATCTGCTTCCTTAGCTCGTCTGCATCTCGATGCAAAAAGGCCCGTTGCGCCAACAATTGGCGATGCTGGCCCTCAAGGAGCCGTAAGCCTTCGTTGGACTCTACCTTGGGTGCCAGAGACAGCAGCGCGGTCGACTCCCTGATCGCTTCTTCCCACAAAGAACGCCCAGCAGCTCCGCCTAGGCCGTCGGCTTCCTGATAGAGAGCACGCACGAGGATCTGCCTTGAGTTTAACTCGACAAGTTGGCCGTTCGATCCTCGACTCGAGTGGAGCATCTGCGTGAGCTGCTGGCGCGCTGTAGCATGAGACAGAAGATCGCGGCGCAAGGCCGCCAGTCGCAAGCTCGCGATCAAGGCAGCACGCTGCATGCCCTCTTTTTCAGGCCATTTCTTCAACTGGTCAATCGCCTGCAGCAAGTGCGCTTCATCGCCCTCCGCATATCCAATGCGGAGATTGAGAAGTGCCTTCGCCTCCTGCGCAGTCGCAACGTTTGGCGGCGAAAACCCGCGCTGCAGGTCGTCAAGTCCTTTGCGCGACGCTTCATCACGCGGAGGCGCACACACGGAGTAGGTCGAAGGTCCGCTTGGTCCTCCAATAGTGAAAGGGCGCGCTTGCCCGAAGGCCGAAAGGGATGTAACGAGACATGCGGCCAGCGCGCTGGCGATCAACCAGGTCCGGTGCGACGTAGTGCAGAAGCGGCCAAGCTTTGCCAGCCTCGCCCGGCAAGCCAACTGTGGATGTGCGGATGGTACGACCATGTTGCTTTTAGACTCCTGAGCAATCGCGTTATCCAGAATTACTCCGGCCTCTCCTGCCGCTCGGCTGGATAACAAGAGGCGTCCTCTTTCAATTCAGGACGCCTTCTTGCAGTGAGAGAGCTTGGTGCCGATTCACCTGTTCTCCGCGAGTAGCGCCCCCGGAAGCGAGGCGAAATGCAGTGGTGTGCGAGATATTAGTATTCCAGATCTCTGTGACAGAAGGCCCAGAGTCTGTATAGGCCTCGCCGTATCCGACACCACCCGGCTGTTGCGGTAACGCGCTGGAAGACCGTTTCTTTCAGACTTGCTCATTTCCGCTCAACCAGGAACTAAGCTGACGTCCTGCTTGGTCCAGGCCAGAATTAATTCTGGCGTTTTCGCCGTGGCCAGGTCTTTCCTCCACAGAGGCACCGCACAGGTGTAAGGGGTGTTCACTTAGCTCCGGGCGCTTATTCGCCATCACGGGCCTAGTCGGATTAAGTTGCCGTCAACGCTGCGTACCTCGGAGACGCCATGTGGAGCATCAACGGTTAAACTGATCACGGCGAAGTGGTACTTGTCGACGGTCAAAACGCGGAAGCGGGTTCGCCTGGCACGCCGGCGACTTCTCCGGCCACACCTCCGACCTGAAGTCAGCTAAACAAGTACGGAAGCGGCTGCCGCATTTTGAAGCAGGCAGCTCGGCCTATTCCCGACATACTCGCCTTCGCATCTCCGTCCGCGTTCGCTCTCGGTTAGCTGTAAATCCGCGGAAACTCACTTTTGACGGTCCACGAGATACTCGATAGAGATCATACCGATATCCGACTCGTTAGACCTCCGTGTATTCCAAGTCGGTCCGATCGATGACCTTGTCAATAACAAGGGCGTCCGGCGTCTCCCTCATGTTGCAGAACACCACCTCGTCGGTGTAATAGATCGCCAGGTAGTTAACACCTGATATTTCGAAATGCGAAAGCCATACTTCCTTTCCTTTGTGCTCTTCCGTCCAATTATTTTTGGCCATAAAGGGCAAATCCAGGCCGTTCTGCCTGGCGAGGCCGGCGGCGTATTCCCATCGGCTCTTCTTCAGCGGCGCATTCGCGATTAAGTCTGTCACGAAATCGCGCTTCTGCTTGCCCAATGCCGCCAGCCTGGCATCCAGCAAGGGGTTACGTCCGAAAATTTCCGCCATGCTGAACTTCCATTGCAGATCCGGAACGGGCTTGATGTACGACAGAGATTTCAGCCACCTCTTCTGCAGCGTGGCCACGTCGTTGGTTGCGTTCAGCATGTGGAATTCACGGTCCTTCTGCTCGATCCATTCGTCAACTTTGCCGTGGATTGGGTGGTTGAACCCGCCTCGCGCGCGCACGGCGGCCGTGCGTTCGGCACTCGCGTTGGTGTATTGCGCAACCTCCCGGAAGAGGCGCTGATGAGCGTAGGCGCCTACCGCCCCGAGCCCTTCTTCCACTTCGCGCTGTACGTCTTCCGACCATCCGCTATTGGCCACGAACTGCTCATGCCCGCCGTTGCTGACCTCAGCCTGGTAATTGCTGAGGCGATGGTTGTAAAGAAGCGCTGCGGGGATTTCGTGCCGGGTGTAGGCACCATAGTCGGCTAGGTATTCCATGATCTTCATCAGCGCCCCGATCAACGCATGAGGATCGTCACTGTCATAAATGCCTTGGCGGACTGGAATCATGTTCAGACGGGGCAAGTGTGGGGCCAGGGGGTCAAAGATATCCATTGCCGGTTCAGTAAGGTATTTGCCTCCGCACGACAGTGCGGACGATGGCGGTTAATGGCTGCTCAACGGTCTTGAGGCGCTGTTGACTTCGAAGTACTGCGCCATGGTGTTCACATGAGCCACGGACAACTCACCGGCATAGAAGCGGAGCTTTAGCCATGACAACAGGTGGGCGTAGCGAGCCTGCGCCAAGTTGCGCAGCGCGTCATAGAACTGCTGTTCGGCATCCAGGATATCCGCATTGACGCGCTCACCTCCGGCCACGCTCTTTTTCATCGCGACGGTCAGTTCGCGCGCTGAATCCACGGCATATTGATAGGCTCGCATTTTGGCCGCACTGCTGTTTTGCAGGTTGAACTGCTTGCGCAACTCGTTTAACACTTCACTAAACCTGGCATCGTTTTCGTAGCGTAGGCGCTCCTTGCTGTCCACTGCCTGCCTCACCGTCGCGGACACGCCACCGCCAGCAAAGATCGGCACGGTGACTTGGATGCCGATGCTGTTGGTCACATAGCGCTGATCGAAAGTCGCTTCCGAACTGGATTTTTGGCGGCCCGCCGTCGCGTATAGACTGACCTTGGGCAGATGGCCGGCGCGAGCCTGCTCGACCTGCTGCTCAGCTGCATCCAGCGAGTAGCGCAGTGCCGCAAGTTCCGGATTACCTACCAGGGCCATCTTATGCCAGGCCTCGAAACCGCCGGGCTCCTGCGGCAGCGCGCCAAACGCCCTGGCCAGCGGCGCTAGGTTCTCGGCTCGCAACGACTGTCCTATCATGGCGCCAAGATCACGCAGCGCGGCGTCCAGATTGTCCCGCGCCTCGATCTCCTGCGCCTGTGCCAGGTCGTAGCGGGCCTGGGTCTCCAGCATGTCGGTGCGAGTGCCTTCGCCAGCGTCGAGGCGCCGCGCGTTCAACGTCATCTGCTCAGCAAACGCGCGCTTCTGCGCCTGCGTCAGGTCGATCTGGTCTTTAGCAAAAAGCGCCTCGGTATAGGCCTGCGCGACGCGCACAGCCACCTCCTGGCTGCGGCTGCGGAAGCGGGCGTCAGCATGGTGTGCTTGCGCAATGCCACGGTAATAGCGCGAGATCGCCTCGTAGTCGAAGACCGGCTGCTCCAGCGTCAGTGACGACGAATAGCTACGGTAAGAACGGTCCGACGTGGACCTCCCCAAAAACCCCGGTTGGGTCACCTCAGATTGATTGCGCCCCGCCTGATACTGGAAAGACAGCTTGGGCAACAAGGCCGCCCGGCCGATAGCGCGTTCTTCGAGTCCTGCATCCCGCTCTTTGAGAGCTGCGTGGTAGGTCGGATCGTATTCCAGCGCCATGCCATAGACTTCCATCAACCCGATCATACGGGTGTCGGCGCCGACTTCCATTGCAAACCGAGGCGGTGACGCTTCTGCGTCCATGTCTGTCGCCGCAGCGGCATCCGTACCCGCATCCAGGCACAGCAAAGCAAGCGCCAGTAAACCTCCCGGTCCGCCCCATCGCCATCTCTTGCTCCCGCCCCCTGCGCACCGCGCCAACCTGCTGCTCATCAACGCTCCCGAATACTCTCGCTGCCATACTGGATCAGCGGATCGAGGAAATACTCGATCACGCGTCGCCTGCCTGTCTTGATCTCCGCGGTCACCGCCATGCCCGGTGCCAGACGAATGTCCGCCCCATTGACGGCAATGGTTGAGCGCGCCATGGCGATACGCATCGAATAGATTAGGCCGCGCTTCTCATCGCTGATTGCATCGTCCGACACCGAAGTCACGGTGCCTGGCACGACGCCGTACTTGGTGTAAGGAAAGGTCTCGATCTTGACCTCGGCTTCCTGTGTGGGCAGTACGAAGCCCACGTCCTTGTTCTCCAGGAACGCCTCGACCTCCAGCACGTTTTCTTCCGGCACCACCAGCATTAGAGACTGGGCTTCCGTCACCACGCCGCCCAGTGTGCGCACAGCCAGTTGCTGAACCGTGCCGGACACGGGGGCGGTCAGCCGCGTCAGGTGCTCTGACTGTCTGGCCTTGATCAGGTCCTGCTCCAGCAAGGAAATATGCTGGCGGCCTTCATTCAAACGGTCCAGGCTTGCGTGCCGCGCGTCCGCCCGCAGTGTCTCGCGTTGCTGCCTGGCCTCTGCGATAGAGGCCTCGATTTCTTTCAGGCGGCTGCGTTGCACGGCGAGATCCGCCTCCTGTTCGATACGCTCGCGCTCGCGTTCCAAATAGGTATTGCGCGCCACGTATTGCTCGCCCGCCAAGGCTTTCAGGGCCTCAGCGCGCTGGCGCACGATAGGTGAGGTCTTTTCCAGCTTACTCACAAGCGCCAACGTGGACTGGTGCTCGGCCTGGCGGCGCGCCAGCTCCGCATTGATGCCGGCCAGCTTGGCCTGCAATGCCGAGAACTCTGCCTCAGCCAGACGCTGCACATCGGCGAAGGCGCGCGGATCGACATCGGCCTGCGCCAGTGCGGGCGCACGCTTTCCATCAATGGCCGCCAACATGGCTTCGGCATGTCCGACCTGCAAGGTCCACGTTTGTAGTTCGTTCACGATGCGCTGCTGTTCTGCTCGGGTAACGGTGCCGTCAAGTTCGATCAGCAAATCCCCCGCCCGCACCGATTGCCCTTCGCGCACGTGGATGGCCTTGACCGTGGCCGTACCGATGGGCTGCACAACCTGGGTGCCTTCGCTGGGGATGATCTTGCCTTGCGCAGTCGCCACGATGTCCACCTGGCCGAAGATTGACCACAACAAAGCCAGCAGCGCAAAGACGATCAGCAACCACATGGCCACCCTTGGTGCGGGCGACACAGCCGTCTGCTGCAGGGACAAGGCGGCCGGTAGAAACTCTGCTTCGTCGGCATCGTAGCGCTTGCCCTCCCAGGACTTGCGCTCTCGCCAGGATGCCGCAAACACTCCGACGTAACGTTTGCACAGGTCGCCCCATGCACCAAAAATATGCCCCCAAGCCACGCGCTACCCCTGCTGCATGCGATGCAGGGCGGCGTACTGCCCTTGCTCACGCTGGATGAGGTTGGCATGCGTGCCTTCCTCGACAATATCGCCGCGCTCCATGACCACGATGCGGTGTGCGTCCTTGACTGCCGACAGGCGATGTGCTATGACGAGTACTGTCCTGCCACGGCTGATCTCGCGCATGTTCTGTTGAATGATGCGCTCGGACTCGTAGTCCAGCGCGCTGGTCGCCTCATCGAAGATCAGGATGCGTGGGTTAGACAACAGCGCCCGCGCAATGGCGATACGCTGGCGCTGCCCGCCAGACAGCGTGGCGCCGTGCTCGCCCACCATGGTGTCATAGCCTTCGGGCAACTCAGCAATGAACTCATGCGCGCCGGCCAGCTGCGCGGCGCGAATCACCTGCTGCAAGGGCGTGCCGGGATCATTGAGCGCGATGTTGTCGCGGATGCTGCGGTTGAACAGCACGTTCTCTTGTAGAACCACCCCGATCTGCCGGCGCAGCGAACTAGCGTCGATGGTCGATATATCCACCCCGTCGATCAGCACACGCCCCTGCTCGGGCTGGTAGAGCCGCTGCACCAGCTTGGTCAGCGTGCTCTTGCCCGAGCCCGAGCGGCCAACGATGCCCACGGTCTCGCCAGCTTGGATCGCCAGGTTCACGCCGCGCAACACTGGCTGCGCGCCTGGCCGATAGCGAAACTCGACCCGGTCGAACTCGATGCGCCCCTGCACCGGCGGCAGCGCTGGCCGGGGCGTATGGACTTCGGTGCGGGTGTTCAGGATATCGCCCAGCCGCTGCATGGAAATGCCCACCTGCTGAAAATCCGTCCATAGTTGCGCGAGCCGCATCACCGGCCCGGCCACGTTGCCCGCCAGCATATTGAAGGCGATCAGTTGCCCCACCGTCAACTGACCGTCGATGACCAGCCGTGCGCCAAGCCACATCGTCCCCACCGTCACCAGCTTGCTGATCCAGGTCACGCCGCCATTGGCAATAGTGCTAATCGCCGTCGTGCGAAAGCCCGCCCTTACGTATGCGGCCAACTGGTTGTCCCACTTACGTATCCACTGGGGCTCTACCGCGCTGGCCTTCAACGTCTCGACACCGCTGATGGTCTCAACCAGGAAGGACTGGTTTTCAGCGCTGCGATTAAATTTTTCGTTCAACCGCGCTCGCAAGGTGGGTGTAAACCCGAGCGACAGCAGAAAATAGCACGGCAGCGAAGCCACCACGATCAGGGTCAGCCAGACGCTGTAGTGCGTCATGACAGCCAGAAACAGAACTGAGAAGAATAGGTCCAGCACGACGGTGATGGCATTGCCCGTCAGGAAGGATCGGATGTTCTCCAACTCGCGTATCCGCGCCACCGAGTCTCCAACTTGCCGCGCGCGGAAGTAGGCTAGCGGCAGGTTCAGGAGGTGTCGAAACAACCGTGCGCCCAGCTCCACGTCGATACGGCTGGAAGTGTGCGCAAAGACATAGCTGCGCAGGGCATTGAGCACCACCTCGAAGGTCACAACCGCCAGCAAGCCGACCGCGATGACATCCAGCGTCGTAAAGCTGCGATGCACCAGCACCTTGTCCATCACGACCTGGAAGAACAAGGGAGTGACCAGCGCAAAGAGTTGGATCACGAACGAGACAATGAAGACTTCCAGTAGCAAGCGACGGTACTTGACCACTGCCGGGATGAACCAGCTGAAATCGAATTTGGCCAAAGCACCGGCCACAGAAGCACGCGAGGCGAGCAAGATCAGTTCGCCGGACCACGTCTGTCGGAAGTCTTCCAGCAGCAGCTCCGTCGGGCCTGGCTTGCGCGGATCCTGGATCAGCACCTTGCCTGCGTCGTGGCGGGCCAGGATGAAGTAATTGCCATCGTTGTCGCGCCCGATGGCAGGCAAGGGCGTAGTCGCCAAGCGCTTGGCGCGGATCGTCGCCTGGCGGGCGCGCAGATCGAGCTTCTTGGCGGCGAGTAGGATTTCGATCGCGCCAAAGAGCTTACCGTCCGCCCGAAATTCATGGGCAAGCTGATCGACGTCGGCGGCAACTTGGTGAAAGCGGGCCAGCATGACCAAGCATACGAGACCGGTGTCGAAAGGAGGTGGTTGGTCCGCCCCCTCTTCCCCCGATTCAATGCCAAGCCACGGCGGCGAACGACTGGGCCCGCCGGGCATTTCCTCAACGCGTTTCATGGGATTGATGCGTTCCTGATCTCGTATTACTGCCAGTTGGCAGCGATAACCGGGGCCAACGTGGTGGCGTAGTTGGGCGGCAGGGTGAGTTGACCGCTGACGGGCGGAGTAAACGCTGCCATTGCGGTGACCAAGTTATCGACCTTGCTGTCCAGCAAGAGCTTGGCACCCGCCTGGAATGTCTCGACTCGGTGTTGGCTGCCGAGGTACCAGTCGTCCACCAGAAACTTGTCGCCTGTCCCGATCACGCTGACCTCCAGGTCGTCGGCGACCTTTCGGAACCACAATTGGTTGATCGTGATGGACCCCATGATCATCGCAACGTCGGCATTGCCCGCAGTCGCATCGTTTTCAACGATGCGGTCCATTCCGCCGCCTGGCATCAATAGATACCTGTCGTTGCCAGTTCCACCAATCAGGGTATCATTGCCCGCATAGCCGTTCAGGGTATCGTTGCCGGCGCCACCGTTTAGGGTATTGGCAGCTCCATTCCCGAACAGAACGTTGACCGCATCGTTGCCCGTGCCATCAATAGCGGCGTTGCCTACCAGCGTCAATCTTTCGACATGCTCGGGCAAAACAAAGGACACGGAAGCCCGAACCAGGTCCGAACCCTCGTTGGCCAACTCCACGATCACGTCCTGCGCGCTGTCGACATCGTAGGTGTCGTTGCCCAGTCCGCCGATCAGGGTATTGCGGCCGGAGCCGCCCGACAACGTGTCATTGCCGGCGTGGCCGATCAGGGTGTCGTCACCCGCGCCCCCCGAGATCGCATCGTCGCCCGCCCCGCCCTCGATCGTGTCGTTGCCGGCCCCTCCAATCAAACCAAAGGACTCACCTTGCTCGCCTTGCCAGTTCGCCGCCATGACGGGGGCCAATGCTGATGCATAGTTCGGGGGCAGCACGACCTGCCCCAAAGCCGGAGGCGTCAGGTTCGCCATGGCTTGGACCAGGGCTTCTACCTGCGAGCCGAGCAACACTCCGCCCGTCGCAGTCTGGAACTTTTCCACCCGGTGCTGCGCACCGGCATACCAGTCGCTCACAAAGATACGATCATTCGTTCCAATGATCCTGATACTCAAGTCGTTTAGCTCACGCCCAAACCAGAGTTGGCTGGCCGTGATTCCTCCCGTGAAGAGTATGGTGTCCGTGTTGCCGGCTGTCGCGTCATTTTCAATGATACGATCGATATCGCCGCCACGCCCAAACACATAGGTATCACTGCCCAAGCCACCGATGAGCGTGTCGTACCCCGCCTCACCAAACAAGGTGTCATTGTTGTCGCGGCCATCGAGCCAGTCGGCACCTGCTCCGCCGTACAAGGCATTGGCCTCGGCATTGCCGCTCAGCTTGTCATCGGACTTGCCGCCAATCACATTTTCGACATTGATCAAGGTGTCGTTGCCAGAGCCTCCCGTCGCTTGGCTGCTTGTCACGGCAAGGTCGATAGTGATTGCGCCTGTCGCACTCACGTAAGACACGGTGTCGATGCCCCCAGCGCCGTTGATTACGTTATCCCCCGCGGCAGCCTCGATCCGGTTATCCAGAGCGTTCCCTGTCATGTTGGCCACTCCGGTCGAATCGATCACCACGTTCTCGACATTCTGTGCGAGGGTGTATTGCACGGCCGAAGAGATGACAGTGTCCACCCCGCCATCCGTCGCTTCAATGATGACATCACCAACGTTATCCACTCGATAGATGTCATCGCCAAGTCCTCCGCGCATAACGTCGGCGCCAAGCCCGCCATCAAGACTGTTGTTGCCGGTATTGCCTATGAGTACGTCGTCATACCGGGTGCCAATCACGTTCTCGATAGCGATCAATGTGTCTCTGCCCGACCCACCAGTCTCTTGGGCCGCCGTCAATTCCAGATTGACCGCGACCGCCGATGTCATGTACTCGTAGCTGACGGTGTCGACACCACCGGCCCCGTCGATCACGTTGTTGTCTTGACTGGCATACAAGACATTGGCCAACGCGTTGCCGGTCAACCAGGTCGTGCCCATCTGCATGATGCGGCCATTCTCGACGTTATCGGTCAGCGTATAAGCGACAACGTAGGAGTGCACCAGATCGTTGCCGGCATTGGCCCCTTCGATCACTACGTCGCCAGAATTGTCGACGTAGTACACATCGTCCCCGGTGTCGCCGGCCATGATATCGGCCCCGCTTGCACCATCAATCACGTTGGCTTTCTCGTTACCCTGGATCGTATCGTTGTAGCCGCTGCCAACAATGTTGTCGATATCGAGCAAGTCATCTTTACCGGAGCCGCCTGTCACCTCCGGACCGGAGTGGTCGACATGCAGATTGACCTGTACCGCCGACTTAGCATACTGATAACTCACCGTATCGATGCCCGGGAGGCCATTGATTCCCGGCGTCGATCCGATGATAGTGTCGTTGCCGTCCCCCGCGTACAGGATGTTTGCTAACGCGTTCCCCCGAAGAGAAGTACCGCTCGGACCGATGATGCGCCCATTTTCGACGTTTTCCGGCAAATCGTAGTACGTCAATGAGACATAGACGGTGTCCGTCCCGCCGTTGACGTTCTCCGCGATCTTGTCATCCTTGTGATCCACGTAGTACAAGTCGTCCTTCGCACTACCCACCATGGTGTCGGCAACCGGACTGCCCTGCGGCGGCTGGGGTCCGGACCCACTAATGGGAATGGCCGCGTTGGCAAGCGCAGAGCTAAATTCGGCCGCGCCGGGAATCTCGAAGGCCGTTTGCACATCAAAACCCGGGTGTGCGGTCCGGTAGGCGGTCATCGCTTGTACCAAGCCGTCGATCTCGTACAGCGAAATGCCATCGCCCGCCAGAATCCGTTCGAGCCGGAAGGTTTGCCCGGAATACCACCCCTTTACCTTCACCCGGTCATCACTTCCCAAGATTTCGATGATCAGGTCATCGCCCGTACGGCTAAACCAAAGTTGCCGAGAGTTGATATCGCTTCCCAGCAGCAGGGTCCCGCCTGTCTCCCTAATACCGGACAGCCCGTGGACTATCGTATCCTGCCCGTCACCGCGCTTGAACAGATATGAGTCGTTGCCACCGCCGCCATAAAGCAAGTCGTTGCCGCGGCCGCCACTGAGCGTGTCTGCACCCATACCGGCATTGAGCAGATCGTCGCCGCCCAAACCGTACATCACGTTGTCGCCAGCATCGCCGTGCAATTCGTTGTCCTGGGCGTTGCCTGTCAGATGCAGACCAGACCCCATGGACACCAAGACTTCGACGTTCGCAGCCAACTGCAGCACACTCAATGTCGTGTGGATCGCATCGTAGCCATCACCTGCCGCCTCGACGACGGCATCGGGGCCATTGATCACATAAACGTCGTCGCCACCAAGCCCCGTCAGGCGACTGCCTTGGCCGTTCCCCGACAAGCGGTTGTTACCATCGGTGCCCGTCAACGCCAACGTCCCCGCGCCTGTCAGCTGGCCGTTCTCCACGTTCGCAAACTTGCGCAGATCCAAATCCACAGCCGACTGAATCGTATCGCTGCCTTCTCCAGCGAGTTCTATGATTTCGAGATGTAGGTCTGCATCATCCCAGATGTAGATGTCATCGCCGATGCCGCCGTACAGGTGATCGCGACCCGAGCCACCAGCCAGCGTGTCATTGCCATCGCCGCCATAGAGGAAGTCATCGCCGTCGCCGCCATAGAGCGCATCATTGCGGGTATTACCATACAACGTATCGTTGCCGCTACCACCGTACAGACGGTCGTCAGAGTTAAAGCCTCCGGAGATGACGTCGTCACCGCCCCGGCCATAGACAACCGCACCATTGAAGGGCGCCATGAGCTGGTCGGCCCCCATGGTGCCGACGACAGGCCGGTTGGTATCCAACCAGCCATTGAACAAGTCACTGCGCTGGAAGAATTGGTCGAAGTACGTTCCATTGGCGCCCATGACGTCCGCTAGCACCATATAGCTGGTGAAAACCGATCCATCCGCCCTCGTCTTTTCAAAGGTGAGCAGGATATCGCTGGCGATTTCATTGTCGGCCGATACAGGCACCCAGGCGTCGAGCGAGTATTTCCCGTCCTTGGCGCGCGCCGGATCGAGACGGCCTAGCTGCCAGCCATGACGATTGCTGGCGTCATCCCGGATAAGATTCAACGAATAACCGTCATAGTTCGGTGCCCCTCGCTCGACGACACGATCACCACGGTCCATCTGGACGACCGCAAAGGTCAAGGTATCTCTGTCGAACACGTAAGTATCCGCGCCTTCGCGGCCTCGTACGTAGACATTGCCGCTCAACGCAAAAGTTTCCGAATTGGCCGTGCCGATGACGACATCCGCCGCGGCCATCGGCCCCTGGAGGTTGCGAAGATTGTCGGCCGGCATATCCGCTTCGACAGGACGCGTGACCGGAGGTGATTTCCCACCCGCGGTCATCAAGCTGCGTACAGATACCGAGGCGTCGTCGAAGACGATGAAATCGACCTGCAGTTCGCCATTCGCACCTTTTTCAACGCGGATGTCGGCAGCGGCAGAGCCCGTTCCCCCTCCCGAGATGCGCATTGCTCCGTCGTCCATAACTTGAACCGTCACATCCTTGCGCAGATACCCTTCCATCCTCAAACGATCCTGGCCCTTGGCTCCCGCAGTCGCCGAGCCGACGAGCGCAATGACCGTCATGCCTCCATCGCCTTTGCGATAGATGTAGGTATCATTGCCGTCGCCGCCGTTCAGATAGTCACGCAATACCAGGCCGTCGCCTGGCGTCGGATTCCCATTGGGATCCAGTATGAGTGAATTGTCGGCGTGATAGACGGGGGTGGACCAGCGCTCCGTGACAGTTGAGGTGTCGCGCTGCTGCTTGCCGCTGTCCAAGTACGTGCGCTCCAGGTATGCACCGCCACCCCATAGCGTGTCGTCGCCACCAAAACCGAACAAGACATCGGACAGCCCAATCACGTCACGGTAGGACGTGCTGTCTATCAAGGAGCTAGTAGGCGCGATACCGAAGTTCCCATAGCTACTGGCGGTAAGGTCGTTGCCGCCCTTGGTATAGAGATCCATCCACGAGGGGCTGCCAGGCGGGAGAGACTTGATGCTCCCCAGCCGGAAGCTGATGCGACCTTCGATAATCTCGCCGGCTTCGGATCCAGTCACCATCGACGATTGACGGCTGCGAGCCACCTTGAACGCCTGGTCCAAATAGTAGTTCTGCCCGCTCTGACCTCCCCCAAAGAAACGCCCATTCAGATCCGGATCGGTGCGTGTCATCCGTCCCTTGCTCTCGATCAGGGCAGCCAAGTCCATCACCAGGGGGGTGCCCTGTTCATCCAATATTGAATTGAACGAGATGTTCTTGACGTTGTTGTGCTCCACACCCTCAGCAAAATAGCCGACGATGTCCACCGTCATCTTGCCATCACGCGATTGCACCCTGAGCGTATCGAAGGCGTCGCCATTGAACCCGAATCGTAGAGGATCTGACGTATTTATCAGAAAGTGCTCCAACTCAGTCGCGTTGCTGCGCGGCCCATTGCCATCCATGCTATAGGTGTCGTATCGCAGCGGGTTGGCAATTCGGTTGAACACCAGTGTATCGGGTGTGTTAGCCGAGACGACGAGTGTGTCTTCGCCATCATCCCGGTAGGAACCGCGAATAATGGCGACGCCGTTGCTTGCCAGGTACTTGTCATTGCCTTCGCCGCCATCGAGCAAAGCTCCCGACGCGCCGCCGGCCAAGTCATCATTGCCTTCGCGCCCGACCACATACCAGTACGCTGCCTCCGTGGGGAGAATCGGGCCGCCATACAGGTGATCGTTAGAGACCGTCCCAGTATAGGCACTCAGCTTCGTCTTGTCGCCGATCAACCCTGTGTCGTAGACTGCCACCCAACCAAAATCCACGGGAACGTAGCCGTCGTCCGTCGGCTCGTAGTCGCGGAGTTTCTTGCGCACGCCGTCTGCAAAAACCAGCGTCGTGTCGTCGGAAAAGTCCTTGAGCGTCAGCGAGTTCGTGCCCCATTTGAGGGTCCCACGAATTTCATGAAAGAGATCAAATGTCACCGCATCCGCCTTCACATCTGTGAAGACGATCGTGTCCGCAGCCGACAAGGCCCATACGGTGTCGTGCCCTGAGTTAGAACTCAGGCGTATCCTGTCTGTGCCCGAACGGGCAATGATCACGTCGTCCCCCACGCCGCCCTCATAGAGATTGACCCCGTCGCCGCCGATCAGCGTGTCATTGCCCGCTCCACCGTACAGTTCATCATTGAAGTCGCCCCCATTCAGCAGGTCATCTCCCTCATCGCCGTACAGGAAGTTGTTACCCATACCGCCAGACAAGCTGTCATTGCCGGCACCACCAAAGAGCTTGTCACCGCCATTGCCCCCACTTAGTACATCGTCACCCGCGTCGCCGCGCAGTTCGTCATCGCCATTGCCGCCCACCAGCTTGTCCTGACCGTCCCCCCCGGACAGCATGTCGTTGCCATCACCGCCGAGCAATTCGTCCAGGCCGTCAGCGCCAACAAGACGATCGTCGCCACCCAGGCCCTCGATCCTGTCGTCGCCCGTGCCGCCGTCCATGCTGTCCTTGCCGGCACCCCCGCGCAGCGTATCGTTGCCACTGCCACCGAAGAGGATGTCATCGCCCTGACCGCCACCGTCCAACACATCACTGCCCCCCCCGCCATACAGGGTATCGTTCCCCAGGCCACCCAGCAGCGTATCGTCACCCGAAGCAGTGCCGGCGACATCATCTCCATAGATGGTCGAGCCGTTATTTGCGGCCCTCAGGATGTCGTTGCCCGCCCCACCAATCAGCGTGTCGGCAACTGTGGCAGCGGTGGAAACCAGCACCTCAATGCGGTCATCGCCTACGCCTGTATCGATTCGGTCGCCGCCTGCCAGGGCATAGACAACATCGTTGCCTTCACCGGTATTGATGGTGAGTCCGCTGTTCTTCCGCGCAAAAACGATGTCATCGCCACCCAGTGTGTCGAAGGACTTGGCGCCAAGCTTCTCCTGCACAATGACGTCAGCGCCCTGCGTGACCGCCTTGCCGGTTAACAGCAATGCTGCCCGCTCACCGCCCTGGAAGACGAAATTGGTTGGAACCAAATCGATATCGTTGGACGCTAGCCGATCAGCACTGTAGGTGAACGGAACATACAATTCGACGCGTTCGCCATCGTTGTTCGTCAACCGGATTTTGGCTGAAAAGCTGTTGACGTCCGTGCTGGAGAATGTGGCTCCAACGGTAAAGTGGAAACTGCCGGCGTTCTGGAACTCCACCGTATCCAGGCTATCGAGATCGCGGATCCCCGAGGTCTTGAAGCCTGGCGCGAAGACGAAGCGGTCAGCGCCCGCGCCGCCCGTGAGGATGCCGCCGAGCGACACCAGGATATCGTTACCTTCGCCGCCGCTCAATATTCCGGATCCCGTCAGATGGTCGTCGCCCTCGTCGCCATACAGTGCCCCACTGCCGACCAGAACGTCATCGCCTGCGCCGCCGTTCATCGTGGCTGTGTCGGGACCATGGTATTGAACACCGTTCCACATGATTTCGCCACCCTGCAACAGGACTCCAGCGCCGCCGGTCTGTGCGCCGCGCAGGATGTCGTCACCGGCGCCCCCGTCCATGGTGTCCCCACCAGCCGTACCGATCAGCGTATCGTCGCCGTTGCCGCCGATCAGCTTGTCGTTGCCGGCGCCACCGTCCAGCACATCGTCGCCATCACCACCGAACAGTTCATCGTTGCCGGCCCCGGCATTGAGCGTATCGTTCCCGCTACCGCCCAAGAGCAGGTCGTCGCCGCCATTGCTCGTGAGTAAATCGTCCCCGGACCCGCCATCCAGTATCTCGGCGGTGTCGTCTCCGATGATCTCATCGTTCCCAGCCCCAGCGCTGAAGAAACGTTTGCTGTTCTTCAGCACCTGCGCCCATTCGGCGGTCAGCCCCATGGGATTGACAGTCGAGGTCCCCACGAGCATCAAGTCATCACCGTCCGTGCCCTGCGGCCCCCAATTGACTCCCACGATCTCGAAGTAATAGGCCAGTTGCTCAAGGGTGTAGGTGTCATTTCCCACCTTGTACACATTGATCAGCTCGCCTGTGCTGGTACGCTCCTGGATCAAGGTCGGGTTGTAAGCTACACGCTCATTATGTTGATACGACACGACCCCGCCACTGACGACGCCGTTGAAATACACCCCTTGATCAGTGACCATCAGGCCATCCCTGGCGTAGGGCTTCTTACGGCCGACGCCAGGAATAGGCGAGACATAAATGACGGTCTTGTTTGTCACGGCGCCGGACACAGGATTTACCTTGATGACCCCATCGGTCGACATCCATCCCATTTGCTCGGCGGTCAGCTTCTGCGTCACCCCTTGCAGCAAAACACTGCGCGTGCCGGAGTGACCCGCATAGCTCAGTAGCAACCCGCCCGGCTGCAGGATCTGGGTCACCGCGTTGGCCGACAATCGGGCCGCGGACCGGAGCATCAACAAGTCACCCGCGGCCGCGTTGAAATCCGTGATCGTGGTCACACCTGCCCCGTCGTCCTCAATCACGAAGGTATCGGCCTCGGTGCCGCCCGTCAGCGTATCGCCAATACCGCCCAGGAGTACATCCTTGCCTGCTCCTCCGGTAAGAGAATCACTGCCTTGACCGCCTTCCAACCGGTCTTTTCCTTCACCTCCCACCAGTGTGTCGTTACCCCGCCCTCCTACCAGACTGTCGTTTCCGGCCGCACCAATCAGCGTATCGTTCCAGTCGGTGCCGACTACGCGGTCGATCCCGGCGTTCACCCCAAGACCATAGTCGTTGGCGCGACTGGCCGTCGCGCCTGACAAGTCAATGTAAACCGCACTGCTCAAGGCCGACGCATTCAGCTCCGACAGCCCGCCCTCTGGCGCGATGGTCAACTGTCCGGCGTACTCGTCGGTCAGCACATATCGCTTGACCTGATCTGCGCCACTGCCAACTACCTGCAGGCTGGCCTGAAGACCGTTCACCCCACCTGCGCCCGCCGCCTTGTCTTCGACCACGAGTTGCCATTGACCATGAACGTCTTCGCCCCGGAAATGCACGCTCATCAGGTCAACGTCCAGCGTCGTCGCATTCAAGGGGTTAGCGATCCCACCCGTCAGGCCGGGCCTGTCCAGCAAGATGCTACGCGTGCCGGACGGCGAAATGAGCGTGACCACCAGGTCGCTCCAGCGTGCGTGTCCTAGGCTCAGGTGCAGCAACACCTGCTCGGCGCTGACATGCTGGTCGACATGGAATGCCAGTATGCGCTGCCCGCCATCAGGCAGCGCATTGGCTTGTGCGGCCACCGAATCAGTATAGACGGGGGCCTGGTCATTCGAAACCCAGGTCTCCGCCATGCGCACGGCCGCAGCGGCATCCACCATGCCAAAGCCGAAGTCGTGACTGAAATGCATGCCCACGCCGTTCCAGGCCTTGTCCTGGTTGTTCGACCACGTGGTACTGGACGCCGCGCCGGCGCCCATATCCTTGCGCGCTGTCAGCGCGAGAATGCTCTGGACGTCGCGGTACGTCAGCTTGGCATTGGCTTCCAGCATCAGCGCGGCCACACCCGAGACGATCGGTGCGGCAAAGGACGTGCCCTGGGTCTCAGCGCTCTCGCCACCCACCTTCTCGCCATCGGGCGTTTCTACCGACACGCTGGCCGTCAGGATATTGGACGCCGGCGCGGCCACCAGAATATTGGCGCCGCGCTCACTGAACGCCTTGGCAGGCTGGTTGCTGCCGCCCACATTGCCGATCTGATTCACACCCCCGACGTTGATCGCGTATTCGTTCGAGGTCAGCGTGTTCAGGCCCGCATCAAAGCCTTTGGCACGCTGATTTCCGGCACCGTAGACCATGACCGTTCCCAGGCCATTGCGTCCGTGAGTCGCTGCGGATTTCTGCGCGACAAACTCGGCTTGTGTCTGCAGCATGATCGCCGGATCGCCGGCGGTCAGACTGGCGAACCAGCCGAACTGGTCGGGGTTACCCTGTCCCCAACTGTTGTTGACGACGTCGTAGTCGCGCATCGTCATCAAGTCTTCGCGGAAGCGGGCGACCGTCGATGCGGGGTTGGAAAACGGGATAAAGGCCTTGGAGTCCAGCGTAACGCCATACGCCACTCCCACGCCGCCGATGCCATTGCGCGCCGCACCGATGACACCAGCCACTTGCGTGCCGTGAGCGGAGTGCTGATTCGTGTCCTTGAAGTACGCACTTTTGTTGGATACCAAGTCAGCGTGATTCAGATCTGCCGCCTGGCGATCCACCGCGAAATCGCCGCTGGGTTCGAGCACCAGGACCTTCACGCCCTTGCCGCTATAGCCACGATCCCACGCCACGGGTGCGCCCACGGCGCCCAGGTACCACTGCTTGACGTAGTCAGGATCGGCTGGAGCGTTGCTGGGTACCAGCAGGACGCGTGCCTTCATCTCGGCGGTGACGGCCGGGTCGGCGGCATTGGCGATGATCGGTGCCGCGTTGCCCTGGGCATCCTTGACACGATAGCTGAACTCGATCGGACCTGCGTAGCCGGCCTTTCGCGTAAATGTGACGGTTTGACCGTCTTGACTTAAGGAGACAAAGCCGCCGACTGCATCACCGACCCAGTGGATGGAAAGCTGTGCGGCGCCAAGGTGCTGGAAGTCCAGGTCGTTGGCCAGCAGGCTACTCACGGAAATCGTCACGGGGCCGGCGGCGGCCACCGCAATGCGATCATCTACGGGCAATGGCTCGTCCAGCCCTAAATCAAGGGTGGTGGAAGCCGTGCCGGTTTTGAAAGAGAACTTCTCGACGTTGGTCAGCACCATTGTGCCGTCGCGATCAGCCACGGTATCCGTGATCTGATATCCGCCGCTCGCCGTGCGTATGAAGCGATAGTCGGACAAGGCGCCCGAGAGTTCAATCAGGTCGATGCCAGCCCCGCCGTCAATGGTGTCCCGTCCGGCCGAGGCCGAGATCACGTCGTTGCCTGCGCCGGCATCGATGATGTCGTCGCCTCCACCGCCATCAAGAACGTCACCGCCAGCGCCGCCGAACAGTTGATCACTACCGCGGCCGCCGCGAATCAGATCATCGCCATCATCACCAAACACAACGTCATCCCCGTCCTGCCCCGACAGTGCGTCGTCGGCGCGGCCGCCCCGGATGTAATCGTCCCCCGCTGCTCCCTCAATGAAATAGTTGTCCGCTCCGGCTCCCACCAGTACATCGGCGCCGTATCCGCCGTAGACCACCTCGACATTGGCCTGATATAGGTTGAGCGTGACGCCACGATCGTCGGAGATCAGCACGGTATCTATCCCGTCACCGCCATTAATGTTGGCTTGACGGTCATCTGAGTCAATGACCAGCAGGTCGCTGCCGCCGCCGCCCGAGAATGTGTCCGAGCCAGCACCGCCAATCAGCCAATCGTTGGCGGTCGTGCCCAGTAGCGTGTCGTTGCCCGCCTGGCCCATCGCTTGTGTCGCGCCACTGCCGTTCAGGTCGATGCGTACGCCCAGTGCGCTCTTGGCGACCAACACCGATTTTCCATCCAGAACAATTTTGTCGATGTCTGCAGCGTACTTCGTGGTTGATGCCGATCCGGGATTGCCTGAGGACTCCAGGTCCACATCCCACAACGTGCGGGTGCTGCCGTCCGTATAGGTGGCGACCACGCCCTTGACATTGCTTTGCCCCGCCACCGTGCCGGTTACGGGTGCAAGATTAATCGATTGGATACCCAGATCCGCCAGACTGGTCAATTCGCTAGCGCTCGCATAGGCGTCCTGGTTGCGATCGCTCCAGACGCGCAGGTCCGACCATTGAATGTCCGCAGCATCCAGCTTGCCATCGGCATTGCTGTCCAAGATGGCCAGCGTAGGGCGCGCACCGGCGCCTTGCGTCAGTGTAAAGAGTTCGGCGCCGCCGGATATCCTGCCATCGAAATTGCGGTCCATCACCAACAGTGGGTCGGTCGGCGCAGTCCAGCGCACGCGCTCTGGTGTGCCGTCGGAATCCATGTCGAAGTCCACCTGGCCAACTCCGAGGACCACGCCGTCGTCGCCCGCGTCGAGCATTATCGGATCGACATAGGGAACCCCGTTCGCAGCCGTCTGCGACTCAAGACTCCTGACCACGATCTCGGTGGCTACCGGCATCCAACCGCGCGCAATCAGTTCTCCATCACTCTTCACGGCGCTTTCGCCAACCAGGATGGTCTGCGTGGGATCAAGTTGGATCACCGTGCCGTCCGCCATGCTCACCGTCCCGGTCTGCCCGGCAATGGGCGTGAAGCCAATCCAGCGGCCCTGGGCGTCGAAGTAGACGGTCGCCTCGAAACGTTGCCCCCTGAAATCCACAACATCGGGCCGAGCCGAGTTCGGCGCCTTGATGAGCATTACCTGATCCCCGGACTCGACCAGCATGCTCTGTTGATGGGTCTGCGTGCGCACACCTGCAAGCAAGCCAGAAAGATCATTCAAGCTGTTGTTACCCGGGCGCGTGCCGCCTGTTACGACGTTGCCGGGTGCGACATACTCGATGCCGTCACGATTCACGTAACGTTCCAGCATGGTCGCCGTGTAGCCTGCACCAGCTTGCAATAGCCCATGCCCGCCACCGGATGCACCCAGATCAAGGCGTGACGGCTGCATCGTCACCGTGTCCGTGGACACGTCCAGGATCGTGCCGTTGCGAGGAGTGGACGCCGCGGAAGGATTCAGAATGTCCGTCACGCCCGTTGCGATCTGTTGCACGCTAGCGCCGATCTCGGTCACCGTATCGCCAAAGCCTTGAACCACGCCGTGCACTTCCTTGCCAAGGGTTGCGACAAGGTGTTCCTTCACTGCGTCTCCCAGGGAGGCGAGATTCTCATCGACAAAGACGCCGCTGTCTTTCCATCTCTCCAACAGCCCTTCTTTGGTACTGTTCCAGATCGCTTCGGCCACTGCCTTCAGGTACCCCTCAGGATCCTGTGCGAAAGCAGTAGCGTTGAACTGGATATTCTTCAGGTAGGGAACGACGACTTCCTGGGTCCACTCCGCGATCCCTGCGCCGACCGACTTCAGGTCCGCCAGCGCCTCGCCGAAATCGGCGTCGCTGAGCGAGCCCGCCATCTTGGCCAACGGCGCCCCGACGTAGTCCCAAGCGCTGTCGGCGACCGCTCCCACAATCGATACGCCGGCAACAAGGGCGCCAGCCGACAGCGCCGGTACTCCTGCGGTGGTGAGGAGAACGGTCCCGCCCACCACCAACAAGCTCACAGCCGCATCGTGCAGGAATTGCTTCCCTGCCGTGACGTCAGCCTCCAATACCGTCTGCCCCGCTGTTCTGGCCGCTGTATAGCTGCCGAATGCATCCGTCGTCGCAATAGCTCGGTCAAAGGCTTTGCCGGCGACCGACAGCACGCCACGTCCCAACGAGGCGGTGTCCTGAGCCTTGGCCACCGCGGAAAGCGATTTGTCCTGGGCGGATGCGATCGCGCGTTGCCTGGCCTGGGCGAGGGCCTGCAGCCGGGGCGTGACAGGTTGGCTGACGGTCAGCCCCTTGGCTTCAATATAGGTATTTAGGTCGGCCAGCTTGGCCTTCTTACCAAACAGATTGGTGTTGTTGGCTTGTGCGGTGGACAACAGTGTGTCGATTTTTGTCTGCGTGTTGAAGGCACGCCAGCGTAGGTCGCCGTGGGCCGCCTTGATTGCTGCGGTCTCGGCGCGAAAAGCGGAAAGATTCTGACGGCCGACTTCGAATCCGTCCGGCCCTGACCCGAACACCTTGGCAACGTCTGCTTTCCACGCCGCATCTGCTGCCGCGTCGGAGAGATTGGCGTATTTCTGATCTGTCTTAGTGAGAGTAAGGCGGTTGTCCAGCATCGCCTTGTTCGTATAGTCCCGCACATCGATTGCAAGCTGCTCGGCATCTTTGAAAACGTGAGGTCGTAGCGCCCTGTCGGCAGGAAGCAAATCCTCCTCTTTCGTTTGCATTAGTGCAGCATAGGACAGCCCGGATGGCGTTACTTGAGCTCCAAATTTATCAAAAATTCTCTTTTGAGCCGCCTCCACTGGCTCATGATTACTGGCATGGCGAATAGTACCGGTTGCCTTTGAAATACCTGCATCTCTCGGCAAAAATAGTAAATTCTCCGGAGCATCGATATTGAAGCGTTTGGTCGCAATCAGAACGGCCATAACATCACTAACATCTCCAACATTCTGTTGAAGCGCGTGATGTCGCTCCATAACTGAATTCGCCACTTCCAGCCTCCAAATATGATCAATCGATTATTTATCAGCCACGTCCGCAAATTTGAAGCAATTCAATTTTTCTTCGCGAATTTTTTTAACAAAAATCTCATCGACGATCTCCACAAGCGGCGAATACTTCAAACGAAATGCTCGGGACTGACCCACGGATTCAGGTCTTATTCTTACGCCATTCAACGCGATATAATTTTTGAATGGAACATTTTTTTGAAATTCAATTTCTGAATTATCCTCATCAATACAATCCAAAAATCGCACGATGTCACAAAACCAAAATTCTGGCCCAGGTGTTTCAAAGTTGCTATAGTCGACCTCCGCCTTAACAAATGCGAAAGCGTCAAGATCCAATGACTCTAGCAATTCTTTCAACCGATCTGAAATAAGCCATATACCCAGCATAATTCCGTAGGCATCCCAGATGGCACCACGCCGCCCCTTTCTGTCAAAGGAAATTTTTGGTGGCTCCTGGAAACGCAATCCATGAAATGGCTTGGAACTTTCCGGACGCCATCCCGTTTTCAGAACAGACTCATTTACCCAGATACGCCACGGCGTGACGCGAAGACCCCTAGTTTCTTGTTCTATTCTAAAATATTTACCCTCTTTTTTATTCTCACCGTCAACACCGGATCGATTTTTTTCTGTGTCACGCAGTTCACAATTTTTCATTTCATTCTCTCATTTATCGAACAGCGAGCTTTACGCCAACTATATCTGATAATTATTCTCATTTCCGGCCAAAGGTAGTGCGACGCTCGTGTTGCGTCGGCGTACGACCGAACTCATCCAGGATTGCCAGCTACGCCGCATGGATTGGCAAAATGGTTCCCCGCATAACGGATGGTACCCGGGACCTTGGCGACGGACTCGTCTCTTGGAAGAAACGGCAGGTTCTCCGGAGCGTTGATATCAAACCGTTTCACATTGAGCAGCAGTCTGAGTATGGCACTTTCTTGTCCGACATTCTGCTGCAGTGCACGATGCCATTCCGTTACAGCATTCGCCATTTCCCGCATCCTCCAACGTTCGATCGGAAATTGCTGCGGTTGCAAGTCCGGCTGTGTCCATTTTTTCGCGACAACTAGAGACAAAGTAGTGACGCTCGCACGAGGGCATCCGAAGCAAAGCGAACGTTTCTTCTGCGACGAATACTACACAACCATTCGTGACGGTTCTATGTCATATTGTATTTTATGTTCCCCCAGTGAGAAGGGGAGCGTCCGAGGCTCAGGGCGGAAGGACCTGGTTGGCGTTGACCTGCCGTCAAAGTGGAGATTCTTTAGGCCGGGAACGACGACCTCCTGGATCCAATCCGCAATTCCGGCACCGACCGCCTTCAGGCCCGCCAGCCGAAAGGGTCGGGACACGTGCCGCAGTGAGGAGGACGGTCCCGCCCACCACTGGCAAGCTCACAGCCGCATCATGCAGGAATTGCTTGCCTGCCGTGATGTCGACCTCCAGTACCGTCTGCCCCGCTGTTCTGGCCGCCGTATAGCTGCCGAACGCATCCGTTATCGCAATGGCACGGTCAAAGGCTTTGCCAGCGACCGACAGCATGCAACGTCCCAACGGAGCGGTGTCCTGAGCCTTGGACATCGCGGAAAGCGATTTGTCCTGAGCGGATGCGATCGCGCGTTGCGTTGCCAGGCCTGGGCGAGAGCCTGCAGCCGGGGCGTGGAAAGTTGGCCGACAGTTAGCCCCTTGGCTTCAATATAGGTATTGGGGTCGGCCAGCTTGGATTTCTTGCCGAACAAATTGGTGTTGTTGGCTTGTGCAGCGGACAACAGCGTGTCGATCTTTGTCTGCGTGTTGAAGGCACGCCAGCGTAGATCGCCGTGGGCCGCCTTAATTGCCGCGGTCTCGGCACGAAAAGCAGAAAGATCCTGACGGCCGACGTCGAATCCGTCCGGCCCCGATCCAAACACCTTGGCAACGTCAGCCTTCCACGCCGCATCTGCTGCTATGTCGGACAGGCCCACATACTTGGGATCGGTCTGGCTGAGAACAAGGCGGTTGTCCAGCATTGCCTTGTTGGTGTAGTCGCGAAGGTCAACGGCGAGCTTTTCGGCCTGATCGAATACCTGGACCCTCAAGGGTCTTTCTGCGGCGGTCAGCTTCGCAGGGGCAACTTCCATAAGCAGAGCATAGCTCTTGCCAAATTGCGTGGGAGTACGACCGAACTCATCCAGGACTGCTGGCTGCGCTGTATCGACTGGCGCATGGTTCCCTGCGTGGCGAACGGAACCCATAGCCTTGGCGATGGACTCGTCTCTTGGAAGAAACAGCGAGTTCTCCGGAGCGTCGATATCAAACCGTTTCGCATTGAGCAGCAGTCTGAGCACAGAACTTTCTTGTCCGACATTCTGCATGCAGTGCATGTGCCGTTCCATTACGGCATTCGCCATTTTTTCGCATCCCCCAACGTTCGATCGGCAATTGCTACGGTTGCAAGCTCTGGAACGAAAATCCTTCGATTTTGCGCTCCGGAGTGCGTCTACCACCACGTCGTCGGCAATCTGTATCAATGAAGCGTGTGTGAGTCTGAATACACGCGCCTCCCCAACTGTGTCGCGCCTCACTTTCACATCAATAAGAATCTTGTATACCTTGAATGAAACGTCTTCGTAGCGGGTAACTTGCGACCGTTCGTCGGCAATGCAATCAAGCCTGCGCACAGCGTCGCAAAACCAGAATCCGGGCCCAGCCCCATCGAAGTTGCTGTTGTCCACCTCCGCCCGCACAAATGCGAACGCAGTCGGATCCAATTGAATCAGCAAATCTCTCGGCCTGTCTGAAACCAACCAGATACCAAAAGTGATGGTATAGGCGTCGCGGAGGGCGATGGGTCGTGCTTTCTTGTCAAACTCGATCCTGGGTGATTCGCAGAATAAATGGCCAAAGAAAGGCGATGCCTCATCGGCCGAAAGCCTCTATTTCAGCGTCTCTTCATTTACCCAAACACGCCAATGTATTATTTCAAAGTTGAGATCAGTGTCTAGCATTTAGTATTTCCGCTCCTTCTCCTACTTGCCGTCGCCTCCAGAAATGTTCAGTTTCCCGCCCGGCATTTTATTTTGACCGTCTCACCCTGCAATTTATCGCACAACGAGTATACATACCCACTGAACCCGATAGTCACATTTTCCAAATGCTCTATACTTCTGTTAATTATATGCACAATTCTTAGGTCGACACATTAGGTCAACAAGGAAGTCAGTCGATCAAACCGATTACTCTTTCTTTTTGATGCATTTCTTCGCGAAATTCCATCCGTCCATGCGCTCTGACGCGACAAAGTCCCGTAACGCATCAGAACAGAAGAACTCATTGCTAGAATGCTCCGGATACTGTTTCGTTGCCCCAAAATCGCTAGGCAATTGCCAAAAATGGTGACCAGCCACTATATTTCCGTCTAACACGCAGACACCATCGGCAGCGCTAGAGATTTGACCGCCGCTTAGTTCGTAGCCAGTGCGGCCATATCCCTTGGCAAATGTCGTCTCCTCGACAATCACCGCATCAAGCCGCGGAGGTGATACAATCCAGTAATAAATCCCATAGCATTGGTCCCGGTGCGAGTTCTCCAGCCCCCATATCTCGAGCGGAAAAAAGCGGTGCCTACCCGGCTCGAGCGATTCCAGTTTGTCTTTGAGAGACTCACAAACAATGAATGGGCCGGCAAGCCAACCGAGAATTGCGGGTATCCCACCACCCTTGCGTTGCGCCACTCTCAGCACTCGGGGAACTCCCGCTTGCTCTTCGTCTGTTAGCTCCAGTCCGCGGTCGATTTTGGTCTTTAACCGGATAGAAATTGGCGGATCGAATTCCCTGCCCACAGCGCTTGCTCCGCTGCTGACCATTACTAGGTATGACATACCGTCTCCTTTTCCTCATCCTTGCGTTGACAGTTGATATAGCAAGACGCGTCGATGGGATCACTTCTGCAAGCAGAAGATATAGTGCACGCCCATAACGAATTGGGCCTTTGAAAACTGGCGACGACTATCTCTACGTCAGTATGCAACATACCAGATTGCCTCACGCTGGATGACCGCAATCTCCCTTCGTGTATGAAGACCAGTTCATTCAGACGATCAAATAGCCAGCTTGTGTCAGCTGTACTTCGAGACTCTGTGACTCTTTCCTTAAGCGGGTCTTGCAATCGGATCCCGATCCGAAGGTTGGATCACCCGTCCGGCTAGACGGATTCGCGCCATTCATCGAGCAGAAAGTCACAGAAAATTCATCTCAGATCGCGAAAAAATGGCGACCGTATCCCGTTCCCCACGCCGCCCAGAACTATGCGATTCGATACGCTATGGCACGCCAGCCCGTAGACACGTACGTCCGGTACGTACGTTCATCGATGCTTGGAAATGCACTTCTTGTCGCCGGCCCATCCGTCCATCTTCTCAGCCCTGATGTGCCTCCATAGCTCGTCCGAGCAGAAGTAGCTGGGGATACAGCGGTCTGGGTGGCTTTGTGTTTGGCCGTAGTCCCGTGGCAGTTGCCAGAAGTGATGACCCTCAATGACATCCTGATCAAGCACGCACTGCGCATCGTCGTCCGTATCTATATCTGCGCTGCGTTCATAGCCTTCGCGGCCAAATCCTTTGGTAAAAGTGGTCTCCTCGATGATCACAGCGTCGAGTCGCACTGGGCACAAGATCAGGTAGTAGGTGCCGAACACCTTTTCATTGGGTCCCGCGTCCAGGCTGCGAATCTCGATCGGCACGAAGTCATGCCGTCCGGGTTCCAGTCCTTCCAGAATGCCGCGCAGGCGCTCGCACACGATAAAAGGGCCATTTCCCCAACCAATAATCGCCGGCACCCCGCCACGGCGCCGCTCCTCGACCCTCAGGATGCTGGGAATCACGGCCCGCTCTTCTGGCGTGATCAATGTCCCGATCGAAAGGCGTGCCTCCAGACGCCCATCGATCTCCGGATCAAATTGCTTGGTGACCGCACTGCCGCCATTAACGTTAACGGTGATCAGGTAAGGCATGTTCATTCTTCCATTGGAGATGGTGTCAGAAATTAGTTCCCGTGAGGCTGGCACCATTGGAACATCGGGAATCCCGTAAGATCGGAAAGGCCGATAGTGTCAACGACGGCGCTTACTGACGAGTTCGATTCGATGGAGTATCGCTGAAACGGCATGCTGGGCCTCGGACACGTACGTCCGCCATGTTCCTCTGCGTTTGGCAATGCACTTCTTGTCGCCGGCCCATCCGTCCATCTTCTCGGCCCTGACGCGTCGCCATAACTCGTCAGAGCAGAAGTAAGTGGGGATACAGCGGTCTGGGTGGCTCCGTGTTTGGCCGTATTCCCGTGACAGTTGCCAGAAGTGATAACCCTCAATGACATCCTGATCAAGCAGGCACCGCACATCGTCGCCGCTACCATCCAGGACGACGGGGTAAGATTGTCTTAATATCTTATATATTTCTTACGACACACTTTTTCTCTATCGTCCACCCATCCATCTTCTCGGATTTGAACCTAGACCATAGTTCATCTGAACAAAAGTAACCTGTTTCTGAGTGATTCGGATAATTCGACGTACTCCCGAAATCAGATGGCAATTGCCAAAAATGATGACCCTCTATAACCATTTTATTCAATGCACAGACGCCTTCCTTTAGTGTTGAAATTCCACCTCCGCTCAGCACATAACCTTCCCGCCCACCCCCCTTATCAAATGAAGTCTCATCGATAATCACCGCATCGAGCCGAATAGGACACAAAATCAGGTAGTACGTACCAAATATTTTTTCATCGACCCCACGATCTTCGCTGCGAATTTCGATAGGCAGAAAGTCATGTCGACCCGGCTCCAACTCTTCAAGAATATCGCGCAAACGCTCGCAAATAATAAACGGTCCGATATTCCACCCAATAACGTCGGGTATTCCGCCGCGTCTACGTTCCGAAACTCTCAATACTCGAGGAATAGCCGCCCGATCTTCTGTCGATATTGACGTCAGGAGAGTTATCTTCGCGTGCAACTCACGGGCAATCTCTGGATCAAACTGCTTACGAACAGCGCTCCCATCTGAAACACTAAGTCCAACTAGATATGGCATAATTACCCCACTTATCTTTTTTATCCTAAACCAAATCAGTGATTTATATTCCACTGAATCAAGTAAATCACACAAGTGGAATTATAAATATACTCTCAACCCGCCAACGGAATAAATAATCTCGATCACCGAGCCTGGCTAGGGTTAGTCCACCGCATGGCTACTGCCGTCGAGCCGTCGAGAGACTTGACAGTAATCTGGGGCAACTCTTTGAAATCCGTAAAGTCGATAGGGTCAGCCATGATGCTTTCCGATCACTTCACTTCACTATTGGTTGGTTCCGAAGCAGAACGCCTGAGCCTTTCCGAAACATAGACGTCCGTCATCTTCATCTGCGTTTGGCAATGCACTTCTTCTTGGCGGCCCAGCCGTCCATCTTCTCGGCCCTGATGTGCCTCCATAGCGCGTCCGAGCAGAAGTAGCTGGGGATACAGCGGTTTGGGTGGCTTTGTGTTTGGCCGTACTCCCGTGGCAGTTGCCAGAAGTGATGACCCTCAATGACATCCTGATCAAGCACGCACTGCGCATCGTCGTCGCCATCAATCCGTGCGCTACGCTCATAGCCTTCGTGGCCGAATCCTTTGGTGAAAGTCGTCTCCTCGATAATCACGGCGTCGAGTCGCACCGGACACAGGATCAGATAGTAGGTGCCGAACACCTTTTCATTGGGTCCCGAGTCCAAGCTACGAATCTCGATCGGCACGAAGTCATGCCGTCCGGGTTCCAGTTCTTCCAGGATGTCGCGCAAGCGTTCGCAAATGATGAAAGAGCCACCACTCCAGCCCAAGATCGCAGGAACCCCGCCACGCCGCCGCTCCCTCACCCTCAACACGCGGGGAATCGCGGCCCGCTCTTCTGGCGTGATCAATGTCCCGATCGAAAGGCGCGCCTCCAGACGCCCATCGATCTCCGGATCAAATTGCTTGGTGACCGCACTGCCATCGTTAACGTTAACGGTGATTAGGTAAGGCATGTTCATACTTCCATTGAAAATGGTGTCGGAAATAAGTCACCGTGAAAGGCCAGTGGTGTCCCCCACGGTGATTTCTGACGAGTTCGATTCGATGGCGTATCGCTGAAACGGCATGCCCGGCGTCGGACACGTACGTCCGTCATGCTCTTCTGCATTTGGCAATGCACTTCTTCTTGGCGGCCCATCCGTCCATCTTCTCGGCCCTGATGTGCCTCCATAGCTCGTCCGAGCAGAAGTAGCCCGTGATACAGCGGTCTGGGTGGCTTTGTGTTTGGCCGTATTCCCGTGGCAGTTGCCAGAAGTGATGACCCTCAATGACATCCTGATCAAGCATGCACTGCGCATCGTCGCCGCTATCAATCCGTGCGCTACGTTCATAGCCTTCGCGGCCGAATCCTTTGGTGAAAGTCGTCTCCTCGATAATCACAGCGTCGAGTCGCACCGGACACAGGATCAGGTAGTAGGTGCCGAACACTTTTTCATTGGGTCCCGCGTCCAGGCTGCGAATCTCAATCGGCACGAAGTCATGCCGTCCAGGTTCCAGTCCTTCCAGGATGTCGTGCAGGCGCTCGCACACGATAAAAGGGCCACTTCCCCAACCTATAATCGCTGGCACCCCACCACGCCGCCACTCCTCGACTCTCAGGATGCGGGGGATCGCGGCCCGTTCGTCTGGCGTGATCGACGTATCGATAGCAAGGCCCGCCTGCAGACGTCCATCGATCTCCGGATCAAATTGCTTGGTGACCGCACTGCCGTCGTTAACGTTAACGGTGATTAGGTAAGGCATGATCATTCTTCCATTGGAAATGGTTTCGGAAATTAATCACCGTAAGGCTACCACCATTGGAACATCGGGAATCCTGTAAGATCGGAAAAACCGATAGTCCCACCGCAGTGCGTTCTGACGAATTCGATTCGATGGAGTATCGCTGAAACGGCACGTTGGGCCTCGGACACGTGCGTCCATCATGCTCCTCTGCGTTTGGCAATGCACTTCTTCTCGGTGGCCCAGCCGTCCATCTTCTCTGCCCTGATGTGCCTCCATAGCTCGTCCGAGCAGAAGTAGCTGGGGATACAGCGGTCTGGGTGGCTCCGTGTTTGGCCGTAATCCCGTGGCAGTTGCCAGAAGTGATGACCCTCGATGACATTCTGATCAAGCACGCACTGCGCATCGTCCTTCGTAGCTATTTGTGCGCCACGTTCATAGCCTTCTCGGCCAAATCCTTTGGTGAAAGTGGTCTCCTCAACGATCACGGCGTCGAGTCGCACCGGACACAGGATCAGGTAGTAGGTGCCGAACACCTTTTCATTGGGTCCCGAGTCCAAGCTACGAATCTCGATCGGCACGAAGTCATGCCGTCCGGGTTCCAGTTCTTCCAGGATGTCGCGCAAGCGCTCGCAAATGATGAAAGGGCCACCACTCCAGCCCAAGATCGCAGGAATCCCGCCACGCCGCCGCTCCCTCACCCTCAACACGCGGGGGATCGCGGCTCTCTCGTCTGGCGTGATCGACGTACCGATAGATAGACGCGCTTCAAGACGACCATCGATTTCGGGGTCGAATTCTTTAGTCACCGCACTGCCATCGTTTACGTTGTCGTTGATCAGGTAAGGCATGTTCATACTTCCATTGAAAATGGTGTCGAAAATAAGTCACCGTGAATCTACCACCATCGGAACATCAGAAGTCCTGTAATATCGGAAAAGCCGATAGTGTCAACCACGGCGCTTTCTGACGAGTTCGATTCGATGGAGTATCGCTGAAACGGCATGCTGGGCCTCGGACACGTACGTCCGTCATGTTCCTCTGCGTTTGGCAATGCACTTCTTCTCGGTGGCCCAGCCGTCCATCTTCTCTGCCCTGATGTGCCTCCATAGCGCGTCCGAGCAGAAGTAACCCGTGATGTAGTGGTCTGGGTGGCTCTGTGTTTGGCCGTAGTCCCGTGGCAGTTGCCAGAAGTGATGACCCTCAATGACGTCCTGATCAAGCACGCACTGCGCATCGTCGTCCGTATCTATATCTGCGCTGCGTTCATAGCCTTCGCAGCCAAATCCTTTGGTAAAAGTGGTCTCCTCGATGATCAAAGCGTCGAGTCGCACTGGGCACAAGATCAGGTAGTAGGTGCCGAACACCTTTTCATTGGGCCCCGCGCCCAGGCTGCGAATCTCGATCGGCACGAAGTCATGCCGTCCAGGTTCCAACTCTTCCAGAATTTCGCGCAAACGCTCGCAGATGATAAAAGGTCCGACGCTCCAGCCCAGGATCGCTGGCACCCCACCACGCCGCCGCTCCCTCACCCTCAGGATGCGGGGGATCGCGGCTCGTTCTTCTGGCGTAATCGACGTATCGATAGCAAGTCCGGCGTGCAGACGGCCATCGATCTCTGGATCAAATTGCTTGGTGACCGCACTGCCGTCGTTAACGTTGACGGTGATTAGGTAAGGTATTTTCGAGGCTTCCCAGTCTCAATGGAGTAGCCGATGCGGCTCAAATGATCTACCCGTTGCGCCTTCTTGTATCGCTCGGTGGTCATTCCGAGTCCTCTTGCGCAGGCGATCCACTGTAAGCATCTGGAAGCGTCGCACCGTCAAGGTTTGCTCCGGCCAAATTTGCCCCGGTAAGGTTCGCCTCCTTGAGATTTGCACCCGTGAGGTTCGCGCGCGCTAGATTCGCGTACGTGAGATTTGCACCCGTTAAGTTCGCGCGGGTGAGATTGGCCTCGAGCAAGTTTGCGCCCGTGAGGTTCGCATTGCTCATGTCGGCTTCACCCAGCCGCGCACAAAGAAAAGTGGCCTTCGACAGATTCGCTCCGCTCAGGTCCGCATCGAACAGATTGGCCTCAGTAAAAATGGCAGCCCTGCAATCCGCACCGCTCAGCGTGACACCGGGCATGTCCGTTCGCGAAAAATTTGCCCAGCTCAATGTCGCACCGGAAAAGTAGGCGCCGCAGGCGTCTTCTACGTTGGCGAGACGGGCGCCCGTGAGATCAGCACCGGTAAAATCAGCATAGAGAAAGTCGGCCTGCTCTAAGTCCGCACCACTGAGATTCGCGTTGGTGAAGTTGGCCGCGCGGAGTTGCGCATAGGTCAGATCGGCATTGATGAATTCGCTGCCAGTGAGATCCGCACCGTCGAGATTCACGCCGTGCAAATCCGCGCCGCTCAGGGATGCGCTACTCAGTTTCGCCCCGCTCATGTTGGCGAAACGCAGTTCGGCGGAACGAAGAACTATGCCGGCAAGATCCGCATCAGCCAAGTTCGCATTATGAAGATCCATGATCCCAGCGGCGATCCGTTCAGAGCGGGTAAAGGCGCCAGCCGCCGCCTGCAGCGTCAGTCGGATACTGTTGTTTTCTGCTTCATGGGAGAAAATGACCCGATCGCGGTCGTCTTTGATGTCGATTTTCATGGGGACCCTTTGGAACAAAAAATCAAACTTTCGACTGAGGTGCCGCAGCGCACGAAAATATCGAGTGCAAAACAAGTGCTCTCTGTGTGCCTAATAGTACACAGCCATTCATGACGCTCTTGTGTCACATTGTATTTGTTGTGTCCCCACCGAGGAGGGGCCCGAGTGGATGGCCCAATGTTGCCGTCTGCATTAACGGCTTCGACGAAACGGCCTATGGGTGGCACGGCCTCGCAAGGAGCGTTTGGTCCGACGGCACGGCAAGGTGGCAACTTGCGAGTGCCCCGCGGTCTGCCTTGGCCCACGGCGCCCTATTGGCCGGTTGATCGCATAACATACCCCACCCGGAAAAGCTCCTCCGTCTGCCCCGTGTGGGACCGCGCGCTGCAGCCACTCCGGCATGGCGCCGCGGCCGTCCCAGCTCTGCCCCTGTGCGTTGCGGTAGCGCACTGGCCCAGACGATGGGGTCGGCAGTATCTCGACAAAGCAGCCTGCCGCCTGCAGGTCGGCCAGGGTCGGGCCGTGCTGGGCCATCAGGATGATGGATCCAGATAGTTGCTTGGGCGCGCTCGATTTCAATCGACATGGTGTGGGTGAACAGATTTGGGGCCGCGCCGGATTCCGCGTTGTGCCGTCTTGCGGGAGCGCTGGACTTCAGGGTTGTTCTAGGTGATGGCTGTTGTGGGAATCAGTGCCGGCGGGAAGACACGGCCACCCTCGCTGCTTAAATTTTAATCAAATCTGCTGACGCCGCTGGCACTCGACCCCGCGCGGCTTGTCCACAGGCTTGTCCCCTCGCGCGGTGGATAAAAGCCATCCGACACCTCCGGCCTCCCCCCTCAGCACGGCCCCGGCTTGAACTCGGTTTTCGTCGCCGGCGCCCAGCGCATGCTGCCTACCAGGCGACGCGTCGCGGTGGCTTCCGCATCAGCCCTCTCGGCCAGCTCAGCGCCGCTTCGAGTTTGGCTCGCAGGCCTTCCTGTGCCGCCTCGCCATGCGCAAGCGCCTGCTCTGCCTCCGCCAGTTGCCGGCAGAGCGCGTCGCGCTCGGCCTGCAGCTGCACCCGCGCCTTGCACGGGCCACGGCCGCGTCTTGCGCCTGCGCGGACGCGTTGGGCCAGTTCAGGCGCGAGCAACCCGCGTCTTTTTCATCTGGTTAATGGAGAAGCCCCATGCCGTGGTCAATGATTGGACGAGCGGCGCTAGTCTCGCACTGCAGCAGAATGTGCGGTATTGCCCATCGGTGACCTCCACAAGCGCTGCCCGCCCCTTCACGAAGGCATAGGCCCCAGAGCCACCGGGTCAAGCGCCCAGACCAGTCGCTCAATCTCCGGCACCTCGCAGGGCGAGGCCACCGGCGACGCCACCCTCGTGCGGTACCGCGCACTCCCCTGGCGCCCGGCATTGAGGCAGCGACCTTCACTTGTGATTCAGCACGCCAATGCTAGGCTAAATGTCCCCCAGTTATAGGAGGCAAGTCATGGCAACGTTCCAACGCGACAATCTATTTATCGTCACTTCCGTGGAGGAGTTGCCGTCGGGGCGGTACCGGGGATTTTTGACCTTGACCGGAGGTGCCAAGCCACCGCGAGCAAGGGCATTACGGAACTCAAGTTTGCGTTCTGGCAGAAGATGTTCACCGGGCGATTTGATGCCCAGATGTGGAATCCATGGCTCAAAACTGTTCTTCCCTACGTCGGCCAGGGAAGACCGTGCAAGCAGCGCCGAGAGCTTCGGAACCGGATCGCACATTACACAACGAACCCATCCACGCTCGAACGCTCGCCGCCGATTTTGCGAAAATCGAGGCGCTAGTTCGGCTGCGATGTCCTGTCACGGCAGCTTGGATGAGCTAACACCAGGATGCTCGGTCCCTGATCGGGATCGGACCTCCTTGATTAACCTCTGATGCGGTCAGACCTGGTCCCGTAAATAGCGCTTGAGCTGGCTGTAAGCGTGGTGGCAACCTTTCCAATCCGTCTTCCCACTCAGCCCGGTCGGACGCGGAACGTCATCCCATTCGCAAATGCGACGGCCCGCCGCAACGAGCCCGGCATCTCACCCTGCCCATCCCATTTCTGCCCTTCAGCGTTGCGGCATGAGTCGTGCGGGTTTCGCCAGCCGTGGCATTTCGCGATTGCCGCATGCTAATTGCCGTGCCGGGACGGCAATTAGTCCCATTCCAAATCCCTCGCCCCCCCAACTTCGTACGCCTTAGACTCGCGCGCTGCATGAGATGCGGCTTGCTCAAGAAGAGGCACGTGATCCTTCGGGACGACCAGCATTGTCAAACCCAAACCGGCTAGAGCGCGGAGGACATAGTCAAGATGAACGCCCTTTCCGTTCTCTAGCTTCGACAGCATTCCCACAGACACCCCACACGTTCGGGCAGCCTGATCAATTGGTAGGCCTTGGGCGGCGCGAGTCGCGCGCACCCTATCCCCAAGATGGGAGCACATCTTGATCGTGGCGCGCGATGGCAATGTTGAATCTGGCAAAGGTCGTGGCATGTGCAAGACAAAGTTATGGGGGGCCCGAAAGTAGCGGACACATCTTTATTTCACGAAGATGAAAGTATATCGGAGACCGGCTTGCTTCGTACCATGAGCTTCTGAAGAACTTTAGGGGAGCGCCCCGGCGCCGGCCATCAAATCAAAGTGTGCTGAAGAGATCAGCAACACTGATCCGTAAAGCTGTCGCGAGCGTTTCGATCGCATCGAGAGAGGGATTGGCACCTCCTGTCTCTATGCGGCTCATGTAGGTACGGGCAAATCCCACTCGATCTGCAAAAGCCTCTTGGGAGAGGCCTGTGGCTTTCCGTAGGTCTCGAATGCGCGTGCCAAAGCGCCGGCGTAGGGTCATTTTCATAACCCCCTACTGTGGTGGGGTGCACACCAATCGTACACACACTAATCGTGACATTCAACGCAAGACTGGCTACGCTATGCCGACGCGAGACGCGATCGTCGACATCGTTGTCGACTCCAAACGAAAGTACACGGTCACTATGAGCGGAATGTTTGTGATTTGGCATACGGCCCGCAACGCGGGCGAACTGGCGCGCGCCGCCGCTCCATACCACGCACTCGGAATCGCCATGGCGCGAGGGGATTCGCCCCTAGTTGAGCCACAACATGCTACCGCGCTGAGGTTACGTGAGCTGGTAACTGCGTATCTGCGATATCAAGCCGGTGAGGTATACCTTCATCGGGAGGCCATACAATGCGTTTCCGCCTGTTGTGCCTACTGGCAAGGCCGGAACGCGCTGCCCTGCCGTTGGCGGCAGATCCGTAACCTGGTGGTACGATTCGAATTCGATCTCGCTCGCTCCCTGTTCCAGCCTAGCCGGGTCTATGCTGTCGGACAAGAACTAGCACGAGTGACTTCAATCGAGTAACTGACCAGGCTGGTGCCGGCGGGATGTCGGCGGTTCGGCGCCACAGTATCAACCGCCATCAATCGATGCCCTGACCGTCATTTGTACATGGCCTGTCGTATGGCCCGGAAAGCTCCATCTGGTCGACCAACCCCATCCTTGCCACGCGATGCGATGAGTTCGCTTTGCTATCTGGTCCCATGCTGGGCACAGATGCCGTACCCCTGCCATGCTATTTACAGTCGTTGCCTGCCCTAGAAAGGTGGACAGGGTTGAAGATCCCATTGCTCAGACCCGAACGGCAACTATGCTGTCTGGTAACCTCACTAGGTAACCTAGTGTCGGCCTCCGGCCCTTCTCTCCGCTTGCTCCATCGATCAGGATCGGGCGATGGGGGAAAGCGCCCCGGCCCAAAGCCCCATCCCGGCCCCTATCAGCTCTCTGGCGGTGAGCACTGGATCTATTAGCGTCCGGCAGGCCACGCGGTGGACTGAACCGCAGTCGACGCCGGTTGGCTCGACACAGGAGACAGCGGCGACTCCGTCTGCGTTGGCGAACTCGCGGCGTTCGAGGAATCCGATGGCGCGATTTGTCCTGGGCTCGGCAGTCAAGCCCCCCTACAAACTGGTAAGTATCTCGCGCTGCGGTTGGCCAACGTACAGAATCCCTCCGCCCGCAAGGGGTACGGCGACGGCAAACATCGACATATCACGTCGCCAGAACGCGTACCCGACGAGGGGCTTTCCCCTGATTAGGCAGCTACGCGGACCGTCAATCCGCAATTCGACAGGACACAAGCCGGAATCCGAGTCGACCAGGATGCCGTAAGCAACACAGTTGCCCGGGATACGAGCCAACAAGCGGTAACCAGCTTCGGTGGCTGTTACTTCTATATCAAGTTTGCCCCCCTCCTCAAGCGCCCAGACCTGCCCGACGAAATTCCCGACCAAAGAGTCCTCACCGGGAAATGACGCCAGCTCCTCGATTCGCAAGAAAACGCCCTGCTCTTGATCCGTTCCGGGCAAGAGACGCAGAGTGATCTTCCCTTCCTCGGTCAAATCGCTGACCAGGGCCACATCCCTTGTGACGCCCTCGAATGGGATGCACTCGACTGCGGAGACCGCCTCTGCCAACGGCTCTTCTATATACAAAAAACGCTCGGACCGTGCCGGCACTCCACCAAACAGCAGCAAGGTGGGACCCCCTCCATATCCGCTTGCGCCGACAACTCGGCAACCACAGGTCGTGGTGCCTTTGAACAAAGCCTTCGCAACACTCGATAACGCAATATTTGAATTCAGGCCTAAAGTGCTATCCACAATTGCCGCTCCCCGTGGTCAAGGCAGGTCCATCGAGTCCGGTCCGCTCGCTTGGTGACACTTCGGCGGTCCCGACCATATTTCATTAACGCACAGCGTCGTTTCCTGACTACCTCGGTGTGGCATTTTTTTTGTTACATTCGGCATCCAATTAATACATTGGCTTTCATGGATAGCGATCACTGAGTAGGGGAAATGGCAAGCATCCTGTCAACGCGACCGCCGACAGGACGGCATAGCGTGAGCAAACCGTTCGCGCAATAGCTTCAGGCGGAAAAAGCGCCATTCGACCCTGCGCTCAGGACACGCGGATGGACCCCACTTGATAGGGGTAATCGGCCCCGAACCCCGGATGGCTATACGTTATTGGGCCGAACAACAGACCGCCGACGCAATCTCTGTAGATTTTGTAACGAATCCGCCATCTCGGCTTCTTAGCATCAGGTATTTCTGCCTACGATTGCTGTGACGAGCACGCTACCGTTTGCGCTGGGCACCACGTGAACGGGCCTGGGAGCCAGCCGCACAATCTCCACCCAGCGTCATCAAACCCATGAGCCTTTGGCGAAACGCCTGTGTTCACTAGAACCCGAAAGAATATTGACAGTCGCGCCTCGCGTTGACAACGAAGGCGAGGCAAGCAAAGAGCGAGGCAATACCGAGGATCCGATGCCGCTCCAACCGGGCAGAGCAACACCACATTTCTCCAGCCGCCAACAAGGCTTCGCCCGCCGCGATTGCGGACGACCGCCTGATTTTGCCAAGGGCGGTCGTCTCGTCTCTACATTAAAAGGTTACGGCATGACGGAAAGTCAGTGGGTCATCAGCGTAACAAAGTTCAGTGCCAACCCCTCCCGTGCCTTGGAGGCCGCGCAAGAGCAACCGGTACTGATCACAAAGCACCAACGCCCGCACGCATACCTAGTGTCTGCGGAGTGCTGGGTCGAGATGCGCACCCTCCTCGCCAACAATCGCGCAGAGAAGGCCGAAAAAATCAATGGCGACAGCGCCATCAAGCAAGTCAGCATCTCCGGTACCTCGTGCGGTAATGAATAAGCGCAGGAGGAGGGTTCGTACCTCGAGCAGGAATCAGTCCCCCAGACAAGGTATGTCGTATGTGCCACGCATGGCAACTTGAGACGCCGTATGCCGTCTCGCTCTGTCGGGTAGGGGATACCGCAGGCCGACTCCTTGACGACGAATGGGTACGTTCGCGCCAGTACGCCGCACCACACCGCGCAAGGAATGGGCCAAACCGCGAGGCGTGCGCAAGATGACATCCTGATGGCAGGAACTGGCCTTTCGACGCCATGGCTCTGTTGCACTAACCAGATAGCGTATGCGCTCTGCCATGTCCCACCAGCAACCTTTGGTGACGCGCCACCCCGACGGCATTCCGCCAACTCACTGTCGCCGTGCTAAAGCGACCCCAGTCACGGCCATCCCGCATGCCGAACATGAACCTCAAATGCAATCCTGGGCGCGCTTGCGCACTGCTGCTTGCCTTGACCGCCAGCCTGCCGCAAGGGGTGCTTTCGGCGCAGGTCTCCCCGCAACCTCAGCGACGCGTTACGCTGGAGTTCGATAACGCTGAGATTGTCCAGGTAGTGCAGGCCATCGCTACCGCGCACGGAAAGACGGTGCTGCTCGACCCTCGTGTCAAAGGCTCGCTTAGCCTGTCCTCGGACAAGCCGCTGACCACCACGCAAGCCATGCGCACGCTGCAGTCGGCCCTGCGTCTGCAAGGCTATGCCATGGTGGAGGACGGTGACATCTTGAAGGTTGTTCCCGAGGCCGACGCAAAACTTCAGGCGATGGCGACGGTCATTGGCAACGCAAACGAGACCGGCACGCGTGGCAATCAGGTCATCACGCAGGTATTCCGCCTCAAGCAGGAGTCCGCAACCACGCTGATACCCGTGCTGCGCCCGTTGATCACGCCAAACAGCGTGATCAATGCCTACGCAAACAACAACACCATCGTTGTCACAGACTACGCCGACAACGTGCGCCGCATCGCCGACATCATCGCTGCCGTCGACAAAGGCGTGGCAGGAGGCGATGTGGAGGTGGTGCCGCTGCGCCACGTGATTGCCAGCGATGTGGCAGTCCTGCTGCAGCGCATGCTCGATCCGGGTAACGCCGCGACCAGCGGCAGTGCCACTGCCGGCAGCGCAAGCGGCGGCAGTGGCGAAGCCGGCCTTCGCGTATCGGTGGTGGCAGAGCCGCGCAGCAACACACTGCTGATCCGCGCCCCAAGCACAGAGCGGCTGCAGCAATCCAAGGCGCTGGTGGCCAAGCTGGACCGTCCTTCCAGCCGCCCAGGCAATATGTATATGGTGCCGCTCAAGAATGCTAGTGCCGCTACATTGGCCCAAACCCTGCGGGCGCTGGTGGCGGCGGACGCCACGCTGTCAATGACGAGCAGCGGCGGCATCGCACAAGCGACAGCCAGCAGCGGCTCCTATCCGTCGATGCCACCTCTCCCCACGGGCAGCGGCGTGGGCGGGAGCCTGGGCGGTGGGCTTGGCGGCGCCACCACCACTACAACCAGCGGCGGCTTTGGCACCTCGAACATGGGGGCGAGCACCGGCAGCGCGGCCCCTGCCACCACTGGCGGCACCATCCAAGCCGACCCCGCCACCAACTCCCTGCTGATCACGGCCTCCGAGCCGGTCTATCGCAACCTGCGTGCACTGATCGACGAACTAGATACCCGCCGGGCCCAAGTCTACGTCGAGTCCATGATCGTGGAGATCACCTCGGACAACGCCGCTGAGCTCGGCATCCAGTGGCAGGTGCAGAACGGACGCCTATTCAGCGGCACCAATTTCGGCAGCGGCGGACAGAACATCGTCACCCTGGGCGCAGGCGCGGTCACCGGCGGGGGCATCCTGCCATCGCTTGCGGCGAATGTAGCCAGTGCCGGCGGCCTGAATGTCGGCGTCATCAGCGGCAAGTTGGGGCTCAATGCGTTGTTGCGCGCGCTTAGCACACAGCAGGGCGTCAATATCCTGTCCACCCCGAACTTGATGACGCTGGATAATGAGGAGGCCCGTATCATGGTCGGCCAGAACCTGCCCTTCGTCACAGGCTCCTACGCTCAGACCGGCAGCTCGGCTAGTGTCACGCCGTTTCAGACCATCGAACGCCAGGACGTGGGGTTGACCTTGCGCGTACGCCCGCAGATCACCGACGGCGACGGCGTCAAGCTACAGATCTACCAAGAGACCTCGGACGTGATCTCGGCGGGCGGCAATAACGGCCCCACCACCAACAAGCGCGCGCTGGAAACCTCGGTAATGGTTGATACTGGTGACATCATCGTGCTCGGCGGCCTTATGCAGGATTCCTACAACGAAGGCGTGGACAAGGTGCCGGGCCTTGGCGATATCCCGTTGCTCGGCGCGCTGTTCCGCTACGAGAACAAGCAACGCCGTAAGACCAACCTGATGGTGTTCCTGCGGCCCACCATCGTGCGCACGCCCGAGTCCGCGCGCAATGTCGTAATGACGCGCTATGACTACATGCGCAACGAGGGTGCACGCTACCCTAGCGACAACTGGTTTGTGCGCGATGACGATACGCCCCAATTGCCGGCAACGTCCGGACAGCCGGACGGCGCGCCGCTGCCCTTGGGCAACCGCCGCGCGGTACCTCCGGCCCGCCCGCAGGCCGGCGGCAGCAGCCTTTCCGTTCCCCCACCGCGTCCCGCGGGACCGATGCCCGACGCTGCCGGCGAGATCGCGACACCTGTTACGCCCAACACCGCCCCTGCACGGCCGGTGACAAGCCCCGACGAGCGAGGCGGATGATGGTCACGCCCGCCGCCACCCCCTCCCGTCGCTCTGCCAACGCGCGCCTGGTGCCCTATGCCTGGGCCCGAGCGGCTAGGCTGCTGGTCGTACCGCGGCCCGGTGACGTGCCGGAAGCGTGGCTATGCCCCGACACCTCTGCCCAAGCCATCGCCGAAGCCGTACGAACATTTGGCATCAACCGCCTTGTCATGCTTAGCGCCGAAGCCCTGCAACAGGCTCTGTCACAAGCGTATGCGGCCAACGAAGGCTCCGCAGCGCAAGTAGTGGGAGAAGTGGAGGGCGAGATCGACCTGTCGCGGCTGATGCAGGAGCTGCCAGCCGTAGAAGACCTGCTGGAAGCCGAGGACGATGCGCCGGTAATACGCATGATCAACGCCCTGCTCACCCAGGCAGCGCGCGAGGGCGCATCGGACATCCACATCGAAGCCTTCGAACAAAGTTCGGTGGTACGGCAGCGCGTGGATGGCACCATGCGCGATATCGTCCGACCCAACAAGGCACTGCACGGCGCGCTGATCTCCCGCATCAAGATCATGGCGCAGCTGGATATCGCGGAGAAGCGTCTGCCCCAAGACGGGCGCATTACGCTACGGGTGGCTGGCCGCGCCGTGGACGTGCGCGTCTCCACTCTGCCCACCGGACACGGCGAACGGGCGGTGCTGCGCCTGCTTGACAAAGATGCTAGCCGGCTCGACCTGGCGAAGCTTGGCATGAGCGCGGATACGCTGAGGCTGTTCGATCGCCAGATCCAGCAGCCGCACGGCATCGTGCTGGTCACCGGCCCCACAGGCTCGGGCAAAACCACGACCCTGTATGCCGCTTTGTCCCGGCTGGACGCTGCCGCCACCAACATCATGACGGTCGAGGACCCTATTGAGTATGACTTGGACGGCATCGGCCAGACCCAGGTCAACGCGCGTATCGACATGACCTTCGGCAAGGCGCTGCGCGCCATCCTACGCCAGGACCCCGACGTCATCATGATTGGCGAAATCCGTGACCTGGAGACAGCCCAGATTGCAGTGCAGGCCTCATTGACCGGCCACCTCGTGCTCGCGACCCTGCATACAAACGATGCCGCTTCGGCAGTCACCCGGCTCACCGACATGGGGGTAGAACCCTACTTGCTTGCCTCCAGCCTTCTCGGCGTACTGGCGCAGCGATTGGTCCGGCGCCTCTGTCCGGCCTGCAAGTGGGAACAGGAAGGTCTCTGGCACCCACGCGGCTGTACCCGGTGTGGGCCCACCGGGTACCAGGGCCGCTCCGGCATCTACGAGCTGCTGGTGGTAGACGACCAAGTGCGCAAGCAAATCCATCAGCGTGCGGCCGATGCCGATATCCGCGCGGCGGCGGTCAGCGCCGGCATGCTCAGCATGCGCCAGGACGGGCAGCGCTGGATCGACGCCGGCCTGACCTCGCTGGAAGAAGTGCTGCGCGTCAGCAAAGATTGAGAGGGAGTCTCGGCATGCCAGCTTTTCGCTATGAAGCCGTAGATTTTGCCGGCAAGATCTATCGCGGCATGATCGAGGCCGAGGGCAGCCGCGCCGCGCGCGGCCAACTCCGCACGCGCGGCCTGACCCCGCTCAAAGTGATGGTAGTGACCGCCGCGCCGGCAGGAAGCAGCACCTTCGGCAGTCGCCTGGGCACCCAGGAGCAAGCGCTCTTCACCCGTCAGGTGGCAAGCCTGCTGACCGCTGGCCTTCCGCTCAACGAAGCGCTGGGGGCACTAGCCGACCAGGCAGAGCGTACCTATGTACGGGAACTCATCGGCGCGATCCGCGCCGAGGTCATCTCTGGCCAATCCTTCTCCGGGGCACTCTCGCAACACCCTCGGGACTTTCCCGACATCTACCGCGCCCTGGTTTCCGCCGGGGAACACAGCGGGAAGCTGCATGTGGTGCTGACGAAGCTGGCGGACTATATCGAGAGCCGCAATGCCTTGACACAGAAGATCAAGCTCGCCTTTACCTATCCCGCTGTGGTCACCGTGGTCGCGTTCGGCATCGTCATCTTCCTGCTGACCTACGTGGTCCCGCAAGTGGTAGGGGTGTTTACCACCACCAAGCAGAAACTGCCGACGATTACGACCATCATGCTCGCCTGCAGCGATTTCGCGCGCGACTGGGGCTGGCTGGCCGCGCTCGTTTGCGTCGCCGCAGCGTGGCTGGTTCGCCGCATTCTCGCCCTACCCGGCCCGCGCCACCGCTGGCATGCCTGGCTGCTCACGGCGCCGCTGCTCGGAAAGCTTGTGCGCGGCTACAACACCGCGCGCTTCGCCAGCACGCTGGCCATTCTCACCAGCGCCGGCGTGCCGATCCTGCGCGCACTGCAGGCGGCCGGCGAAACCCTTAACAACGTGGCATTGCGCGATAACGTGGAAGACGCCATCTCGCGCGTGCGCGAGGGCACATCACTGGCCCGCGCCCTCGCCTCCGCCAACCAATTCCCGCCAGTGCTGATTCATCTGATCCGCTCTGGCGAATCCACCGGCAAACTACCTGAGATGCTCGAGCGCGCGGCCGAGGGCGAGGCCAGTCAGTTGGAGCGGCGGACGCTGTTCATCACCGGCCTGCTAGAACCTGCGCTGATACTAGGCATGGGCCTGATGGTGCTGTTGATCGTGCTTGCGGTGCTGATGCCAATCCTGGAGATCAACCAGATGGTGCGCTGACACGGCCGCTGTCCCTTTGTCATCCGGCGGTCATCAACGGCCGCTAGCTTGGCAAGCACGCTATCGGCTTCTCCCCTAGGAGGTAAACGTGAACGACGTCAAGCAACAGCTGGACAGCCTGGTACGCGAGCGCGCGGCAATCACCGCCGACCAGCGCAAAGCCTCACTGCTGGCAGTATGGAGCAAAGATCCGTTGGCGGCGGAGCCGGACCGCGCCAGGGCAAAGAACTTCGCCGCACGCATGGGCGCGGAATCGCTGCAGGGCGACAGTATCGATTACCTGCCATCCTCATTCCTTGCCCTGGGCACCCGTCGCAGCCGCGCCGTCGCTATCGTCCGCTCAGACACGGGCTCTGCACTGGCAACCGGCTTCCTGATCAGTCCCGCCCTGTTCATCACGAACAACCATGTGCTGGAGACCGCCACGGATGCCGCAGCCGCCCTGATCGAGTTCAACTTCGAGACAACAGAAGACGGAACGCCCTTGATCGGCTCACGCTTTGCCCTCGCGCCTCAGCGCTTCTGGCTGTCAAGTCCGATCTATCAGCTTGACTTCGCCATCGTAGCGGTGGGTGAGCGGCTCGCCGGCCCGAACGACATTACGAGCTTTGGCTACCTGAGCCTGAGCGACCGTCCGGACAAGCATGCGCTGGGGATGACAGTGAACATCATCGAGCATCCACAGGGCCGCCGCAAGCAAGTCGTGGTAAGGGAAAACCGCCTGCTGGCACGCGGAGAAGGCGGTGGCGCCGAGCATTGCCTGCACTACGCCGCCGACACCGAGGAAGGCTCCTCCGGCTCGCCCGTCGCGAATGACAACTGGGAGGTGGTCGCGCTGCATCACTGGGGCGTCCCGCATCTGGATACGGTCTCAGTCGACGGCGTCGCCATCCCCATGACAGTCAATGAGGGCATTCGCGCAAGCGCCATCGTCGCTCAACTGCGACGGGACCTCGCAAGCCTCGCCGCCCCCGCCCAGGCCCTGCTAGGCGCCGCGCTGGCTGCCGGCGACGCGGCGCTGCCCACCGCCGTCCCGATTGCCCCACTGGCACCCGGAAACCCGCCGCCGGGCGCCCACGTCCTCCACCTCGGGGGCGAATCCCTACAACCAATCGCCACGGGAAGTACCATGTCCGCTGAAAACGCAGAAAACACGGAAACCCGCCAGGTCGTCCTGGTACCGCTGGAGATCAGCGTGCGCGTCGCGCGGCAAGCCGACACGCAGCACCTCTCAGCAAGCCAATCCGCACTGGTGCTGCCCTCCGCAAGCGAAACACTGCCGCGCGGGCTGCAATATGCCGAGCGCATGCGACTCGACCGGAACTATAAAAACCGCAACGGCTACAACCCGCACTTCATCGACGGCCTGGCCATTACACTGCCTGACCTCGTACAAACACGCTCCGGCGAAATCGCGCCCCTGAAGAACGGCGTGCCCGGTAACCCTGCCCTGCTTGAGTACGAGAATTTCTCCATCATGATCTGCGCACCGCGCCGGATGGCATTCGTGTCGGCCGTGAATATCGACGCCGCGCACTATATCGACATTGATCGCGATACCGGCGCGCCCAAAATCGGGCCGGAAGGTGACAGCTGGTACGACGACGACCGCATGGACCCTCGCCACTATATCGGCCAAGACTTCTATGGCGCCTGGAGTACGTACTTCGATCGTGGCCACCTCACGCGCCGCAGCGATCCCACCTGGGGCACGCCGGAGCAAGCAGCCAGAGCCAATGCGGATACGTTCCACCGGACGAATTGCACGCCGCAACACTTCCGCTTCAACGAGAGCATCAAGTTCTGGCAAGGCCTGGAGCGCTACATTCTCGAATTCGGCGTACTGAAGACTAACGCCAAGGTCACCGTGCTGACGGGGCCAGTCCTCGACGACGACAATGTGGCACCTTGCGACGGTATTAATGTGCCACTACTGTTCTGGAAGGTGATCTTGCGCGTAGGCCCCGACCAGCAGCCGCAGGCAAGCGCCTTCGTGGTCAGCCAGGAAAAGTTGCTCAAGGAAGCCCGCGTCGCGCTCAAGCCACCTGCGGACGGCATCGCCCCGGTCGTGGAGACCTTCAGGATTGGCGTGGCCAAGCTTGCCAGCCTGACCGGTCTGGACTTCTCGGGCTTCGCACAGTACGACACCTACAAGAGCCGGCCAGGCGCCGAAGCTGTTCCCCGGCCGATGACGGCGTGGGAGGATGCGCTCTGAGGCCATCGCCAAAGGCCGATGTATCGAGAAATGGATTGGCGAAGCACGGACCGCTGATCCGAAGAACGGACATCGCCATCCGCTCGACCTTTCTCGATATGCAAGGCAGTTGCGTATCGCGCCCACACATCGTCAGCAAGCCGTATCTGCGGGTCGCGGCTATTTGACTGCGGTCTGTGAGCCGGCCCGCGGCACATTACTCACAAGCGCTGGCGCGCCATCATCCCACTCATGCCCGCCAATCGTCGTAAAAGAGGACAGTACCGGTACCTTCGGCGCTGCCGCCATGCGCACCTCCCGTCGTACGCCGTAGCTTGACAGCACAACCAAGCGCTCGCCAACCTCCTCTAGCACCAGGCCTGGCGCCGCTTCGCGCCCAGTCAGCACAAGCCGTGGCGGCTTGCCATTCACTGCGATCACCGCTGCGCCACTTGCCTCCCCAGCATCTCTGCCGGTGCGAATGACGCCGCTAACCGTGATTGGAAGTTCACTATCCTTGGCCGAACGGGCACCGAACAGCCGCGCTCCCTCTCCCGATACGAATGGAGCCGAGATTGCCTTGGCCGCCGGCACGCTAGCTTGCCTCGCGGCGTGCAGGCGCGTGCCCCAGTATCCCGCCGCGGCGATGCAGGCCAACGCGCAAACGAGCGTGAGGAGTCGCTGGCGATAGACCGCTGGATGCGCAAAGCGGGCCACCAGCGCGGAGCCGCGCACACGCGCGAATATTGACCGGGTCATGGCGGTGAGCCTCTCGTATGAAGTTTTGGTGTCAGAAACCGCGTAAGGCGCGTAACCGGTTTGCCCCACATCTTCGACAGAATCACCCTGGCCCATCCCGGAGCGCGGCCCTTGCAGCTTTGTACCGCGCAGGCATGACAGACTTCTTGCGGAAACTACGATGAATTCGCCCAATGTGCCAACGACCATGCGGACACGTTCCGCCGCCGGCTTTACCCTGATCGAAATCATGGTGGTGATCGTCATTCTCGGTGTGTTGGCCGCGCTGGTGGTGCCCAAGATCATGAGCCGGCCAGACGAGGCCCGGCGAGTCGCAGCACGCCAGGATATCGCCGCGATCATGCAGGCGCTCAAGCTGTACCGGCTTGACAATGGTCGATATCCCACGGCCGAACAGGGACTGCAAGCCCTCATCGCGCGCCCGACGGCGGAGCCGCTGCCCAACAACTGGAAGAGTGGCGGATACCTCGAGAAACTGCCCAAGGACGCCTGGGGCCAGCCTTACCAGTTCGTGAATCCGGGCGTCCGGGGCGAAATCGACATCTTCAGCTTTGGCGCCGACGGCCAACCTAACGGCGCTGGTAATGACGCAGACATCGGATCATGGGAATAGGCCCTGTCATGATCGCCACGTCAAGCCGCCGCCTCATGGCCCGCCAGTATTCAGGCAAGAGTCAATACGGCTTCACGCTGCTTGAGATGATGGTGGTGGTGGTCATCATCGGCATCGTCAGCGGGCTTGTTGTGGTCAATGCCCAACCTAGCCCTCGCAACTTGCTAGAGCATCAGGCCCAACGACTGATCCTGCTGCTACAGGATGCGCACCAGGAAGCCAGGTTGCGAGCGCAGCCCATCGCATGGGAAGCGACGCCGCAAAGCTACCGGTTCCTGGTCCGCGATGGAGAAGGCTGGCAACCCATGCGCGACGAGATACTGCGTGCTAGCAGTTGGGGGGCACCGCTATCGGCGCTCACTGTGGCGCAGCCGAATTCCGCGCCACAGGCCGGCGCGGTGAGAGTCTTGTTCGGACGCGAGCCAATGGAGCCCACGCTCACCATTACGCTGGAGCGCGACGGGGCGCGCGCCAGCATCCTAACCACCGCGCCAGGCCGCTATGTGGTCCAGTAGGCGACGGCCCGCGCGCCATACACTCCGGCCACACGGCATGGTTTGCCGTGTCCTCAGCCTCTCGGGACGGCCTATGCCGGCTACGCCTCGGCCCTCATCGCCTGGCGGGTTCACGCTGATCGAAGTGCTGGTAGCCTTGACCATCGTCGCCGTGGCGCTCGGCGCCTGCCTACGTGTGGCCGGTCTGCTGGCCGACAGCAGCGACAGCCTGCGCGCGCGCAGTGTGGCCGAATGGAGCGCAGCCAACCGGCTTGCCGAACTGCGCCTGGCCAGACGCTGGCCGGAACCCGGCACACGCCGCTTTGCCTGCGACCAAGGGCGGGTGGCGCTTCGCTGCGAGGAAAGCGTCAGTCCCACCGCGGATCCACTAATTCGCCTCGTGGTGATCTCGGTCTATCGAAATAGCGACGGCAATGACGCAGGCACGCGGCTTGCCCAACTGGCCACGGTGATGACAGATGGCTCTCGTTCGGATCGGTAAGTACCGCACCATATGCAACCGTCGCGGCTTCACGTTGATGGAGATGATCATCGCCATCGCCATCCTGGCTATCATCGCTGTGGTCTCCTGGCGCTCGCTCGATGGCATCATCCGCGGCCAGCATGCCGTGGCCGACAGTATGGCGGAGACCCGCTCGCTGGATCGCCTGTTCGCGCAACTCAGCTACGATCTCGCCGAGGCCGTGCCCGACGCCCAACTGGGTGCCGGGGCGATCCAGTTTGATGGCGCACAGTTGCACATCGTGCGCGCATTGCGTGAGCCGGGCCGGCCGACGCGCTGGCAAGTGGTCGGTTACCGCACCGCAGATGGCATCTTGTGGCGCAGCATCTCGGCCCCGGTGGCCAGCCGCGAAGCCGCGCGCGCCGCACTCGAAGCGCCGCCCTCCGAGCGTCAGGCACTGGTCGAGCATGCCGTTGGGCTAGAGGTACGCGGCTGGATTGATCCGAGCGGCAATCTCGGGAACTCCGCCAATGCGATCAGCGCGGGCTGGGCCGTGCGTGACGGCGGCGTTCGCCCTCCGCCCGTACTGGCAGGTGCATCTCCCATACTGCCACTCAACCGGGTAACCGGGGTGGAAGTCGTGGTATTGACTGGAGCCCCCCCAACCGCCTACCGCCGCGTTCTGGCACCCACTCCATAAGCCGCCCGCCTTTTCACGCGTGCCGTCCGAATTCCCACGAGCGCCGATCCAATGTCCGAAACCGTCGCGACCTGTTATGTACGCCTGCCGGCCTGCCCTGCGCCGCTATCGACCGCACATCGCACAGCCAGCCTGTTTGACCCGCTGCGCGACGCATTGGCCTATGCCATCGCAGACGCAGACGGGCACCTGCTGCGGACCGGCCACGCTATATCCGCGGAACTACCGCTTGCACACGAAACGGTGCTGCTTGCCGACTCTCGCGATATGCTCGTGCTACGAGTACCTCTGCCGGCCGTCGCCGGCACACTGCTTCGCGAGACGCTGCCGGGCCTGGTCGAAGAACACCTGATCCGCGATGCCGAACACTGCCATATCGCCGTTTTGGCCCGTCATGCCGACGGTCAAGCCACACTGGCCATAGCCGACCGCCAATGGCTCAGCCTCCTCCTGGGCGCCTTCGGTCAACGGCGCCTGCGCCTGCTGCCAGCGGTACTATGCCTACCGCCGGGAGACCGCGGCTGCGGCACCGTCGTACTTGAGCCGGCTCCGGCAGCTCAGCCGACCGGGGGCTTGCCGGAACCCGACTCCGACTTCCGGGTTGCCACCGCGCCCGACGGGAATACCGAAGCCGGCGTAGCCGATACGCCATGGTTGCTCACCGTGCGCCAGTCCGGCGACGCTACCTATGGCGTTGCACTTCCCCCTGCTGAGGCACTAGCTTGGATTTGTGGCCCGCTGGCAGGCAGCACGCTGTACGCCGACAAAGCGCTTCATCCGCATCTTCCCGACGATCGCCACGCACAGGCCGCAGAGTGGCCGCTGTGGATTGCCGGCGCACGCGCCCTTCCGCAAATGGACGCCTGCCAATTCGAACTAACGGCGAACCGCCGCCGTGGCGCGGCAACCCCTGCCTCGAATGCCTGGCCGCTTGGCCTCGCGCTGGCGGCCAGCCTGCTCTGCCTAGCTGGGGTCAATGCGCAATGGTGGTCACTACAGCGTCAGCAGGATGCCCTAACGGAAACGATGAACAGCCTGCTTCGCGAGCATTTCCCCAAGACTGGCCCGATCGTCGACGCACTGGCGCAGATGCAGCAACAATTGAATAGCCTCCGCGAAGCGAAGGGCCAACCCGCCGCAGGAGATTTTGCGATACTCGCCGATCGCTTCGCCACTGCGCTGGGCCCGGTCCCCGTTACCGCTGTCAGCGAGATTGGCTACCACGAGGGTAGCCTTCGCGTGCGTTTGATCTTCTCCGGCAGTAATGCAAAAATTGACACCAATGGCCTGCGATCCCGCCTCGAGAAGGCTGGCGTGAGTGCGCGCCTGGAGGACGGCCAATGGATCCTGAGGAGCCGCACATGAAATCCCAGGCCGATGATGAGCAGCTCGCCATGCTGCCCCGTCAACTGCTGCGCAGGTATGCGCTTCACGTGAAGCCGCCCTTAGCAAGGGCTCGCGCCGCTTGGCTGGCCCGAGCCCCGCGAGAACGGCGTGCACTGCTGTTATGCGCACTGGTCCTCTCAGCCACGCTGGGCTGGTTTGTTGGCTGGGAGCCTGCCACCAACGCCATCGTACGCCTGGAGCGCGATCTGCCGCTCCAGCGTGAGCAGGCGGCGCACATGCAGGCGCTGGCGGCGCAGGCCGCGGCGCTGCGCGCTCTGCCCGACCCAACGGCGCACACGCCAGGCGAATGGAAATCTGCGCTGACAGCCTCACTAGCGCGCCATGGCATAGCGGATGCCAGCGTCAGGGTCGAAGACAGCACGTTGCGAGTGGAGGTGCCTCGCATCTCCTTCCACGCCTGGATGCAGTGGCTGGAATCCGTACGCAAGGAGTACGGGGTCAAGCCACTGCAACTGGACGCTAAAACTGTGACTGGCGCGGAAGAGGGACAGGTTTCCATAGACGCGGAGCTGAGCGCGCCTAGTGGGGCCAAGCGCTAGGCCCCGAGCCCATCCGCCTGCTCAATCTGAGGCAGGGCGCGTGTTCCCGCCAGCCGGCGGGATCGACCATCCACGGATGATCGCCACAACGGACGCAGCATAGCGGTCCCGCAGCGCGGGTGTCTCCGAATGGTAGGCGCCGACAGCCGTCCAGGTGTTGCCATACTTGTTCATCTTGCGACGCAGGTGCCACGCTCCGATGTAGATGCTGGCGCAACCATCGTAGAGCGTCTTTGCCTCGACGCCATAGCGCCTCAACTCCGGCAAGTGAATCGAGTTGATCTGCATCATCCCCATGTCCACCGACTGATTAACATTGCGATTGACGGCGTCCGGCCGAAAGCGCGACTCCTGCCACGCGATCGCGCGCAAGATCACCGGATTCACGCCGTGATAGGTACCGGCAGCTTCAAAGCAGTCTGCGTACGCCAGCGCGCAAGGTGCCATGAGCAGTACCATCCCGAATCCATACGTCATCGCCCCATGCATCAATCGAGCTCCTGCGTTTCAGGATCGCTAGACCACACCACTCGCGTACGCACCGCTGCGCCAATGCCCTCACGCAGCACCAATGCCTCTAGACGCAATACGGCACGCGCGTTGCGAACCTCACCTTGAACCAGGAAGTACTGGCTGCGCGTCTCCAGGAGCAGGCCTTGCGGCTCGGGCAGTCCTGGCGCGATGGCCTTGAGCCTGAGGCTAAGGTCGCCCACGTCACGAAAGTACGCCCGCTCCCGGTCCGACACCAAGGCGCTGGCCTGCGACACGGACAAACCGGGAATGCATGCGGCCAGCACCTGCGCCTCGGCCGTGTTGAGGTTGATCGAAGTCGCGACCGGAAGTATCACCACGTAGGGAATCAGCGCGCGAACCGTATCCCGCGTATAGCCGGGAATGGCGAGCAGATCCCGCATCTGCACTAGCGGCAGGCCCTCTCGTGCCGAGCCACCACCCTGAGAGGTCTTTAGCATGTATGTCGCTGTCACCGAGGCCAGCTCCGGGTTCAACGACAAGGAGGTGAGAAGCCGCTGATAGAGTGCCACGCCACTGACACGAACCCCGGCCGGCTTGCCGGCTTCTCCGGGCGCAATCAAGGTTGCCAGGTTGAAACGCGCCTGCGCATCCCGCACGCGCGAGCTGACCATCATGGCTTGCGGAGCGTCCGAGAAGCCAGCCAGGCGCACGGCCTGGGGGCCGAGCAACTCCGCCGCACGTATGGGCTGCAGCGGCTGGGCCCAGCGCTGGCGCAGGTGATCGACAGATGCCACCCGGCTGCTATCGAGCAACTGCAATCGCGCCCGCTCCACCACCAGCCACTGCATGGATTCTGCCTGCATGCGCAGACGATGCGCCTCCACTGAACGTGTGGCCACTTGCTGCTGTGCGAACATGGTTGCGACCAGCGTCGTCGCCAGCGCCACCACCAGTAACGCCGTCACCACGGCAGCACCGCTCTCCCGTGATCTCATGGCAACGTCCGCCCCGCAAGCGCCCAGAACGCTTCGATGTCGGATGTGGATACGTTCGGAGCTGGCTCTTCGAGATAGCTCCCCAGCAAGCCCACCTCCTGCACATGAAATAGGTGATGTTGCGCCGGCAGCGGTGCGGACCGCGGGCGCGCATAGTGCGTGCGAAAAAAACGCGGTGGATCCGTACGAGGCTCATGGAGATCACGTATGTCGCGCACGGTGGCATCAAACCAGAATCGTACCCAGCTACCGCCCTCACGATATCCACGCTCGCCGCGCATGAAGCCTGCGTAGGCGAGCAGCACATATGGCACGCACTCTTCTCGCAACCCGGGGTAGGCCCAAAGATTGCGACACGTCGCCACGTCAATCAACGAGATAAAGCGCTGTATCGTCAGGGAAGGGACATAGTGTACGTGACGCATCAAGCCAAGGTGCCATTGCCACTTGCGCAAGAAGCGAGCGCGATGCCATGCAGCCAGCGCTCCATTGGGTTCCGCAGTCACGGTGATCTCCTCGGGCGAGTCGCCATTTCGCACCAGCGGACAACGAGATCGCTTGTGCGTGTCGTGGCTGAAACGCGGCTTGATGCGCAGGCTGCATGCGGCGATCAGTAGGAGCGGCTGATGACAGATCGGACAACGCGCCTGCGGCAGACGACTTGGTGTCAAGCTACTACCAAATTCATCGAGATACGCCTGCAGCGTGATCATGCGCGCTTCTCTTGGATGCAATACCAGATTCATCGAACGGACCTCAAGTCCAGAGTGTCCGCAGTGCTCCCCTGGTGCCTGGCCCGAGTCATGCCCGTTTTGATGAAGATACACAGTCACTCGCCCTTGTTCCGAAGCACCCTGTCGTCGCTGGCTCATTCCGGCCGCGTTAACGCTAAGCTACAAACAGCGATTTGCGTACCCATGACGAAATCTGCGAAGATCACGGCCATCAGACGAATATCGCAATCGCCGTGGCGCTTTGGCTTTTTCTGATCGGTTTCCGTAAAAAAATAGACAAGAAGACCCGCATCGCTACCGTAGCAATCCCCATAAGCGACGCCCGATCAGAAGTCTGCTCTTCATATCCGCGACGCACCTTTTTTCGTTCGCTAAATGACGAAAATGCATGAGCCAGCTTCGTCGTCTCTTCACCATTTCATCCCGCCTTCTTCATTTCGCCATCCAATAATTTCATTGCGGACGGCAACCACTCCAGCACCTTCTAAACGACGTCCGCGGCAAGTGAAGTCATGCATCAATCCTTAAATGCTTTCCACCCAATCAACGGGAGTTGCACTGTGAAACTGAAGCACGCACTGATCAACGCGGCCTGCCTGGCCGTCGCTTTCTCGGCCTCGTCGGCCATGGCCCAAAACGTGGTCGGCGGCGGCGCATCGCTGCCCGAGTTCCTGTACAAGGCGGAAATCGGCGCCTTTGCTCCGGACTATCTGTACGCCTCCACCGGCAGCGGTGCCGGCAAGACGGCCCTGCTGACCAACGTGGCAACTGCCTTCAACAACACCTACACGCCTCCGCGCACCGACGCGGTGGTTCATTTCGCCGGCAGCGATTCCGTGCTGTCGTCGACGGACATCAGCGGCTACACCCGCGCTGCAACTGACGGCAATCTGGTGCAGATGCCTTCCGTCGGCACTGCGGTAGGCATTCCGTTCAAGGTCGGTACGCTGAGCGCCCTTACCCTTACCGCCAACCAACTGTGCGGCATCTTCTCCGGCAAGTGGAAGACCTGGGACAAGGTCAACGTCAGCTATCCCGCCAGCGACATCAATGTCGTCTACCGTAGCGACAGCAGCGGCACTACCGAGATCTTCACCCGCCACCTGAACGCGGTCTGCAGCACGGCATCAGGCAATTCCCTGATCAACTTTCCGGTCACCACGCGCTTCTCCGACGTTGTGGCGCTGATCAATGCCGCGCCCAACGACCCGCTCAACCCGAAGAACGTGAGCACGAACTTTGTAGCTGCATCGCTGAGCGCTGGTGTCCGTGATGCGATCGATGCTCGCACCAATGTCATCGGTTACCTCAGCCCGGATTACATCAACACGACGCTGGCACCGACCTCGACCGCGGCCACGAAGAATCTGACTGCTGCATCGCTGCGCAACAAGAACAACTCCACGGCCTACACGCCCTCTTCCGCCAACACCACGTTGGCTCTGACCAACCTGACGCTGGGCAGCAATCTCGCTGACCCGACAAGCTGGGCGCCGACGGTCGCCGATCCCGCCAGTGGCTACCCGATTTCGGGCGTGACCTTCCTCGACCACGTGACGTGCTACAGCAACAGCAGCGTGCTGAGCAAGATCCTGGGCTTCCTGGACCGTCACTACACCTATAGCGGTGTCAACGACAACACGTCGCGAATCGAAGGCAACGGCTTCGCCAAGCTGCCGGCCACGATCGTCACTGCGATCCGCAACAACCTGCTGACCAATAGCAGCGGCAATAACCTGAACCTCGGCAACGCTACCGCGTGCTCGGGCAAGGCCGGCCGCTGAGACGCGCCGATTGATGCAGTAGCTGCCGGCGCAATGCCGGCAGATCTCTGACAAACCCCACACCGTTCGAGTGTGGGGTTTCTTTTTTGGCGACGCCGGTCGTCATAGCCCCCTTTCTTTTAGACTCGCTGCAGAGGCAACTCAACAATCGGATTTGGAAAGCGAACATATGGAACAGCAGACAAAGATGATGGCGAGCAAAGAATGCGTCCATTCAACACCCGACATGCACGGATTGTGCGGCGCTGGATGACCGTGCTGTCGAAGGCAGCGCGGCGGGGGCGAATTCGGAAGATCGATTTTGGTTACGTATCGATGCGCTGTAGTGTCCGCTGCAACTCAATTGTCGAGCTGGCGCATGCAAACCGAGAGCGCTTTGGCAGTTGGACATGGCACCACAGCCCCTCAAACCCAGCCGCGGCTGACCTTCATCTCGTGGCTACTCTACCGGAGAGATCGCGACGCCGGCGGCGCCCCACTTGATCCGCCATCGCGGCGACGCACAGCGGGACGCGTTCGCACCCACCGTCACCGTCCGACCAGTACCCTCGGCGCACAGGTCCAGGGCCCGCCTCAGCATCTTGTCGACGCTGCGCATTGACAGGCGATGAAACGCCGCCACCTCCTGGCGAGTCTGCTCTTCGACGCGCAGCGCGACCAGGACCGCTTGATGGCGATATGGCAGGCGACCGAGAGCATCGACCACCGCCACAAGCTCGGACCGGGCCTCGACAATGGTTGCCGGACCTGGCGCGGCGTCGACGATGTACTCCAGTTCGGCGCCGGCGTCACCAGTATATTGCCACGACCGGTTGGCGCGCAGGCGGTCCACCGCCTGGTTGCAGGCCATGCGGTACACGTAGGCTTCGGGACTCTGGATCTGCGCGCAAACCCTCCGTTTTCCCAATTGCAGCCAGGCATCGTGCAGGGACTCGCTAGCCAGGTCGGGACAACGCAGATGACGCAATAGCCGGCTGTGCAGCCGGTCGTAGTTCGCCACTAGGAACTCGCGCAGCATCACGCTGTGATCGCCCTCGACGAAGGTGACGCGGGCTGCGTCGGCAACCGCGTCGCCCCCCTCCACGCAGGATTCGTTATTCAGGTCCATGACGGATCTGCCTCCATCTACCATATCGACAAAACCTGCCGCATGACCGGCACTTAATGCGGACGTTGCCGCCCCGATGGCATCCCTACGACAGGCAAGCGGTTGCAATAGCAAGCCAGCAAGCCATGCCCGAGTCAAGGGCGAAGCGATCCCCGGCCCTGCCTCGCGAGCGCGGCGACAGGCCGGGAAAGCCACGTCCTATACCCGCCCTAGCGGTCTTGCTGCAACTGGCGGCGCTGCTCCGCGGTCAAGCGCGCTACTTGCCTGACATCGAAGTCCCCGCCAACGCCCACGAACTGCACTGGACTCGTTGCGTCGTAGGGGATGTGGAGCTGCCCGGAACGCGGCGGCACATTGCTCTGCTCGCCTTCAGTGGGCGGCGATTGCTCGCTGCCAAAGCCCAGTACCCGCACCGTGAAGATGGATGGCAGATTCTGACGGGCCGCTGCACGATCGCGCTGCGTTGCGTCCTGCGCCGCCGTCGCCGCCTGCGCCGCGGCCGAGCTCGCATTGGTCAGCGCACCGACGTTCACCGCCGCGATCGTCGGCAGGCCCGTCGCCTTGCCCTGCCCCACGATATTGGCCGCGTTGACGATCTGCAGCGCCGCCAGGTTGATGTTGCCCGAGAACCGGATGCCCGCCTCGCCTGCATCGATGGTGCCCAGCGGGGCGTACAGGTCCACATCGCCGGCCGGCACGTCGGCAATCGGCGCCAGCGTGGCGATACCGGCGCCCGACGATGGCGTCTGCGAAGACAGCTTCACGTTGCCGTAGTCGTCGTACACCCGCTTGGGCGGCGTGTAGACCACCGTCGTCTTGGAGCCCCGCCCCGCATTGATGTCGCCTTCGGCCGACCATGCCAGGATGCTGCCGCCGAAGGTGGTCATGATGCGCGACAGGCCCAGCAACACGCTGCCCTTGGAGTACAGATCGATGTCGCCTGCGCCTTGCGTGACGATGCCAGAGGATGCCGGGGGTACCGTGCCCTGTACGCCCGCGACGATCTGGCCTGCCGGCGCCAGCATCTGGATGTCGCCGCCGAACAGCGTGCGGATGCCTGAGCCGCCGAACATCGTGATATCCCCCGTGCGCGCGATCTTGCCGCCCTGGGCATCGCGCTCGGGGAACAGCGCCGCGATGGCGTTGCGCCCGCGCAAGTAGCTGCCATAGCGCCGGCTGTCGGGATCGTTGTACTCGCGCCCGCCGGCCTTCAGTTCGGCGTAGTAGACCTCACGCAGGAACACGCTTTGCTGCTCGGGTGCGAGTGCATTGAAATAAGCCAGGGCCTCGGCACCAGTGCCAGCATAACCGTAGCGCTCCCTGAGCCATGCAGCCAATTCGCCTTCGTAGGTCCTGGCGACCTTGCCCGAGCCGTCCAACGGCGTGGCGGCTGGCAACCGATTGGCGGGGTCGAGGTAGCGTTTGAGCGCCGCATAGTCCGGACCATTGGACCCGACACCGGCCATGGCCACGATGGATGCGCCGGGACGGCTGTCCCCGCTGGCGAGCGGACCGATGCTGGCGATCGAGCCCTTGTCGCCCTGGTAGAAATTGCGGCCTGCCGAGATCTCCAGTGTGCCTGGGCCCGCCACCTGGAAGTTGGCTTGAAGGATGTCGCGTCCTGCCCGTACCAATGACACATCGGTGGCATCGGGGTGGTAGATGAGGTTGCCCGAAGATGCCGCACCATAGTTGCCGTTAGCATAGAAGGGCTTGCCGTCAGTGTAGTGGTCAGGTTGTGCGCCGGCACCCACGATGTCGCGCCCTGCCATGATCCAGACCGGCTTGGCCGCGACATTCCACTGATTGACCGGCTTGTTCGAAACCTGTTTTCCGCTGTTGGTGAAATCCAGCACCTCGCCGGTTCTTAACCCAATGATGTCACCATCGACCGCATAGAAGCGCTGCGGCTCATAGTCACCGGCGTGAAGAATGCCCGTCACCGTATTGGGACCGAAGGCGTAGAGCGGCAAGCCATAGTCAAGGCCGCCGCCATCCACGCTGATGTTCGTGAACAGCGCGCCGCCAACCCCGGTCGGACCCATAAAGGCCGCCTTGAACGGCGTCGGCAGCACGCCCATGCCGGCACCCGACATGTTGATCGGCATGCCCAGTGTCTGGATCGAATTGCGCGCGAGAATTTCCAGTTGCCCGCGCGGCGACGGCGCCAGCGCCAGCGAGGTCACATAGCCGTTTTCGTAGAATTTGGCACCGTAGTAGATACTGCCTTCGGCCGCCGCGGCGCGCAGGATCGATGGATAGTCCCCCCCTTGGCGGTTGTCGTTGATATTCACACCGACAGTGGTGGGCGTGAGGTTGCCGCCGGCGGCAAACAGATCGACCGCCGTGCGATCGGTCCACAGCGTGAACCAGCTGTAGCCGCCGCCCTTGTAAGGTATCGTCACGCCGTTGGACGTGATGCTGTAGGGCGTGGTGTTCTGCTGTGCCGTGCGGCCGGGATCCTCGGCGCTCGACAGCACCAGATCGCCGCGCGAGGTGAAGGACACGGCAGTGTCGCCCGCCAGCACCAGTGGTCCGCCGTTCGAGCGGCCGCCATTGGCCACATTGGGATCGGGCGCGCGTGGATCGGCCGTGTACGAGGGTGCGCTCATGCCATAGCCGAGATCGATGCGCCCGATGGAACCGGCGCTCACTTCGATGGCGCCGCGCACATTGGTCAGCACGCCATTAAGGTTAGCTGCCAGCGTGTTACCGCGTACCAACGTTGATACGCCGTACTTGCTAGGATTGACGTTGGGATCGAGCGGGTTGAGCGCACCGCCGATCCGGATGCTCACGTCCCCGCCGCCGCTCTGAATCAATCGGCCATCGGCGGTAACGCGGCCCGTGCCGCCTGCGGCGACCGTCAAGCCCTGGCTGACCGGTTTGATGTCATCACCCATGCCGTCGATCACGCCGGCATCGCCCCCGGTCCGGATGGCGACATTGCCGCCACCCAGGGCGCCGAAGCCAGTGAAGCCGACCAACCGAGGCTCGCCGCCGGCATAGGAAGGCAGCGGCACGCCGCTGCCATTCAGCGGTAGCACGTAGGTGCCAAAGTTCACCCACCAGGCGGTGGGCAGGCCGGATATCTCGGCACCCTGCCGCCATAGCCAGTTGCCTGTGGCATTGGAAGGCAGAAGGCTATCGGCGTTTGAAGAATTGAACACCGTCAAGCCCGTGAGCTTGCCCTGGGCCGTCAACAGCAGATTGCCCCCGTTTTCCGGGTACCACGCCTGATAAAGGCTGGACGATCCAGCGACAAGGCTTTCGTAGCCACTGCCATCGGGGCCCAGCACGCTGGCGCCGCTGCCGTCTGGCTGCCGCCCGCGCGGCTGGTTGTACGGATTGGAGCCGTCGGCCGCGAGCACCGGCACCGACTGGGTACCCGCCGTATAAACGCCGAACAGCGACTTCATCGAGACATCGCCTCCGGCCAGCAGATCGAGATCGCCAGTACCGGTGCGCACCACACTGATGGCCTTCGCAGTCTTCGTCGGCCCGCTGAAATGCTCATCGTCGAGCACCAGATTGCCCGTCCTCGTTGCCTGCAGCGCACGCGTATCCACCGACGTGACATCGGCGCCGCTCGCTAGGCGCATCGACCACGATTGAGATCCGGCCGGCAGCATTGGCGATACCGCCCAGAGCCGGCCAGGCTCAGGGCGCGGGCCCGACGATGAGATAGTGATCGGACTTGGCGATCCGGCTCCGATGGAGATATAGCTCGTGACGGTGCCGCGCGGTACCGTCATGCCGGGATCGTAATAGTCGTTCTCGGTGATGTCGACGATGACACCGCCGTCGGGCACGACATAATCGATTTCAATCGTCTTGGCTTCCCTGGTCAAGAGAGGCGACGGCAGCGTTTCACCTGGACGGACACGCAGCGAAACGACCCAACCGTAATCATCTGCGGTTTCCGGCGGCGGCGCAAAGCCATCATTGATACTGCCCTTGATGGTGAGGTCACCGCCGGCGCGCAGCGTCAGGACGCCCGGCTCGCCCGAGCCGCGCGTGAACGGATCCGCACCCGGACCATAGCGGTAGCCCGAGAAATCAAGATCGCCATCGACCACCAGGCTGCCATTGGCCATGGCGCTGGCGATCTCCACACCGGGACGCAGATGGTAAGCCGCGCCGTAGGCCCTGAGTCCGGCCAAGCGCCCTTGCAGACCGGCATTGCTCCAGGCGGCGCCGATGAAAGCCCTGCTGTCCGCATCGATGCCGTCCAAGTAGGCCTGCGTAATCACCTGGACCGGACGGCCGTCAGCCGAAGGCGTCCCTGGCGGCGCGTCGATGTAGCGCCGGAAGCCGTTCACCGCGACGCTCTTCGCACCGTCGATGAAGACAGGTCCGGCCGCGTCGACAGCGATGTCGCCATCACTCCCATCAAGGCGCGGTGCATTCAGACTGACCGTACCGCGCGCGACGCCATCCGCCGCACGCACATCGATCGTCGCGCCGGAGGCGATTCGCAGCCAGCCTGGCAAGCCGGTGACAGGGTTCTTGCCGGCCGTAAGATCGACGATCGCCCGGTTGGGCGCATCGATCGGCTGGCCGTAGCTGTCCACGCGCAACTGAGTGCCATGCGCATCGAGCACGGCGTTGGACGTCAGGGTCAGGCCGTCGCGCGCAGCCAGCCGGATCGTGCCCACCTGCGGTCCGCTCGCATCGACCCGGCCGTTGACCGTCAGGCTACCGCCATCGACCGACACATTGATGCTGTTGGCCTTGATCTCATCGCCGACGACGAGGTTGAGCCCCTCCCTCTTCAGCTGGAAGCTGCGGCCACCGAGCACACCGTTACCGTTGAGGCGCTGGTTGAGCCCCGCGAAATCGCCAATAGCCTGGGCCCGCACGTCGATCGTCGCACCCGGATACGGCACCAGCGTGCCGCCGGCGTCATGGGTGCCGCTGGCGGCGCCGAGGATGGCGCCGGCCAGCGTCACATCCCCCGCGGCCGCATCGGTTGCAGCCGCGGACAGCGAGCCGCCACGATTGTTCTTCGCCGAGAGGTCGATCACCGATCCGGATGCCTGGGCGATATTGCCATGCGCGCTGGAGAGGATCAGGTCGCCGCCCCAGCTGTACTTGCGGACGTCGAAGAAGCTGACCTCGCGTCCCGCCAGATCGATGTGCGCGGTGTCCCCCAACCGGATATCGCCGTCGGCCTCGACGGTAAGCTTGCCGCTGGGCAGCGACACCACGCTGTCGAGCGTCACCGTCCGCCCCTTGAGGCCGATCTCCGCACCCAGCACGCCAGTACTCGCCGCGGCAGTACCCGCGGGCGCAGACACCGTCAGGGCACCGCCCGCCGTGTAGCGGTTGATCGACGCGGCAGCGCCGGTCAGCAGCGGCGTGACCAGATTGAGGTTGCCTCCCGCGTAGGAGGCCGCATCGGTGCCGCTCTGGTACACCGCCAGGGTGTTGCGATTGTTGGCGGTAATGCGCTGGCGGGCATTCAGGTTGACCGTAGCGAAGCCCAGCGCCAGCCGGTCCAGCGTGAGCTGCGTATCGGGCTGCGTGAACCTGGGATAGCCAAAGACAATTTCGTCGGCCACGAGGTCTAGCGTGCCGGCACCGGTACTAGGACCGCCGGCTACCACCTTGGGCGGCGGCAGGCTGCCGGGTTGAGACATGGAGTCCCGCGCCTTGCCATCGCTGACGCCGTTCCAGAACAGCGTTCCCGTAGTCAGCGTCGCCTTGTCGCCGACGGCACCCAGGCCATAGATGGCCGGCGTGCTAAGCACCAGTTCGGCAAGGCTCGACCTGCCGGTAGCCGGATCGATGGTGTTGAAGGAGGCGGGTCCGAGAAAGTTGACCGAACCGCCCGCCGACAGAATCAGGGTTTCGAGTTTTGGGATGCCGATCCCCGCATTGCCTCTGAGCAGGCCGTCGAACACCTGCTGGTTGAGGGTCAGGCCGTCGGGCAGCACGTGGGCGGCGGCGGCGGCATCGATTGCTGCCTGCTGTCCGATATTGATGCTGGGGGCCGCCACAGACAAATACCTGGCGCCGTAGCGCGCCTCCGGATCGAGCACCAGCTTGCCGGCCGCACTGACCACAAAGCCCAACGTGCCTTCCGTATACAACTCGGCCTTGCCCACCGTGATGCTAGACGAGGTATCGCTGGCTTGCGACACCAGGTCGACAAAGCCATTCGACAAGATCAGGGCGCCGGTCGCGCGATTGGCAAAATAGCGGTAGCCATCCGCCGTAGGAAAAGGAGTCGCACTCCCTCGTCCAAGGGTACTGATCCGCGCGCCGTCTTCCACGGTCACGCCATCAACGCCCGCAGCCAAGAATATCTCGGGGGCCTCAAGCACAACGCCATTGCGAACGACGATGCCTTTGGCGCCGCCGAACAACGTAATCGTATTTTGAAATTGGACGACGTTGCCAATCATCATGCGATCCGCACCGACGGCGTTGAGGTCGTCTGCCGATAACGAAATGCGATCCGCGGCAGAAGGGGCTCCCGAAGACTTGATTTCAATACTTCCGCTTCCAGTCGTCGCAACGCTTAGCATGCCACCGTAGCCACCCCGGCCCGGAGTATACAGGGCATGGCCCTTGAAACTGAGTGCTGGCCCGGCACCCGGCTGCTCGGCATATGACAGGATCAACGACTTGGCATCCACCGGCAGTATCGGGCGCAATGCTCCCGATCGAGCCGCATCGGCGATCAGGAAGTTGGCATAGCTGGTCTCGTTGTATTGCGAATGGGCTCGCACCGTCTGGCCGGGCGTCACCATCAGCTGCGTCGGCTGCGCATCACGGTAACTGGTATTGGCGATGCCCTGATAGCCCGACACAAGCCAGGAACCGTTGCCGGCGGACATGGTGGCAACGCCCGCTGTCGACAACGCCGCTTGCCCGCCGACCTCCACGCGATAAGCGCCGGGTAGCAGCGCATAGCGCGCCGGCATCAGCGTATAGGTGCCCGCCGGCAAGCCTGGTACGCCAGCGGGCACGGTGATCTGCCGCCCGACGCCGGGCGCGGCGCCCGCAGAGGCGTCGATCGGGGCGACGCCCGGCTGTGCCCCCGGCACGATGGCATAGACCTTGTTTCCGGCCGCACTGAACCCATAGCCCGGCCCGGCATTGGCCAGCGGCGTAGTCAGCACGTCGACCGAGCCGCCGCGTCCACTGACGAATCCCGAACCCAGCAATTCGCCACCGCCGGACAGGTCGATCGTAGCGCCTTGCCGCACGTCGAACGCCTTGCCTGCCAGTGTGACGCCGGCGTTGAAATTCAGCGATCCGCTCAGCGCATTGCCGCTGTGCGAATAGGTGATGCCGTCCACGGTACCGCCATAGGGCAGCACCAGACCGTTGGCGCTGACCGAGGTGATACTGCCGGGCAGCAGGTCGATCTTCTCGGTAACCGGCGGTTTGAGCGTACCGCTGCTTGACGTCGTGCCGAGCGTGATCGAACCCAGCGGGGCACGCAGCACGCCACCCTGCTCGATTTCCTTCGCGTAAATAGTAAGGCCGCCGAATACCGACCCGGGTAGGGCCGGCAGCGCGTCACCGGTACGGCCAATACGCACAGCATCCCGGGCCATGATGATCGAGCCCGGAGAGGAGATCGTGCCATTGGCGCTGCTGATCGGATAGATCTGCGCGGCGTTGAGATCCAGCGTGCGGCTGCCGACGAGATTGCCGATCACCCGGATATCGCCCCGGCTGTTCAATGTTGCGCCGTCAAAGCCGGCGTAGTCGAAGGTGCGCGAGCCGCCCAGCAATGGCACGGAGCCCATGGCACCGCCGAGCTGCAGCGCATGGATGTCGATCAGGTCGGCATCGACCAGCAGCTTTGCGCTGCCCACCCGAGTGGAGGGCGTGATGGCGGGCAGATTGCCCTGCGCCTTCGGATAGACCGAGCTCCCGGTGATCGGTTTGCCCGGCGCTTCCCGAAATGCGACGTGCGGCGCGGCAAGCCGAACGGACACCGCGGAGCCGTCCGTGACCAGCGCCGAGTGGTAGAGCTCGATATTGCGGCCAAGCGCCAGATCGACATTGCCATCGAAGCGCACGATGTCGGCATAGGCCGAGAGACTGTCGAAGCCACCGGACTTGATCTGTTCCGCGCTGATACGCGCGGTGCCAATCTGCAGCGGATGGTCGGAGCCGCTGGCGACGTGGTCCTGCCCGATGACCAGTTCGCGCACGAAGCGCACATCGTCGGGTATCAGCGGAACGGTATCGCTGGACTTATAACGCGCCGTTTCCAGCGTCAGAATCAGCGTGCCGCCCCGGGCGCCTGCGCCGCCGACAGCCGCCTTCATCGTGCCGTCGAGGTATAGGCCATTGAACGAATTGAGCGCGATGGTACCACCGTTGCTGGCCAGCGCGAGCGGGTGGGACTGACTTCCCGGGGTCGATCCGATGGGCAGATCGATCATGGCGCTCGTGCCGCTGGCGTCGAGCACCGCGCCCGGCCGGATCACAATGAAGGCCTCGGCCGCCTGGGCGATGCCGCCCCCATTCTCGCGCCTAGTCGGCGCGCCAATGGTGATGCTGCCGCCATCGGGCGCGATGCCGTAACGCAAGCCCTCGCGGTCCGTTGCCGTCACGGCGCGCGCGGCCACATCCAGCACCGCATGATCACCGATAAGGATCGAGCGCTGTCCCGGCGTCGAACCGGCCGGAGCACTTTCCCCCGCGGCCGTATTTGCCTGGATGACATCGATCGCGCCGCCACCCGCTTGCAGCCTGCCGTCGATCGTGATCTGACCCGGGCTTTCGACCACGATGCGACGGCCGGGGTCAACGGTGATCGACGCACCCGTGCCGATGTTGACGCTGCCTACGCCACCGACCATGGCGGCATTCGACTTGAGCGCAACATCGGCGCCCGCGCGCTGAGTCAGTTTGCCGGCAACGGGGTCTTCCTGATACTGCGGCGGCGTCCAGAGTTCGAAAACGGCGGACGGATCAGCCCCCGTAGCCACACCGGATGCCGCCGCCGACAGTCGATAGACTGGCATCGCTGCATCGATCTTCGTGCCTGCCGTGACGGCAAGGCTTTGATGACCGTCGATTGAGTAGCTGGAAAAGCCTTTCTGAAAGAGAGATGTGTCCAGATACTGAACAGGCTGGACCTTGACCGCCTGCGGCAGTCTCGTCCCCGCCGCGAGTTGCGTTCCAGCGGCAAACGTGGCGTCTTTCGGCGCGATTTTTCCGGCAGCTATCACCACCTGAACAGGCTGAATGGGTATGCCATTCGGAAATATGCTGGCAGGAACAACATAGCTGGCCGGAAACTCACTTGGAGAATAGATCGCGGTGATGACCGAGCCGGCGCCAAATGACGGCTGCGACCAGGGATATACCGGCGTATAGACCCCGTCGACCATCAAACCATAGAAGTTACTGGTCGCGGGCGGTGGAGTCCAGTCCTGTGCCAGCACAACCGGATGGCTTTCGGAGAAATTGGGAGCTCCGCCAACAGCCTCGCCCGGCAGCGAAACGGTCTTGGCGTATTGATAAGTGATCGGCAGGACATCGCCAGCCTTGACGGTGAACGCCTCGGTAGTGACGAGATTAACCACGGCCGCCTCGCCCACCCCGAGCGTGCCGTTGGTCTCAAGCACCGTGCCGCCAATGGCGATGGCTGGCCCGGCGCCGATGGTGAGCGTGCCGCCGCCATTGACGCCATAGCCTCTGATGTCCCCACTCAGCGTCAGCGTGCCCGCCCCGTTGCCCCCGTCATCGGCACTCAGTTTCACATCGCCGCCCTTGCCGCCCTTGATCTTGCCGTTGGCCAGAATCGCCGCACCCGACGACACATCGATCAGGCTGCCCGCGCTGAGCGTTACGTCCTGCGTCGAGCCAAGCGTAACGCTGCCGCCGTCCAGGTAAGCCAGGCGGGACAGATCAGCCGGGCCTTGCTGCGCATTGGTCCACAGTCCCCGCGCATCGATGGTTCTTCCGGCAGCCAGCGTCACGCCCGCGTGGCCGTCCGGCGTCAGCAGTACTTCGGGGCTACTGGCCTGGAAGAGGTTGCCGACGGCCACCTGGCCGCCACGCGCGGTGATATCCGCATTGATGCTGGTGACGGGAGAGGTGATTGAGAGCCGTCCGCCATTGGCGAGGACGAGCGGGGCATCTACCGCGACCTGGCCGCGGGTTGCGAGGTCCAGCCCGCCGAGCTGTTGCCCGTTGAGACGAGCTGCGTCCAGCCACACCGTACTCAATCGTGTCGCTTCCAGCGCATCGGTCACCGCCATATTCGACGTGATGCTGTCGATATTGCCAATCTTCACATCGCTGCTGAATGCATTGGTGCGCCCCAACGCGCCATACTGCCCCAGCGCCAGGCTGCCCGCGCGGGCCACCGCGCTCTGGCTCTGCTTGTAAGCATCCGTCACGCCGGCCGAGGCGGCACGCGTCTGCTGCGCGCCATTGAAGACGGTGGCGACGATGTCGCCTTCGAGCACCGCCGTCGGCGCGCTAACGATCAGCTGGCCCGCATCCCGGCCCACCGTATAGCCGTTCTCCAGCAGCCGCTGCGGCGCGATCAGCGGTGTGTAGTAATACTCCGTCGTATTCTTGCCCCAGCGCGCATGCTCGCTCTCGAAACCCTTGTACACGCCGGTGAACACGATGTCCGCCGGCGCACTGTTGACGTTGTACAGCCGCCCGTCGCTGCCTTTGAGCCAGGTCTGGTTCAGGTACCCGGTCTGCACGTTCAGGCTTCCGCCAGACAGGTTCACGCTGGAGCCGGCCTGGGTGACGACCTCCTTGCCGCCCAACACGATGGTGCCGCCTTGCGCGGCCCACTCCCCGATGCCGTGGCCCTGGTTGTTCAGATACCCCCCGACTTCCAGCAGGCCGCCCGCCGTGTACCAACGCTCGCCCGCGTATCCCCCGGTGCCGGCAGGCACGTAGGTCAACCTGCGACGGTCGATCCAGACGTTCGCGTTGAGCAGGTTGCCGCTGTCGCGGTTACCCGGCGCATCGCGCTGCTCGTTGCCCTGCACGTTGATCTTGACGTTGTTCGCTTCCATCGCCAGGCTCACACCCACCGCGCCGGAGACATCGAGCTGGGCCCTGTCCGCCACGAAGCTGCGCCTGGCCGCGCTGACCGCGATCTGGCCACCGGTGGCGAGCGTCAGCGAATTACCGTCGAGGAGTACGTCGCCGCCTGAAACGATCTCGATGCGCGACTGGTCGCGCCGATCGGGCAGGCGCGCGAGATTATCGAAGGCGCCGGCGGCCATCTGGGCACGTATCTTGTCCTGATCCGCCGAATCCTTGATCAGCGCATCGCGCTGGCTGTCCAAGGCACGGGCCATGCCGTCGTCCTCGATCAGGATCGCGGTGGTGGCACCCTGGCCCAGCGTGACCTTGCCCTGCTTATCGCTGGCCGAGTTCAGCAGGTGGATCGTGCCGCGCGCGTTCACGGTGGTGCTGGCCACGGCCACGCCGTCTTGCCGCACCTCGCGCCCGGCCAGCGTGATGTCGCCTTCGCGGGCCAGGATCAAGCCGGTGTTGCCCACCTTGCCGGCCGTGCTATCGGCGGCGAACTGCGGTGCGATTTCATTGCCGCGCGTGGTCGAGGCGGTGTTGCCCTCGGTCCCCGCGCCCTTGCGGATGATGAAGCTGTCGCCGGCGGCCAACTGGGTCTGGCCCCGGTGTGTGGTGATCGCGCCGGCGTTGTTCACTTCGCTGCCCAGCAGCATAACGTAGCCACCGCCATCGGTGACGCGCGACGGCTCACGCGCCGAAATCCGCGCCCCCGCCTGCACCTGCACCTTGCCCAGCGCGTCGGTAAAGCTCGGCGTGGTTGCGTTGGGTCCATAGATGCCGTTCTTCTGGAACTGGTCGTTGCTGATATTGGCTGCGGCGGCCACCAGGTTGCGGGTGTCGACCTGGCTGCTGCCGTTGAAGATGATGCCGTTACGGTTGACGACCATCACCGTGCCGTCGCCCTGGATCTGCCCCTGGATCTGGCTGGGCCGCGCCTGCGGGTCGTTGACCCGGTTGAGCACAGCCCAGTCCTTTTGCTGCGCGAAGGCCACCGTGGTGCTTTTGCCGACGTTGAAGGTCTCCCAGCTCAGGATCGCCTTGTCGGCCGTTTGCTGGATGGCCACCGTGGTCCTGCCATCCGCGACGGTCTGCACCGGGGCCTTGGCGTTGAGCCAACTGGCGGTCAGGCTGTTGCTGTCGACCTTGAGGCCGCCGTCGGCGAGACCATCCGGAACCGAAGCCTCATTGAGGGCGGCCAGCCGGGCTGCGGCTTGCGCAGACTGCTGGGCGGCGATGGCCTGCGCCGCCGCGCCGAGGTTGGCGATGGAGCGCTGCAATTGCGCGTTGGCCTGTTCTTGCTGTCCCTGCGGGCCGGTCAACGACGAGGCCAGCGTCCCGTTGGGTAGCCTGCCGGTCTGCGCCGCCGTGCTTTGCGCGGCGCCCTTGGCCGCGAACCAGGCACCGCTGAAAGCCTGCTGCGCATGCACATCGGCGACGAGCCCGCTGGCTACCAGCGCCACGGCGATCGGTGCCATGCGGAACGCCCGTCCCTCTTGCATTCCCGGCGATGGTGCCGTCGTCGCGCCTCTGTGTCCGCCTGTGCTCATGTGAAATTCCTGCCCGAAAGTTTGAGTCGATGCCAATCGCCTGCCCGCCTCGCGTCGGGTAGCTCACGTCCATTGGGGCCATCACATGCCCACCGACTCGCGCCGGCGACAAAACGCCCCCCTGTCTAAGGGACGAACAGCGTCACTCAAAAACCGCAAACTTTTTTCGGATCGGATTTCTTCGGGATCGGTCCCGGCACCCCGCACACAGGCAACGCGCGACACGTTGCCTGGGCACATTGCACAATCAGGCGGAAAGTCTCTGCGTCGTAAAACCGACCTCAGCTCAACACCAGCAGCCCACCCGGCAGGACGCGGGCATTGAGCCCAAACACCTCCTGCAACTGCCACAGCGCCACGTCCAGCGAGGCGATGACGAAACGCCCGCTGACCGGCTTGTTGCGCACGCTGTCGTTCACCAGCAGCACCCGGCCCGGCCGATAGCGATTGATCTCTTCCAGCACGTCGGACAGCCTAGTCTGGTTGAACACGAGCAAGCCATTGCGCCACGCCGACACATCCGCCAGGTTGACATTGCCCACCCCACTGAGCGCCTTAGCGTCATAGATCGTCTGCTGCCCGGCTTTCAGCGTCCGGCTGCCGGTGGGATGCTCCACGCGCACTGACCCTTCGATGCACGTCACGCAAACCCTGCCGTCCAGATTCCTTACCTCGAACTGCCCAGATTCGGCCAGACTGTTCCCGGCACCAGCGGCCACCGCAAAGACGCGCCCCGCACCATTCAGGTCAACGGCAGCCTCGCCATTGATCAGGTCCAGCCCGACCGTTTCCCCACCATTCATCTGACGGCGCACGCTGGTCCGCGTATTGAGCGTGACGCTCACGCTGGCAGCCAGCATGAGCGTACGCTGCTCGCCCGCGCGTGTCTGGTCGTCGGCATCCCATTCCGCCAGCGCTGGCCACAGGCCGAGCGGTGGGTACACCACGGCGACGCCGCCAGCAGCAGCCGCACTCGCGGCCGCACCCAGGAAAGCCCGGCGGCTCCATTGAGGTGCGCCTGGAACGCGTTTGTGCAACACGGCCGCTTCCGGTTTGAGCCGTTGCAGTTCTCGGGCTGGCGCCTCGATCGCGTCCCAGCGGAGCTTGACCGTGCTATAGGCCGCCTGGTGCGCCGGGCTGGCCTGCACCCAGCGACGGAATCTCTGGGCGTCCAAGGCCTTCGCATCGCCCGAGGTCAGCAGGCGCAGCCAGCTCCACGCCTGCGCTTCCAGTTCGGCAAGCGACACAGTGTGGCCTTCCATGTGCGTCGATGTCTTCGTCATGTCATGTCCGACGTCCAGACTTTAGCGGCACCCGTAGCGCAGTCTGCGGGCAGGGTTCCCTATTTCTTCTGTTCTCATAATTGATGACGAATGGCGGTACGTAAAACCCGCATTATTTCTTCCCGACAGTCATGCACGCATCCAGGGATTCGTGAATGCGCTTCAGTTCATATTCCACCGTCCGTAGAGACACACCCAAACGCTGGGCAGCTTCCTTCTGGGTGACGCCCTCTGAATGCACCAGCAACGCCAACGCCCGGCGACGCTCCGGCATGCGATCCAGCAGCCTCATCAGCGCATCCAGGTCGGAGCGAGCCTCGGCGACTTCCGCAGGGTTGGGAGCCGGGTCGGCCATCTCTTCCAACAGCCCGTCAACCTCGTCGCCCGACAACGAACGGCTCTGCCTGCGCTGGACGTCCACCGCTGCGTTGACCGCCATGCGCAGCAGGTAGGCGCCCGGATTCTGGATCGGACCGTAGTTCTCCTTTCCCTTCAGACGCAACCAGGTGTCATGTAGCGCATCGCCGGCCGCGTCGTCATTGCCAAGCAGCCTGGTCAGGCGTGCCTTGAGATTACCGTAGCTCTTGCCCAGATAGTCCAGCAGCATGAGTTGTGAGTCTTCGGACATGGTCAGAACTCGCTAATATCCTGGCCGCATTGCGGCCCGGCTGCCGGATCGGTCGGTCGAATCACCATAGTCAGGGGCTGATGCGCGATTGCCGGCGGCGCAGACCGCTCGATATGCACACGTCGCAAGGCATCCAGCAATGCGGAATCACGGCGAGCGTCGCCGCTAGAGCCAAGCAGGCGCGCCCCCTGGATGCTGCCGTCCGCGTCCAAATGGAAGCGCAACAACGCGCTGTAACTGCCCGGCGCGGTTCGCGTATTGGAACACAAAGCCTGCCAGATGCGCGCCTGCGCCAGTCCAGCGTAGCCCTGCGCGCTGAACAGGGCAGCCATGCCGCCCCGTTGCCCGCCGGCCTTTTCGTCCGCCTTCTTAAGCACGAAGGTCTGGCCCAGGCCCGAATTGCGCTTGTCGGCAACCAGCCCCGTGCCATCCAGCAGAAGGCGCATCGATGCTTCGGCAGAATAGCGGCCCCGCACTGCCGACGACATGCGCCCCTCAACAATATCGCTGGGAAAGAGAGCCGGGTGCCCGGTGACATCGGCATATCGGTTCAGCGCTGCATCGAGGGGCTGCACCGGAATATCGAAATCGAAGAGCTTTGTGCTCTCCCCGGCGACAGGCACCGTAGGCCGTGTACCCGACGACACGGTCGACTGCGCGCGCGCCGATTCCATCGCGGTCAGAGCGCCCAAACCGATCAGGCATCCCGCCAGCGCAAGCACACTGACCGATGCCGGGTTGCCTGTCATCTTCTATTGCGCGATCGCTTGAACTTCAGGTGATTTCTACAGCATAAATCGTCGGAATAAGTTGGAGAATACGCATACGAAGTGACAAGTTCGTGACGTGCGATCAGCCATGCGTGAGTCCCGCGCTCCTGGTACGGCCCTCGCAAGCTCTGGCCCCCACCTGCCCTTTGTCCGACCCAAGACATTGAATAGCGCAGCGCTTGCAGGATTGGCCCCAATCGCACCCGGCGGCCACGTACGGCCTTCCTATGCCGGCTCACGTATGCCTGGCAGGCACACTCCATTGCATAGCCCGGGGCATCGGGTGCCATCACCAAAGCTCCTCAATCGGATCTGCTCGCCCGTTTACGATGGCTGGCGGAATTTGAAGTCCCATTCCGGATCCCTGGGCCGCCACTTCGTACGCCTGAGACTCACGCGCAGCATGAAATACGGCGCGCTCAAGAGGAGGCACGTGATCCTTTGGGACGACCAGCATTGTCAAGTCCATTCCCGCTAGAGCTTGGAGGACATAGGCAAGGTGACCGCCATTTCAGTTCTCACGCTTCGACAGCGCTCCCGCAAACACCCAACATGTTCTGGCGGTGAATCGCTTGGTAGATCTTCCGCGGCGCGAGCCACGTGCACCCAGTCAAATACGGGAGGCCTTGGGTCCTCTCAGTACCATCTTCCAGCGCCCGGGGCCGCGCGCCGCACCTTGTCGGCTCCTCCAATGGAGGAAGGCGCCGACGCGAGAGACATCGTCCGTCGGCCCAAGATAGATACTCGACTGAATAGGGAGGAGGCAAGTCTCGTTCCTTCTCGTGCATCGAAGCGTGGGCGCATCGGATCGCGAATTGGCCACCTGTGCACCGGCTCGCTTCGTCAAGATTGCGGTCGTCCGTAATCCTCCAAATATGGATTCTTATCTGAGATAAGTCACCAGATATGGGTGGTTATGCCTGGTTACTCTGAAAACAAAATAGCCGATTGGATTTGGGAGTTGCGTCAGATTGGCTCTGTCCTTTTCGCAATGACAGCATCGCGATCGACGCGACCCTCGCACCTTCGGCTCGGGCCACATCGGTGCCTTCTGACTGGAACCAAAGGCCAACTACACCTCCGCCACCCGCATGCGAAAGTTGAAACTGCTCGACATGCTGTGCAGCAAGTTGGTGGCCATCAGTGTGCGACACAGCGACCCTGCCGAGAATCTGGAGCGCCATGGAGAATGGTCACAAGACGATCCCCCGCCGATCTTTCATCCCGGAAGACGCAGATGCCCAGCTGCAGGCCCATCGGCAGCCGCACGCCGGCGACAATCTCGCAACGCTCCGCAGCACGGCCATCGTCGGCTTCCTTTTCGGCACTGGCGTCACGGTAGCAGAGGGCCTAGCTGCTGCGCAGGTGACCGACCTGCAGCCCGTGGCCGCGCCGCCCGATCTGCGTGATCCTGCGCATGGCACGCGTGTCACCCGCATACGCATCTGGACTCGTTCGACGTGCCCATCCTTTCGGCATGGCTCGAATGCCGTGTCTCCCGCCCTTCTCCGTGAATCTGGTGTTCTCGCTGACCAGTGGCACGCCGATCACGGAGGCCAGCCTCGGCAGAATCGTGTGCGCAGCGCTTAAGGCTAATGAGTCCGAAGCGGCCTACATGCCTCGCGGATCCTGCGTAGTCCATTCAGCCGGTAGCCGGCTGCATGCGGGACGCTCGAGCAAGGATGTCAGCAAACCGCTGGGCTTGGTGAGTTTAAGGACCTGCGACCGAATCGCTGCCATGATCGAATAGCCGCCAGCGCGTGATCGAACCTGCAGAAGTGTTGGAAATGCGACAGTGGGTCACAGCTTGCAAGGACTTTGCTATCCTTCACGCTGCGCCAATGCCGTCGGCATGCTGGCGCCTCACTTAACAGACAACGAGCACCCATCCATATGGCAACCAAAGCAAAACCTGTCGCGAAGAGCGCCACGCCTGTGGCCAAGAAGGTAGCACCGGCCAAGAAAACCGCCGCCGCAGCGGCCGCCGCGCCAGTCGCCAAGCCACTGGCGGAGAAATTCAACAAATCCAGCCTGCTTGCCCACCTGGTCGCAAAGACCGAGCTGGATGCCAAGACCGTGAAGACCGTATTGACTCATCTGGAGAACACGGTCCTGAGCGCCGTGCACAAGAAGGGCGCGGGCGAGTTCACCCTCCCCGGCCTGCTCAAGGTCGTGGCCACCCAGGTCCCGGCGACTAAAAAGCGCTTCGGCAAGAACCCGTTCACCGGCGAAGATCAGTGGTTCGCAGCCAAGCCGGCAACCGTCAAGGTAAAGGTTCGCCCGCTGAAGAAGCTCAAGGACGCCGCGCTTTAAGCTACACGTAGCGCCGCCGGATGCCTTGGCATGGTCCCTCGGCGGCGCTGAACGAATCCACGCCGACCCATCGCCGCGAGCCGCTTTCCCGCAACTCCGACTGCCGTATCGCCGCGGAAGCCGCCATCATTGGAGCGTCGCAGTAGCGGCAGGAAGCAAACATGCACGAACTGCGTAACGAGTGCCGTTTCCCATCAGCGGATCTTCCGATCGAGCCTATCTGGACTATTGGCAGAATGCCACCGACATGCTGTGGATCGTCACCGCCACGGCAATGCGCCTGGTCTCGTTCGATAATGTCGCTCGTCCAGACTTGGTTCGGTGCCGTTGCCGCGAAGTTGCGCTCCGGCAGGTTCGGCGCTACCGGCAGATTGTGATTCGAGTTCGTCGTCGCGATGTACTTGCGCTTGTGCTTCGCACGGATGCTATGCTGCGCCATCAGCTTGCGAACACGCTCCGTGCCTACGCGCACACGGCGGCGAGTTCCATCCACACGCGCGGCCAGCCGTATTCGCCGTTGACCTGCGCGTAAATCGCCTTGATGTGTGCAAACAGAGCATCGTTGCTAATACAAGCTCTGGGCGCCTTGTCGCCGCCGCTGCACTGCCGATATCCACTCGGGCTGATTTCCAGCGCTTCACACAGGACTGCGACTGGCCAGTGGTGTCGGTTCCGGTCAATGACCGCGCACTTCAAATCGACTCCTTCGCCAAGTCGCTTTTTTAAAATATCGCGCTCCATCTTCAAGCGAGCCACCTCCACACTCAACCTCGCCAGTTCCATCTGTTCTGGACAGACCGGCTTCGACCCAGCCCCGACCAGTTTGCCTTCCCGGTCCGCTTTGACCCAGTTGTGAAGGGTCCGCTGTACCACACAGCGTCGCCGACACCGTCGCTTGGCTTTGACCCCTCTTCACCAATCGCACCGCTTCCAGTTTGAATTCGAGCGTGTACTGCGCCCGATTTTTTAACCGTCATCGCTTCTCCCCTTGTTCGAGTTTACACACTCAGCAAGGGATTCGTTTCACGGGGGCAAGCGCAGGTTGACTCCGGAAAGACCTAGCCCAGTACACACTTCAAAGCACTCCCTTCTACGCATCACATCTGAGTTACGAGCACTTCGCGGTCGGGCCGACAGGAAGCAGCGGCGTGGAGCTCACGGAAGCCAATTGCACTTCGCCTGCGCAATGCTTCGATGCTCAGAGATTGAGACCCGACGCCACAAGTGGCCGCTATGATGTTTGGCCGCTCGCCCCCGCTATCTCACTCTCTGCCTCTGTGGCACCGACAAATAACACAGCAACAAGCGCCAGAACAAAGAACGCAACGGCATAGTGCGCGGGCGCCAGTTGGCTGCCGGTCTGTTGATGAATGTACATAACGACGAAAATTGAAAAACCTCCAAACACCGTCGCGGCGATATTATAGGCGATCGATAGGCCCGTTGCCCGGACCTTGACCGGAAAAAGCTCCGACAAGTACGTCGGACACGGCGCGTACGCTGCCGCAATCAACACAGCAAACCAGCATTCGACAAACAGCAATGCCGTAACGCTTGGATGTGCAATGACATAACTGTAGGCTGGATAGATAGTGGCCGAGAACGCCAACAGCGAAGTGATGAGAACCGCCCTACGCCCTACCCTGTCGGACATGATGCCAAACACCGGAATCAACGCCATCCGGAGTGCGACAGCCACGAGAAGCACTACGAATGCATCGCCTTCCTTCATTCCAAGCGACTGCTTAGCATAGAGAGGAAGGTATGTCACGATCACGTAGGACATCACATTGATGGCAGCACTTACAGCGGTGCCGGCAATCAGCTGCGGGGAGTACGAACGCCACAACACGCTGAATCCCACCGACTCACGCTTTGCGGCGGAGAATTCAGTTGGCTCGTCCAGATGGCGGCGAATGTAGAGTCCCACAGGCCCTATGAGCAACCCAAGCAGGAACGGAAGTCGCCACGCCCAGTTGTCAATCTCCGTCTGGGTATAGACCTCAAACAGCAGCGCGCCAACGAGCGTGGAGAGCAGCGCGCCGGATGCTTGCGCGAACATTTGCCAGCTTCCATAGAAGCCTTTCCGGTTAGCTGGGGCGAACTCGATAAGGTAAGACGTGGCGCTCCCGAACTCACCGCCTGCCGAAAAGCCTTGCAACAACCTGGCACAGGCGATAAGTACCGTGGCCCAGATTCCAACCTGGGGATACGTTGGCGCAAAGGCAATCATCGCCGTCGAAATGAACATCAGCAGGATAACCAGCGTCATCGCGGGCTTGCGACCCACCTTGTCGGCATAGACGCCTAATACGACGGCCCCCAGGGGCCGCGCAATGAAGCCGATGCCAATGCTCAGGGTACCCAGAAGAAGCGCCGCCTTTGGTTCACTCTCCGGGAAGAATAGGCGACTCAGCGTGGCCGCGAGAAATCCGTAAACGATAAAGTCGTACCACTCAAGGGCATTACCAATAGTCGCCGCCAGAATGAGCTTCCATGGCTTGACCTCCACCTTTGCTCTACCTTCCATACTTCTCATTTCTTCAGCTCATGAATGTTTCGTTAGGGACCAGCTGCCCCGCGCGCGCGTTTCCAGCACGCTGTGAATTGGAATACGTCGATGATATTGACCATCGCGTGGCTTCCCTTCCGGGGCACCGAAATTGCGTTGTGGCGCCACACAAGTTTGTTACGCCGGTCCTCATATTCATACCGCATGAAAGAAATCGCGATTACCTTAGGCAATCGTGCTCGAGCGACGGCTGGCCGACCCCTCACTTTGCATGGAAACTTAACCAGGTGGATGCTTCGCGGACCGGTGTGTACGCCGTCACCTCTGCCCCCGGCTTGACAACGACGTTGTCGAATTGCTAACCGCCATGTTCGTGTCCCGTCGGTTGGAAATTGGAAGTATCCCCTAGTGTTGGTGTGTTGCCACACGCAATTCGAATGCGAATTCCTATCTTGAGACACGTGGCACCCGTGGCGCTCAGCTCCCTCCAGGCGCGATTCACCGACCCGCTTTCGGCGCCTCATCATGTAGCGCAGCACGAACCGCGCGCTTCTCTCGTGTCAAAGATTTCATAGAATTCCGCTACCGACGCAGATTACTTCTTACTATAATTATTTTTCACGTATAGATTGCTTATAACATCGTGACTACGGTCTAATCTATATGCGCACTAAATTAATGCCAAGCAGCATGCTTTGCGAGCGCCATGCACGAGCCGGGTGCATTTTTTGAGTGGCGCGGCTTACCGTCGCTGCAACGACAGATCGATTTGATTGAGGATTGCAATCGCGATTACCATCGACGCATGGTGATGCCTTCTAGCCCAACACACACTAACGCCGCAGTCTGAATCCTCTATTGACTACGGAGTAACGGTGATTATGGCTATAAAGCGCATTTCAAGTATCTCAGCGGTGGCAGCCCTTTGTCTGCTGAGCTTCTCGGTCGCAGCCGAAGAAAAGCTTCCCCCAGTCGTTCGCCTCGTCGTTGGATATCCTCCAGGTGGAAGCGTTGACTACGTTGCACGCTCTATCGCAGAGCCTCTGCAGAAGCTGCTCAAGACAACAGTGATAGTCGAGAACAGACCTGGCGCGGGCGGCCGAATTGGAGCCGCGTACCTCAAGGCAGCGCCAAACGACGGAAGCGTAATTCTTGTCGCGCCCAACGCGTTGACGACACTGCAATCGCTCATTTACGCTGACTCCCTGACCTACAGGGTGAGCGAGGATTTCACACCCGTCTCCCGGCTTATTTCCTACCCGTTCACCATCGCCGTCCCGGGGAGCTCGGCAGTCAAGAGCTTGGCAGACCTCAGGACTTGGATGAAGGACCATCCGAACGAGGCGACCTATGGCAGCTCCGGTGCTGGCGGCTTCGGTCACTTCTCTGGCCTTGTACTCGGCAAGGCGATGGGCATAGCGTGGGTCCATGTCGCATACAAAGGAGGGGCGCCGCTAGTCAATGACCTTGCTGGCGGACACGTTGCCGCAGGCATCGACACCATCGTCGACCAGATTCCTCATCATCGGGGTGGAAAGATTCGCATTCTGGCGACGCTGACAAGCACCCGATATGGGCTGGCCTCCGATATTCCGTCGCTTGGCGAACAAGGCGTTAAGGGCGTCAATCTCGAAGGCTGGACCGGACTGTATGTCTCCTCAAAAGTGCCGTCGAGCATTGTCGACCAAATCGACCGTGCCGCGGGCAAGGTGATGGCTGACCCTGCACTTGTCGAGAAACTTAACTCCCAGATGATTCAGGCCGCGTACCAGTCCAGTTCGGCGTTCCGCAAGACCCAAGCCGACGACCTCGCGCAATGGGCTCCCGTGCTGAGGGCCTCCGGCTTCAAGCCGGAATGAGCTGACCTCACTACCTCAACACCTCCTACTACAAAGACATCAATAGACACGAGCCATGAAGCGAAATATATGTAATGCTGCCCTCATTCTTGCGTCCCAACTCGCCTTGATTCCTGCTGCCGCCTTCGCTCAGTCGAACGTCACGCTCTATGGCATCGTGGACCAGAGCGTCAGGTACACGACGAACGCCAATGCAGCTAACAACGGCAAACTGGAGCTGACCAACGGTGCAATCACGAACAGCCGCTGGGGTCTTCGCGGAACTGAAGACCTAGGGGGCGGCCTGAAGGCCCTGTTTCAGCTCGAAAACGGCTTCGACCCTGACACAGGCACGGCAAACCAAAACGGCAGTCTGTTTGGACGCAAGGCTTTTGTCGGCCTTTCAAGTTCCGTTGGAACGCTTAAGCTGGGTCGGCAGAATACCGAAGGGTTCAACTTCTTCGTTGAGTATGACCCACTGACCATCGGCAACTACAACCTGAATTCCTGGCCGTTTTTCCTCACCCGTATCCGTAGCAACAACGTTGCCAGTTATGACGCGAAGTTTGGCGCGCTAGGGGTGGGCGCGAGCTACGGCTTTGGCGAGACGCCCGGGAGCCTGACTTCCAATCAATATTGGGGCGGTCGTACCACCTATGACTTTGGCTCGGTCGGCGTTGGCGCTCTCTACCAGGAATTCCGGGATTCCAGCGGCAATCGTCAGCAGATGTGGAGCCTCGGCACCAAGTACTCCGTCGGCAGTGCGAAGCTCTTCCTGGGGTACATCGGAGGAAAGGACCGCACAGGAGCGATTGACAACAACTACATGAACGCATCCTCACGCAATATCGTTGTGTCAACGAGTGCCGCTGTCGCCAACCCGCGAGAAGACCGCATTGGGTACGCTGGTGTTACTTACAGGGCCACCCCAGCGTTGGCGCTAACAGGGGCGTTCTACTTCGATAGCATTGGGAACAAGAACGGTATCGCCGACAACAGCGGTAAGCGCTATACGGCTGTCGCACTGTTGGAGTACTCTCTGTCGAAGCGAACCCAGATTTATGGGACCGTTGACTTCAACAAGGTATCTGGTGGCGCTACGACCGAACTTCCCGGAAAAAGCAATCAGCTCGGCATCGCTGGGGGCGTGCGTCATATCTTCTAAATGCCCGCCACAGGCCTCGCCGACACTGCGCTGGACGTAGGCGCTTAGTTAGACTTACGGGTTTCGGCTCGAATGGTGCTGCCCTTGAGACCGCGTACCTCATACACGGAGACGCGGTCTCTTTTCATCTGCGAAGCATCAGCGGCTCCCTGACTACCAGATGGTCCTAGACTTGGCGGCAACAGTTTTCGGCGACCCTCTTTGTGGCCTCTGGCGAGGGCAGCAAGATGAAGCGTTATACGTCGCTGAGTGTCACTGCATAACAAAACGGCCCCACACATGCTAACGCGCGGGGCCAAGGTAGCTACCGGTGCCGTCCTGAAACCTAGTGTGCGCCGTGTAAAGAACGGTATGACAGGCACTCCTCTATGCCGAAACGGCCATTCTCGCGCCCCGCACCAGATTCACCCCAACCGCCGAAGGGGGTCGCCAGATTCTGGGCGGCCCCATTGATGATTACCTGACCAGTCTTCAAGTTCCGCGCAAAGGAAGTCGCTGTCTCTGGGCTACCCGCCCAGACTGCGCCAGACAAGCCGTACTTCGTGCCATTGGCCAGCGCGATTGCCTCTGCCTCAGACTTGTACCGGAGAATCACCAGCACTGGACCGAAGACCTCTTCCTGAGCGATTTCCATATCAGGCTGAACATCCGACAGAATCGTGATGGGGCAAAACCAGCCTCTCTCCTTCCCCTCCGGCCGTCCTGGCCCACCTGTCAACAAGCGCGCCCCTTGCGACAACGCAGCCTCAACCATTGTGGTCACGCGTTCGTGTTGGCGAGCATTTGCAACTGGTCCAAGGCGTGTTGCAGGGTCGAGTGGGTCTCCCAATGGCCACGTGGCAACCAGGCTTGTCAATTTGGCCTCCACTTCGGAAAGCAGCGATTCCGGCACCAACAGGCGCGATTGGCTCACGCATGCCTGACCGGAATTGACGGAACTCATGCGCAATACAACGGGGAGCGCCGTGTCCAAATCCGCATCAGGCAGGACGACGGCGGCGGACTTGCCGCCAAGTTCTAGCGTGGTGCGCTTGAGTTGCTTAGCAGCGGCCGTCATGATTTTCTTGCCGACCGCGGTACTTCCCGTGAAGCTAACCTGTTGGATGGCGGGGTGGGAAACAAGTTGTTCTCCAAGCTCTGGACCGCCCCACACCATGTTGACAACACCCGAGGGGAGCCCCGATTCGTGTACTGCTTCCATGAACAGTTGCGCGGCGCCTGGGGCTAGTTCGCTGGGCTTGAGCACAACGGAACAGCCGGCCGCGATTGCCGGCACCACTTTGGCAACGATTTGGTGGAGAGGGAAATTCCAAGGTGTAATTGCAGCGATGACACCTACAGGGACCCTCTCGACCAAGCCATTACCAATTTTCTCCGTCCACTTCAGCTCGAAGAGGCCCTCCCTGGCAAATTGAATCCCCTTGAGCGCCATTGGTACTTGCATCAACGCGCCCAGCCAGACCGGGCAACCGATTTCCCTAGCGAGACTGTCAGCAATCCTAGTCGCTCGCTGTGCTAGCCCCTCTTCGAGGTTCACCAAGACGCGGTGCCGCTCTTCAATCGAGGAGCAACTCCACGCTCCGAAACCGGCCATCGCACTCGCAATTGCCGCTTCCAAATCCTCGTCGGAGCACGTCTTGACAACGGACTCCTGCGTCTCGGTAGTGGGGTTATAGACAGGGAATTGCGTTGGCCCGGTGCAATACTGGAATTCTCCTCGCGAATAGAACCTGTCGTACAGCATCAGAAGGCCCCATCAAGCGGGTTCGCCGGCGCCGCCTGGCCCGCCATTCCGGCCATCGGCTGCAGGCGCAACAGGTGCCAAGGGCTCGGTACTTCACCAATCTTCACTTCAACGACGACAGGACCGCTACCTTGCGCCGATTCTTTGATGGCGGCGCCGAGCCCCTCAGGAGAATCGACTTGGACGGATGGAATGCCAAATGCCTTCGCGAGAAGCTGGAAATCAGGGTTGCACAAATCCACGGCAACCTCCGCACCGAATTCGCGCTTCTGGATGGCACGCACGTTGCCGTAGTGGCCATCGTTGAAGATGACCAGCGTAATCGGGAGGTTATAGCGGCGAGCTGTAGCAAGCTCCTGCATGTTCCAGCCGAAGCCGCCGTCGCCGGTGATAGAAAGCACACGCTTGCCTTGGCCGCCGACCGCCGCACCGAGACCAACGGGGAAGCCGTAGCCCAACGTCCCCTGATAGCCGGGTCCGATATAAGTTCGCGGACTGTAGACCGGAAACGCGATTCGGGAAAGATAGCCGACTTGAGTCAGCTCGTTCACGAAGATTCCGTCCTCAGGCAATGCATCGCGCATTGCCTTGACGTACGCAGCCTGAGGTTGAATCTTGTCGATTTGGCTCTGGGCCCATTCTTTGACGGCGAGACACTGGGCCTCCGACAGAGCCGAACGCTTCGCCAGCCGGTCCTTCAGGTGCTGGAGTGTCTCGGCAGCATCTGCGACGATGGCCACATCTGGAGTGCGAGGCGGCGTCATGTCCGCCGCGTCAATATTGATGTGGATGAACTTCGTCGCGCCTTTTGGCCAAGAGGCGGCCGGCACCAGCACGTCGGCAAAGCGGCTGCCGATGACAACGACCACGTCGGCATGCTGGAAAACAGCGCGGCCAGCAAGGGAGTTCATCGCCAGCGTATGATGGTCCGACAGTGCCCCGCGGCCGTTGTCGCTCATTACGACGGGGGCCCCAATCTTTTCTGCCACTTCCTTCAGCTTTTCCGTGGCGTTGGAAGTAAAGATTCCACCACCAACGTAGAGGACGGGCAGTCGCGCATTGTTAATCATTTCCGCAGCCAGGTCGACCAATTCCTCTTGCGGCAACGGCGCACGCTCGGGCACAGCCCGCAGCGAGACTTCGCCGGCACACTCAACCTTCGCCTGCAGATAGTTATGCGGAACCTCGATACCCACAGGCCGCGGTCGTCCCGAGTTCACCTGTTGATAAGCTGCATCCAGTGCTCCGCTAATGGATTCCGGGGAATCCACAAACGTGTGCCACTTCGTCAGCCCCTTGACGAACCCTGTCTGGTCTTTGATTTCGTGCAGAAGGCCGTAACCCTTGCCGACGCCACTCGAGTGAATTTGCGGCGTAATGAAGACGACTTTGGAATTGGAGGCATAGGCTGTTGCCAGGCCTGCACCCGCATTCAGCGCACCGGGGCCGGGGACGACCATCGCGGTACCTACCTTGCCCGTGGCACGGTAGTAACCGTCCGCCATATAGGTCGTGGTTTGCTCATGACGCGGTATGAAGAGGTTCATCTCGTTCTTGCGCTTGCGCAGCGCTTCTACCGCCCAGTCGAGCTGGATGCCAGGAATGAAGAAGAGGTCTTTGACCTCGTTCCTGATTAGGCCTTCGGCGAGAAGCTCACCACCGGTGCTTACTTGTTGCATGTCGATTTTCTCCACTGAAATGGGTTCACTGCAAACTACTTTGTTTTTCCCTTGCCGATACCAGCCACGACGCCAGCCCATTTCTTCGATTCCGCGTTCACATAACGCTTGAAATCTGCAGAATCCTGGTAAGCCGGCTCGGCGGCGAGCAACGCCATTTCCTTGACAACCGCCGGGTCAGCAAGCGCAGTTCTGACTTCGCCAGACACCTTCTGCACAATCTCTGCCGAGGTACCCACCGGCGCAAATATCCCCAGCCAGGCGCTCGCTACGTAACCCTCATATCCACGCTCAGCCACGGTCGGGATGTCAGGTGCCGCTTTCGCTCGCGTAGCGCCGGTTACGGCCAAGGCAATAACGCGGCCGCTCTTGATATGCGGATACGCAGATGTGAGGTCGACAACGCCCAAGGGAATCTGTCCTGCAATGACATCAGTCAATGCAGGAGTGCTGCCGCGGTATGGCACGGCGGTCATGCGCAGGTTCGCCGTGGAGGAAAACAACTCTCCAGCCAGATGCTGGGAAGTAAACTGTCCCGCAGTCCCATAGCTCAGGCCGCTACCATCGCGCGCAACCTTGCCGAGTTCCTGAATCGTGTGGATTCCGGAGTTCTGGCTGGCGACAAAGACCAACGGGATGTCAGCAATCTTCGCCACTGGCTGCAACTGCTTGTCCGGATTTAGCGGGGCGGCATCGGGGAGATGATGGTTGACGGCGATAGCACCTGTCGCGCCGACGCCAAACGTGTACCCATCAGCCGGCGCGTGGGCCAAAGTCATCAATCCTGCCGTGCCGCCTGCACCCGGACGGTTGTCGACGACAACGGGCTTACCCAACGACGCCGATAGCTTCCTGGAAAGAATTCGCGCCACGCCATCTGCGGACGCCCCCGGAGGGAACGGGACAATCAACGTGATTGGCTTGTTTGGATAGCTCTGAGCACTTACGACCTTGCAAAAGGTAAAACAGAGGACGGCAAGGCCGGCTCGGCTGATGAGGCGAATCATTGGGTTGTCTCCTATGTGTAGTTGTATATCCCGTCACGGCATATCAAAAATGCGTCCCGGATTGAGAATGTTGTTTGGGTCCATGGCGGTCTTGAGCACTTTCATCGTCCGTATGTCCTCCTGGATACGAGACTGCAAGAGGTAGCCCTTACGCTTTCTACCTACGCCGTGTTCTGCGGTGATGGAGCTATCAAGCGCGGGCAAATGGCCATACACAATTCGGTCGACTTCGCCGCGCTCGTCCGCATTGGCGCACGGTCCAACGACGGCGTGCAGGTTGCCGTCACCAACGTGCCCGAAGAAGACGCTCCTGCAGTGAGGAAGTGCGCGGGTGAGTGCCATCTTCGTGGTCCTAACAACCGCGTCGTGCTTCGAAGGCGAGACACCTAGGTCGAAGCCAACATAGGGACGCATTCCTGCCTGTATCTCCGCCACAGAATCCCGGATGGCCCAGAGGTCGTGCGCATCCTGAGCAGACATCGATAGCACCGCGTCGACCACCGACCCGCACTCCATCAGCTCCGTGACGAACCGCTCCAGCATCGCCTCTACGGATTGCTCGTCAGTGCCCTCCACTTCGACTAGCGCCGCGCGTCGGCCCTTGAATGAGGCGGGCAGCTCCCTCCCCCGAGCTCGTATTGCCAGTGCGCTCTCCATGAAGTCTTCCCACATAACTTCGAAGGCGGACAACGCGTCGCGCAGGGCAATCTTTGCTGTTCGCAGGACTTCATTGACACCAGTGTTCTCGCTCAACGCCACGAGGAGCGTCCGACGCACTGGCGGCACCGGCGTAAGACGCAGCGCAAGCCGAGAGATGACCCCAAGCGTTCCTTCACTACCGATGAAGAGCGAAGACAGGGAATAGCCGGCGTTGTTCTTCAGCAGACGGTTAGGTGGACTGAGTACTGTGCCATTCGCCAGCACAGCTTCGAGACCCAGAACCGATTGCCGTGTTGTCCCGTACTTGATGACACGACAGCCGCCAGCATTCGTCGATGCATTTCCTCCCAGCTGACATGAGCCCCTCGAAGCAAGGTCAATCGGAAATGTCCAACCGAGCTTCTCGGTCTCCGACTGAAGCGTTTCGAGAACAACGCCGGCACCAACCACAGCAATGCCAGAACCAATATCGATTTCTTCAATCTGGTTCAAGCGCTCGAGCGATAGAATCAATTCTCCGTTCGAGGGCGAAGCCCCACCGGAGACGCCGGTCCTTCCCCCCTGTATTGCGCAAGGGGTTCGTGCTTGATTTGCATCGCGCAATAGCGATGCGAGCTCATGGGTCGACCGTGGGCGCTCCAAGCCCGCTGGTACCCCGTAGCGGGTGCCAGACCAGTCGTGCAGGTATTTTTCGTCAATGTCATCGGTCATAGCTCACTCTATTTGTCCTTGCACGTTCCTGTCAGCTGCGATTCCGTAATCGTGAGCGCCGGAGGCAATCACCGCAGCCGGCGCTGCACAAAGAGTGCTATTCCACCTTCACTTTGGCGTCTCGTACGACCTTTTCCCATCGTGCGGCATCCGCTCGAATCCACTCCCGAAATTGCTCCGGAGTGCTCGCAACGACTTCGAACTCCATTTCTTGCAGCTTTTGCTTCACTTCGGGGGTATTGAGAATCCGCGAGATTTCGGCGTGATAGCGACTGATGACAGCCTTCGGCGTTTTTGCTGGCGCAAGGAAGCCAACCCAAGATGTGGCGATAAAGCCCGGGAAACCCGATTCTTGCAGTGTCGGTACTTCAGGTGCGCTACGGAACCGCCGAGAGCCACTTGTCGCAACCACTTTCAGGCGACCATCCTTGACAAACTGCTGCACATTGCCAGGAACAAGGAATGCAATTTTGATGTGCCCAGCGACAAGGTCCGTAATAACTGCGCCGGACCCTTTGTACGGTACGTGCACCATGTCGACGTGCGCTGCAGCCTTGAACATCTCCATGGTGAGATGAGAGGCGCTCCCCGGCCCAATAGAGCCATAGGACAACTGGCCAGGATGTCTGTTGGCGTAGTCAACCAGCTCACGAACCGAGTTGACGCGCAACGTAGGACTGACGACAAGATATTGAGGCGCTGTAACGGCCAGAGAGATTGGCGCGAAGTCCTTCAGTGAATCGAAAGGCATTTTGTCGAACAGCGAGCGGTTTATGGCTATCGGCCCGTTGTATCCGACAAGGATTGTTTGGCCGTCGGCTGGAGACTTTGCTACCAGGTCCGCACCAATATTCCCACCCGCACCAGGGCGATTCTCCACTACCACGGGTTGCCCAAGCGCCGGCCCGAGTTTCGAAGCAACTTCACGGGCAATTACATCATTTGTCGTGCCCGCAACCGGAACGACCATTCGCACGGGCTTGGATGGGGACCAATCGCTCTGCGCGGAAGCTGACCACGGTACCAGGGCAAGAGCACCCAAAAGACAAAAAGCAATACGCCGATTCTTCACTTGTAGTCTCCTTTTGTTGGGTACCACGCAGCGGCGTCAATGCCGATGGTGAGACCGCATCTGCTGATTCGAATCACCAGCATTAAAGTGGACGCGCCGCCGCTCCCGTGACGAGGGCGCGCGGCGTCGCACGAGCGGCGCGCCCTCGCTCGTGTGTCGCTTGAACTCAAAAAAAGGCTCACCTATGGCTTAGGTGAGCGCGAGGAGAGAACTAGGTTCTTGCAGTACGTGGCGTCAGCATCATTACCGCTGCCCCGATAAAAGGGCCTGCGGCCAGTGCTGCTAGTGCAAGACTGAAGGAGTGAAAGCCGCCATAGATTTGGCCGACGAGGAGCGGAGACAGCGCGCTGCCAAGCTGCCAAACTGCATTGGTCATACCCGCTGCTGCCCCGGCAAGCTGCTCACCAGAAACTTCGGTCACTTGGGCAACAAGAAGGGGCGTGTAGCCGAAAGCGGTGGCCCCGAGAACGGGAGCGATGAGATAGAACTCAGCAACAGTTGATGCTTGCCCAAAGAGCATCAGCATTCCGCCAAATCCAGCGAGGCATGCGATGGAAAGCCAGCGGCGAGCACCTTTCCGAACGTCCGACAACCAGCCGAGGATGGGCTTGGCAATAACAGCGCCAAGCCCAAACCATGCTGCAATTGCGCCGGCCGTGACAGGAGAGATGCCATATTCACGCGTCATAAGCGCGTTACCCCATGCACCAAAACCGACGGTTCCCCACAGTGCACAGCAGCCCACTATCGCGAGAAGAATCAGGTCTCGATTACGAAGAAGTCTCAGAAAGTCGCGCCCGGAGGCTCTTGTCTGCGCGCGCCCAATCGGAGCATTGCGAATCAGCAAGAACGCTAGAACGGCCCACGCACAGGTGATGATGCCGAGAATCCGAAATGCGTTTCCCCAGCCAAAGGCCTGGGACGCGCGGGGTACCGCCGCGTTTGCGATAACCACAGCAAGCGAAGTCGCCGTCGTGTAGAGCCCCATCGCCTTTCCTTTCTCCTTCCCGAACCAAGCGCTAATGAGTTTCACGCCAGCTGAGTAGTCCGCCCCGGCGAAGAGGCCCATTGCAAGCTGGATGCCGATTCCCATCGACAACGAACTGGTATAGCTAAAACAGAAGGTTGCAAGGCCGAGCGGAATAAGTGCGAAGGTCAGAGTTACTCGACCGCCAAAGGTATCGGTAAGGATGCCGCCGACCACGTTGGCGATGACATACCCAACGTAGAAGGCCGTGACGAAGGCGCCCAGAAGAGCAACGGAGATGCCAAGGGAATGTCCCACCGGCGCTGCGACCGAACTCCATGCCACTCGGTCTACGTAGCTCATTAGGAAGGCACCCCAAACCACGAAGAGAACCAGCCAGCGATACCGGCGTAAGGGATTCTCCGCCTCAGGTATGGGGCGCGCCGATTGAAATACGGCTATTTTCATCACAACTTGTCTCCTTGTCACCCGCCTTCGCTCGCGCGCCTCTGGCGGGCGTGCGTCAACCTTTTTTATTCCTACTACTTTTCTATGACCGTTGCATACCGTTGCGCGACGGCCATTGCGGAAGTCGAGAAGGATTGCTCCTTCGTGTTCCTAGCCGCCCATACATAGGTACTTGGTATCGACGTACTCCTCGATTCCTAAGTAGGACCCTTCTCGGCCCATTCCCGATTGCTTGACACCGCCAAATGGGGCTACGGCGGTGCTAATGAGCCCGCTGTTGATGCCAACCATGCCATATTCCAGCGCCGACGAGACGCGCCACACCCGGCTGGCGCTCTCTGTGTAGAAGTAAGCGGCAAGTCCAAACTCAGTGTCGTTCGCCATCTGGATAGCTTCTTCTTCCGTGTGAAAGCGGATTACAGGTGCTACCGGGCCGAAGACTTCTTCCTTGGCCACTCGCATATCAGACGAGACGTTGACCAGAACGGTTGGCTCGAAGAATGTCCCACCGAGCTTGTGAACATTTCCGCCCACGGCAACGTTCGCCCCGTTCTCGAGCGCATCGGCGACTAGCTCCTGGACCTTCTGTAGCGCGGCCTTGTCAATCAGCGGTCCCTGCTGCACGTGGGGCTCCAACCCGCGCCCCACACGCAACTTGCTAACGGCAACAATAAGCTTCGCAACGAAGGCGTCGTACACCGCGTCATGAACTAGCAGGCGATTCGTGCAGACACACGTTTGACCGCTATTGCGGTACTTCGAGACCATGGCGCCTTCGACTGCCGCGTCGAGGTCTGCATCCTCAAAGACCAAGAACGGGGCATTTCCACCGAGCTCCAGTGACATCTTTTTAAGCGTCGGAGCACACTGGGCGGCAAGTATCCGGCCGACCTCAGTCGAGCCCGTGAACGTCAGCTTCCTCACTTCTGCACTGGAGGTCAGCACGCCGCCAATTGCACGCGCGTCACCAGTTATCACGTTGAGTACTCCGCGAGGAACGCCTGCCCGAGTGGCGAGCTCTGCCATGGCAAGTGCTGTGAGTGGCGTCTCGAGAGCTGGCTTGACGATAATCGTACAGCCCGCAGCAAGGGCCGGTGCAACTTTTCGCGTAATCATGGCCGCCGGGAAGTTCCACGGGGTGATTGCAGCGCAAACGCCAACCGGCTCTTTGGTTACGACAATTCTCTTGTCTTGCCAGGGCGAAGGAATCGTTGTGCCGTAAATGCGGCGCGCCTCTTCTGCGAACCACTGGACATACGAGGCTGCGTAGGTAATCTCCCCGCGGGCTTCCGCCAGTGGCTTACCTTGCTCGCTGGACATGATGACTGCCAGGTCCTCCTGATGCTGAATCAGGAGGTCAAACCATGCACGCAAAACACTGGCACGGTGTTCTGCCGTTTGTGCACGCCACGCGATGAAGGCGGCAGATGCCGACTGAATGGCTCTGTCAGCTTCTGAGCCACCCATCATTGGAACCGCCCCAATCCGCACCTCGGTGGCAGGGTCAAGAACGTCGACACAACTCTCGTCGTCGGCCTGGAGCCAGACGCCGTCGAGCAGACATGCGGATTTGAGCAGATTGGGGTCGTTCAGTACCATCATTATTTGCTTCCAGATTGAACGTCAATACACGGCGCCGTTCGAAGAGGCGCCCGCGTTGGTGCCTCCCTTGAACTTCGCGGCGAGGTCTTTGGCGGTCCTTACCAATAGGGTGGTGTCAACGCCGACTGCGACGAACAATGCGCCGGCCTCGATGTAACGTTGCGCCAACGCTGTATCCGCAGTCAGAATGCCCGGCGCCTTTCCGGAACGTCGCACCGCCTCAATACCGTCGAGGATGGCGCACTGAACGTCAGGGTGTCCTGGGTTGCCAAGGTGTCCCATCGACGCGGAGAGGTCGGCGGGCCCGAAGAACACACCGTCCACGCCTTTTGTGGCGGCGATAGCCTCGAGATTCAACAAGCCCTTCGTGGTTTCGACTTGCACCAGCACACACATCTCTTCATCGGCCTTGTGAAGGTAGCTGTCGACCTGGTTCCACCGCGACGACCTAGCCAGCGCACTGCCCACGCCGCGGATACCTCGCGGCGGATATCGTGTGGCCGCTACCATCTCGGCTGCCTGGTCAGCGGTTTCCACTACCGGCACGAGGAGTGTCTGTGCTCCGACATCAAGAATCTGCTTAATCAGCGGTACATCCCCGATGACCGGTCGAACAACCGGATGCACCGGGTAAGCTGCCACTGCCTGCAGTTGGGCGAGTATTTGCCGAACGTCGTTCGGCGCGTGCTCACCGTCTATCAGAAGCCAGTCGTAACCCGTCCCGGCCAGCGCCTCCGCGGCGTACGGGTCAGCCAAGCCAACCCAGAGACCAATCTGAACGCGCCCTTCCTTGAGAGCAGCTTTGAACGCATTGCGCGGAATCTCCATGGCAATGGCTCCTCAAACGAACCGGAAGTTCAGCACACCCAGTTGTCCATAGTCGGCCTCAAAGGTGTCGCCAGCCTTGGCTGCGACCGGGCGAGTGAACGAACCGGCCAGCACAATTTGACCGACTTCGAGCCGCTCACCCCACGGTGCGAGTTTGTTAGCTAGCCAAGCCACGCCGACGGCCGGATGACCCTGGACGCCGGCCGCAAGACCCGTTTCCTCGACGACGCTGTTCTGGCGCAAAATCGCGCCGCACCAGGGCAAGTCCAACTCATCCGGCGCAACTTTCTTGCCGCCAATCACAATGCCGGCATTCGCCGCGTTGTCACTAATCGTATCGAAGACCTTGCGCATGGCCTTGGTATTCCTGTCGAACTGCTCAATGCGAGAGTCAATGATTTCGATGGCAGGCGTCACGTACTCGGTCGCCTCCAGTACATCGGCCATTGTCACGTAGGGCCCCTTCAGGGGGGCCTTCAAGATGAAGGCAAGTTCCACCTCCACACGCGGTGCGATGAAGCGTGAGGCAGGAATCTCCAGCGTCTCGCCGCCCCGGCAGGTGAACAGCATGCTATCCAGCAGTGTTCCGTAGTCCGGCTCCGTAATCTGGCTCGCTTGCTGCATCGCGCGGGAAGTCAGCCCGATTTTGTGACCGATGACCTTACGGCCTTGCTCGAGCTGCAACGCGACCCAGGCGCGACTAATCCGGTAGCCGTCTTCCAGCGTAATTCCCTGGTACCGCTTCGAAAAGTGCTCCACTTGCACCCCGGTTTTCTCGGACTCGTGGAGTTCGGCAGCAAGCTGTTGAATGAGCGATTCATTAAACATCACATGACCTTTTGGAATAGAGGATGGAGATTGCCGAACTTGGCATCGAAGACCTCCGGACCGACATCGATTTGGAACGTCAGACCAACGCGGCGCTTCTCGAGCAACGGGCTGAATAGTGTCTTTGCCACGAGGGCAATCGTTTCGCCGGCCCGCTGCTGGATGGCTTCACTGCGCCCGCGCCCCATTCGTAGGTTGAGGTAGACGAAGCCATATTCACCGGACTCGCCGGCCAGGCGGCCGGCGGTGCCGCCATCGGCCACCGCAAAATGCGGCGCCGGGAATGCCAGCACTCTTACGCCGCCCGTAGGGAACACAGCCTTTCCGTCGTCGTCTTTCACCGTCAGCATGGCTTCGGCCAAACCATCGCACACAGCGGTCATGTCGACGTCTTGTTCCAGATTCCTGGAGTACAGAATAACGAGATGAGGCATGTCACACCTTTAGCGCTGTCACCGGAAACACGGCGTTAATCTGCCCGGTACCCGAGCTGCCGAAGTACGGCGTGACGACCTCCACAGGCTGGTCGTAGTCGGTCCAGCCCAGCGCACCGAGCAGCATCGCCGTGTCATGCATACCGCCCTCACCCCAGCACTTTTCGTTGTACAGAGGCAACATCGGGCAGAAGGTTTTGAAGTCACCCTTTTCCCATAGCTCCACCACGCGTCGGTCCACTTGCTCGAGGAACGGGTCCCAGACCTTGTGCATGAACTCAGGGGCCGTGCCGTTCTCGGCGAAGTGATGGCTCATAGAGCCGCTGGCCAGAATAGCCACCGTACCGTCGTAACGCTCCTCGATGGCTTGGCGTACCGCAAGGCCGAACTTGGCACTCGTGGCCAGGTCATGCCAGACGCACCAGCCCGACACGCTGACCACCTTGAAATGCTGGTCAGCGTTCATGTAGCGCATTGGCACGAGGGTGCCGTACTCCAGTTCCAGTGTTGTGTCGCTGTGAGCGCGGCTGGCCACGCCCATCTCGTTGGCGACATCAGCAATCAGATGCCCCAGCTCCGGATTGCCGGGGTATGCATAGGGCATGTTCTTGATAAAGTGGGGCAACTCGTTGCTGGTGTAGACACCTGAGAACTCCGGCCCACAGTTGATGTGATACTCGCTGTTCACCAACCAATGGACGTCAAATACAACGATTGTGTCCACGCCGAGTTCGCGGCACCGTCGGCCAATCTCTACGTGCCCGTCGATGGCCGCCTGGCGGCAGCCCTTGTTCGGCCCATCCAGCTCACTCAGGTACATCGACGGTACATGCGTGATTTTGGCCGCCAGTGCCAGCTTGCCCATGCTTATACTCCCCAGTGCGGAATGTGATGGTCGCCCATCGACACCGCGACGTTCTTGGGTTCACAGAACACTTCGTAGCTCCAAGTGCCACCCTCGCGGCCGGTGCCTGAAGCCTTGGTGCCGCCGAACGGCTGGCGCAGGTCACGTACGTTCTGGCTGTTGACGAAGCACATCCCGGCCTCAACTGCCGCAGCGACACGGTGAGCCTTACCGATGTTTTCGGTCCAAACGTAGCTCGACAGCCCGTACTCGATATCGTTGGCGAGCTCGATAGCGTGCGCTTCGTCGCGGAACGGAATCAGGCACGCCACCGGGCCGAAGATTTCTTCCTGGGCGATGCGCATGCGGTTGTCGACGTCTGCGAACACCGTCGGCCACACGAAGTTGCCGCCTTTCACGCGGTCACCCAGCTCCGGAGCGTACGACGGGCGGTCCAGGCCACCACACAGCATCGTCGCGCCCTCCTTCGGGCCAAGCTCGATGTAGCTGCGTACCTTGGCAAGGTGGGCTTGGCTAATCATCGGACCGACGATTGTCCTTTCGTCGAGGGGGTCGCCAACCACGATGCGTCGCGCACGCTCGGCAAACTTCTCTGCGAAGTCCTTGTAGATGCTTTGCTGAACCAGAATTCGGCTGCCGGCGGTGCAGCGCTCACCATTGTTCGAGAAAATCATGAACACGGCTGCGTCCAGTGCGCGTTCGAGGTCCGCATCCTCGAAGAGGACGAACGGGCTTTTTCCGCCTAGTTCCATGCTGAACTTCTTGAGGCCGGCTGACTTTACAATGCGGTTCCCCGTCACTGTCGAACCGGTGAAGGAGATAGCACGCACATCCGGATGAGCGACCAGCGGCTCCCCCGCGTCCTTGCCGTAACCGTGCACCAAATTCAGGACGCCAGCTGGAATGCCCGCCTCCAGCGCCAATTCACCCAGGCGCGCCGCGCTCATCGGCGACAGCTCGCTCATCTTGAGCACTGCGGTATTGCCGAACGCGAGGCACGGAGCCACCTTCCAGGTTGCCGTCATGAAAGGCACGTTCCAGGGGCTAATCAGGGCGCACACGCCCACCGGGTGGAACAGGGTGTAGTTCAGATGCGTCGGCGTCGGGTAGGTGTGACCGTCGACACGAGTGCACATCTCTGCGAAGTAGTAGAAGTTATCGGCAGCCCGCGGTACCAACTGCTTGCCAGTCTGCGAAATGGTTTGACCGCAGTCGTTGGTCTCGGTCTGCGACAGCTCAGGTACGTGCTGTGCAATCAGGTCACCGAGCTTGCGAACGCGACGTGCCCGGTCAGCCGCAGCCATTCCTGCCCACTTCGGGAATGCCGCCTTGGCTGCTGCGACTGCCGCATTGACTTCCGCTTCGCCGCCCGAAGCCACCTCGGCCAGAACTTCTTGCGTGGCCGGATTGACCGTTTCGAAGTAGTCTTTGCTTTCGACGGCCTTGCCGTCAATCAGATGATGAATACGCACAATGAATCCTTATCGCCCAAATACCGCATCGCCTACGATGGTGTTCTGGAGGGAACCAATCCCTTCGATTTCGCACACCACCTCATCCCCATCATTGACATTGACCACCCCATCCGGCGTGCCGGTCAGGATGACGTCGCCTGGCATGAGTGTCATGAAGCTGCTCAGATACTCAATCAGCGCGGGAATTTCATTAATCATGTCCGCCGTCGAACCCTGCTGAGTCACCACTCCATTGACGAGGGTGCGAAGTCCCAGTGCGTGCGGATTTGGGATGTCCGCAGCGTCGACGAACCATGGCCCGAGTACCGTGCAGGTATCCCTGTTCTTCACCCGCAGGTTGGGGCGATACCAGTTCTCTAGGTAGTCGCGGATAGCATAGTCGTTGCAGACCGTGTAGCCGGCGACGTGGTCCATCGCATCGGCAGTCTTCACATCCTTCGCTGGCTTGCCAATCACGACGGCAAGCTCGCACTCGTAGTGCATGAAGGTGGCGTCCTTGGGACGGCGACTCTGCGCACGGTGCCCAACGAGAGCTCCCGGCCCCTTTAAGAACACCAAGGGCTCGTCCTTTGTGGTAACTGTCAGCTCCTTTGCCAGCTCTTTGACGTGGTCCGCATAGTTCAGGCCCAGGGCGATGATGGTACCCACCTCGAACGGAGGCAGCCACACGACGTCTTCCTCGGCCACCACGCGGCCATCCGCTAGGCGTACGCCGTCGGGATGTTCCGTCCCCACATGAATCGCGCCGCCGTAGGCCACACGCGCAGTCTTCATACGACCACTCCTTCGAGACGTCCAATGCCTGTCGCAGCAATGGCGAAATTTTGCCCCGCACGTACGCGCGGCATGGATACAGGAATCCCGAGCAACAGGACATCGCCTGGCACCAGCGTCATGAAATCCGTGACGTCGGCCAGCAGCTTCGCTGCGGAGCGAATCCGCTGCGGGCGCACCGAAGGTTGTTCCTGCCCATCAACGAAGACCGTCAGAGCAATCTCGTCAGGTTTCGGCAAATCCGTCAGTCCGACTACTTCTGGTCCGATGAAGCACGAGCCGTCGCGGGCGTTGAACCGAACGGAAGGGCGATAAAAGCTATCGTGCGGGACGCGCAAATCCGCAACCAGCGTCACGCCACTGACGTAGTCAAGGGCATCTTCTTCCTTCAGACGTGAGGCGACTCGCCCAATAACCAGGCCGATAGTCGCTCCAATGTCCATTTCGTTCACGTCAGCAGGCATCGCCATCGACGCCCCCGTGGTGGAGAGCGTATTGCGCGGTTTTACGTACAGGACAGGCGCCTTGGGCGCGGCCTTGTACGGCGGTTTCTCAATGCTGTCACCAAGCTTTTCAAGCAAGGCACGGTCATTCGCCAGCGTGCCGTAGACCGTACCGGTGAGCCTGTATGGCGGTACGCCAACTGTGAGGTTGGACAGTGTCACTATTTCGCTCCATCAACTAGTGCTTTGCCTCGGTATCTGATTGGCTTGGGCGCGCACACCCAAGCCCGGAAGGGGCCGCTGATAGCGATTGCTCGCCAAGGGGCGGCCGCTACCAGGCGCATCGACTTATTCGACGATGCGTACGGCTTCCTCGCAATGGCACAGCTCTTCGGCCCCGACCATTGACGGGTCTTGCGGAGAGTCGATATACCGGACCTGCACCCAGATTCCATCGCCAATGTTGTCGATGACCTCGGCCACGGCATTGTTCTTCAGGACCAACTGTTGGCCAGCCTTCAGTTCCATAAAATTAATCATGGTTGCACTCCTCAGAAGAACATCGTCAGGTTCTTGGCCAGCAGCACGGTCTGACCGAGACTGATTTCGCGCCGCGCGAGCTTCCACTGGCCATTCACGCGACGCACAACGTCGTTACGCTTGCCGACGAAGTAGTACTCTTCGTATTCGCAGCGGTTCTGGTACATCACGAACCGGCTGCGAACCGAGACTTCGTCCTCACCAGCCGCATTGCGACGCACATCCGTAACCTGGACATTGGTTACGAGGCGGCAAAGACGGGAAAGAGGTTCCTCTGCCCAGTGCACGCCGGTCAGAATCTGCTCAGCCCGTTTGGTGAGAGTCCATTTCCCCTCGTTGAACCAGCTCATGTCTTTTTCGTAGCGGGTCTTTTCACGTTTCTCGTGCTCGCCGAACTTGACGTTGTAGGTCATCGGCATGAAGTACACGAGGTCTTCCGCGAGCGTCTCCAGCCATTCCTTGAAGCGACGCTCATCAAGCAACTCCGCCTCGTCGTAGAGGAACTCTTCCATCTCGCGCTTCAGGTCGTAGTACTTCGCGTCGCGGACGATGGCGGGCACTGCTGCAGGTGCCGCTTCTGCCTGAACTTCGGCAATCTCACTCATGATTTGTCCTTCCAGATTTCTATTGTTTCGACGGGACAGGGCCGCCTTGATGCGCGAAGCATCCAACGTCAACCACGGTGCCTGAGATAGTGGTGGCGTCGTCGGACAAGAGGAAAGCCACTGCGCGCGCCAGGTCTTCGCCCGTGGCGGTGCGCCCCGCGACTGTGCCCGCCACCTTCCTGCTCTTGAACACGTCAACGTCGCCGCCGACACGGCCAACACTCATCCCTGAGACGATTCCGCCGCCACCGGGAATTGCGACATTCACACGGATATGGTCGTGAAAGTGGTCATACGCCATGGCCATCGTCAGCGCGACAATGGCACCCTTGCTGGAAGCGTATGCGGCCATGTTCGGCTTGCCGTATCCAGCCCCAGAACCAATGTTCACAATCGAACCGCCTCCCTGGCTCGCCATCTGCGGTATCACCGCACGGCTGGTCAGGTAGGTTCCGCGGACGTTCACTGCGAAGATGCTGTCGAACAGCATAGGGTCAGTGTCGAGTACCGTTCCCAGTGGACCGATGGCGGCGTTGTTGACAAGCCCATCGATACGTCCAAAGCGCCTCAGAGTTTCCTCCGTCACACGGGCCACGTCCTCGGGATTTGAGACATCGGCTTCGCGAAGAAGAACTCGGTCGGACAGACCGAGATGTGCGATTTCTGCCTCCAGCTCTTCGAAGCCCTGCGCCGTGCTCGAAACCTGCGCTTTGCGCAAGCCGAAAGCCACCACGCTGTGGCCTCGTTGCGCGAGTAGCAGCGTGATTGCCTTGCCCAAGCCGAAGGTTCCGCCTGTTACGATAGTTACTGGCATTTCATTCACCTGTTCAGGCTGCAGCGGCGCGCGGTGCATCGTTCTTGCCGAGCAGGGTTTCCCAATCGGCGCCGTTCATGTAATCGCGCCAACGGCGGTAGAACTGACGCGGATTCTCTTCGCTCACCTGCAGGCTTACGTTGCCTTTAACCGGGTCGTTTGACTGCACTGCGCCCAGGGATTGCTGGTAGTTGTACGGGTAACGCTTCGCAATCACGCCGCGGCTGCCGGCGGTGGCGTAGTTCCAGTTCTCCATGTCATCCTGCTCGGTCATGCCGGCAGGGCCCGAATAGCGCATGTAGTACTTGCGCAGGAAATCCTTCACCTCTTGCGGCGCGCTCTTGTCGACCAGGAAGAAGCGCCACGCCTCGGTGGCCTCCGGCCCGTGCGGATGCCAGACGCAAATCGAGCGAGGCTGCTTGCCATGAAACGACGCGTTCGGGAAAATCGTGCCGACGAAAGGAACCAATCGAGCTTGGTTGCCCAAGCGGCGTTGGCGCTCCTCGTGGCAGTGGCGGAAGTACTCAGCCACAATCGGGTCGTTCTGGAACGTGTTCACGAACGGGGTGTTCTCCGGCATGATTGCGCTATGCACACCGTGACCCGACGGGAAGTTCACCCACACGTGCTTGGCGTGTTCCAGCTCATTGTCGCGACGACCCTTCACACCAGCCTCCGCGCTCGGGCCGATACCGATGAGGTCCACCGAGCGGTGGCTGACGTTGTGGTACGTATCGCCCAGGAAGTTCTCCGCAGCGAACTTCCAGTTGCAGGGAATAATCCACTTGTGGACACCCATCAGCACTTCCGAACCGCCTTCGCTGCCATCACGGCCATCGAGCGCCAGGTCGAGGTGCGTGCGCGCATCACCGAGGTATGTCAGGAAGTCCGGAGCGTCCTTGTCCCAAGTTGCCCAGATGGTGCCCTTGTAGTTGTAGAGCGTGGCCACTTCAATCAGCGACCAGTCTTCCTTCTGCAGGCAACCTTCATACAGATTCTTGAACTGCGGCACGCCGAACAGCTTGCCTTCGGTCGTGTAGCTCCAGCTGTGATAGGGACACGTGAAGAGCTGGGTGTTTCCATGGTCATACTGGCAGACCTTCATGCCGCGGTGACGGCATGAGTTCAAGAAGACGTGAATCTGGTTCTTCTTGTCGCGGGCCAGGATGACGGACTCTGCTCCCATCCGCGAAGTGAAATAGTCTCCCGGATTGGGAATCTGGCTTTCGTGACCAACAAACAGCCATGCGCGCGTAAAGACCTTCTCGAGTTCGTCGTCGAACACCGCTTTTTCCGAGAAGATTTCACGGCTAATCATGCCGTGGTCGGTGTCAATCATTGCGTTGTATTTCATGTGTCCTCGCTCTAAGTACGAATGGTGGTTACGCCTGCAAGTCAGGCAAATCGCTCGCAAAGCACGTCGCCACGGCGAAGACCTGCTTTGGCTGCTGCATCACGTCCTGCCTCCACCATCGGAGGCGGGCCGCACAGATAGACCTGGGTCCGCGGGTCGACTTCAATTTGGGCTATCAGGTCAGTCGCGTAGCCTTCGTGACATCCCTGAACTACGGCGCTCTCGGCAGCGTACTGCACCTGGAGCTGTGGGTTCTCACGCTTAATGGCTTCGATTTCTTCGGTAGCAAACAGGTGTTGGCCCGTTCGAACACCAACAAGAAGTCGTATCGGCGTGGTCGAGTAGGAGCCGTTACCGACAGCGCGAAGCATCGCGAGAAAGGGTGCAAGCCCAGTACCGCCGGCGACAAACAGTCGTGGGCGGTCGTCATTGCGAAGAAAGAAACTTCCACGCGGAGCGCTTACCTCAATCTCTGCCCCAGGAGCGGCTTCACTTGTGAGCCAGTTCGAGAACATGCCGCCCGGCACAATGCGCACGTAGAACACCAGCCGCGTTTGTCCCGACTCATTGGCCATCGAGTACGAGCGCCATTGCGTCTGCCCCGGAAGAAGCATGCGCACGTACTGACCTGGCAAGAAGTGCACCGGCTCGGCCACATCGACCTCGAGTCGAACGGTCTCTTCAGCAATGCGTTCGATTGCGTTCACACGGCCGCGCTGGGTCGGTGCTTCTTCTGCACTCGCTTCACTGGAGTCGTAGGGCAACTCAATCACCGCTGGTTCCAGCACGCGGGACACACAGCACAGCACTGCACCGTCTTCCCGCTCGTCGTCAGGCAAGACGCTCGGGTCGTAGTCGTCCAGTTCGAGGGAACCGGACACGCAGTTCGCCGCGCATGTACCGCACTGCCCATTCGAACAGTCGGTGAGGAGCGTCAATCCGGCGCCTGCTGCAACATCGAGAAGTTTTTCGCCCTTCTTCGCTTGGAGATGGTGTGTAACGCCATCAGCGAACAGAAGAGTTACCGGAATCGTTTCCATGCTTGTGGTCCTGCAAGTGATTCAGTTACTGGGGCTTGATGTTGGCCGCCTTGGCGACAGCGGCCCAACGCTTGATATCTGTGCTGATGCGTTCGGTCAGGGACTGCACATCGGTATTTCCGGGCTCCATACCGAGCGCGACGAACCGGTCGACCGTATCCTTCTCAGCCAGGATTTCTTTCAGACTGATGCGCAGTTTTTCGAGAATGGGCTTCGGGGTTCCTTTCGGTGCCATCAGGGCGGTCCAAATGGGGACATCGAACCCTGGTACGCCCGATTCCGCGACGGTGGGTACGCCCGGCCATGCCGCCGACCGCTTGGCGGTTGTGACGGCGAGAGCACGGATTCTTCCGGACTTAATTTGCGGCAGGATGGCGGCGCTATCCACACACTCGACATCCACCTCGCCCGCCATCAATGCAACCAGTGCTGGGCCCGACCCGCGGTAGTTGACCTGGTTGAACTTGAATCCGGACTTGCTTGCGAGAAGCTCAGACGCCAGTTGGAACGATGAAGAGATTGCGCCGTGATTCAGAGTGTCGTCTGGGCGTGTTTTCGCGAAGGAGACTAGTTCTGGGAAGGTCTTGACCGGCAGCGCAGCGTTCACCGCAACGACAAGAGGGTATGAGCCGAGCAACGCAACGGGCTCGAAGTCCTTGACCGGGTCGTAGGCCAGATTCGCCATCGTGACGGGATTGGTCGTCAAGCCGCCGCTAGACGAAACGAGAAGCGTGTAACCGTCAGCCGGCGCCTTTGCCACGAAATCGGTGCCAATCGCGGAGTTCGCACCCGGCTTGTTTTCCACCACGAATGCCTGCTTCAGGCGCTGCTGAAGCTTCTGGGACAACACTCGCGCAAGGATGTCATTGGTGCCACCAGGAGCAAATCCGACCACGATTTTGACCGGTCGCTCTGGATACCGCTCTGTGCTCTGGGCATAGCTCGGGACAGTCGCAGCGCAGAGAAATGCGCCTAATGCAGCGCCCCAAAGACGAGTGGACATGGACCAATTGGCCAATATGCGGGGGAACATACTTATTTGTCTCCGTGTTGCGGGTTGAGTTATTCTGTCCGTCTAGTGATATTTGAGTCCATTGTACGAACTAGCGAGAGATTGTCAAGGCGGGGAGATCAGTGTGTGGGCGATGACCGGCCACTCACGACGACGCCTTTTTGGGGTGACTCGAACGGCGACCGGACCCAGTCCATGTAGCCGCCGGGGTATCGACAAGTGGCATGGATGCTAGAAGTAAACGCAACTTGTGGGCACCGGTCCGCGTCCGTGCGGGGCGAGGTCAGGGTGCAAACTCCATGTAGAATTCCCAACAACCAGCTCCCGAGAGCCCCACGTTCCGGTAGTGACGAGGGCGCGCGGGTCGCAAACATGAAGGCTTACGAGAGAGCAATGGCAGAGGTTGAGAAAGAGAAGGGCGGCGAAGGTGTTCGCGCAGTAGACCGTGCACTAGACATCCTGCTCGCCTTTGGTGCCGGCGACCGTGAACTCACAGTTGCTGAACTGCTCAAACGTGTCGACTTAAGCCGTCCGACGCTTTACCGGCTGCTCTACACGCTCGAGCAGAATGGTTTTTTGACGGCTAGCGGAGACCCTCAGCGCTTTCGTCTTGGCCCATCCGTCGGCCGCTTGGCCTGGGCATGGACCTCTAGCTTCGACTTGGCGGAAATCGCTCAACCAGTCATGCGCAAATTGTGGGAAGAGACTGGGGAAACGGTGGCACTCTTTGTGCCACATGGCGCGACTCGACTCTGCATCGCTGAGATTCCCAGTCCACAACCGCTTAGTTTCAAGCGGGGTGTTGGCTACAGCGAGAAGATTTTCCGCGGCGCGAGCGGACGCGCTTTGCTTGCCTGGATGGACCCGTCTGCCGAGCAACTGCGCAAATACAGTGATGGGATGAAGCTCGACCTTTCAGAGCTCCGCAGTCAACTCGATGCTGTACGCAAGGATGGCTACGCGGAGAGTCATGATGAGCTTATCGCTGGAGCAGTCGCAATCGCTGCTCCGTTCTTTGACCAGAAGGAAAGCTTGGCAGGGTCAGTTGCCATTTTTGGGCCGAGCGTCCGCCTCGACAACGACCGCATCAAGGAACTCGCCGCAACGCTCCGAGAGCACACCGCAAGTCTATCGGCGCTCCTTGGCAGCACTTCGAGCCACCGCCAAGCCTGACGTTCGCGACCGCCTGCTGAGCACTACTCTCTGCCCATTGCGGTAGTGATGCGCGCATAAGAAGTGAGCATCGCGCTCAGCGTCTGCGCCTCGGGTGAGAGCCGCCGGGATGATTTCGACACCACTGCAACCCAATATGGATGCTTGGGCAGAGTTGTCGGAATCGCGACCACGCGGCGGCTCACCAGTGGGTGTTCAAGAACCGAGCGTGGTACACGCGCTAGTGCGTCCGATTCCAACAGCATCGATAGAAGACTGAAAACGGAATTGCACACGGCGGCGAAACGAGGTCTGCTCTCGCCGCTTTGGTCAAAAAGCTCCCAAGTACTGTCATCGGCTTCGGCACCAGATTGCGAGGTGTCCCCAATGACCACCCAATCGTACTTAACAAGGTCACGAATCGTCGCGCCGCTTGCACACGGGTGACCTGCCCTCCCGACAATCACTGGCTCCGACTGATACAGGCGCTCCACTCTCAGGTCGCTTGCATCGAAATTTCGTGGCAGCCGCATCACTGCCAGTTCAATCCGGTTCTCTCGTAAGGCTCTCAGCAATTCAAGGGAGACGCTTTGCGTTAGGCGAATCATGACGTTCGGCAGAGTCCGCCTGAAATCTTGGAGCACCGCCGGCACCAGCCGTATCGACGGTTCCACCGAAACGCCGAGGGATACGCTGGTCGAGGCGTTCTCGGAAACCTTCTTCAGCCAGTCTTCCGCCCGGTCCGCTTCCTCCAAGATGGACTTTGCAAAGTGCAGGAACGCTTCCCCTTGGGGGCTGAGAAGCACTCCCTTGGCACTCCGGTCAATGAATGTGATTCCGTATTCTTCCTCAAGTGCCGAGATGTTCTTGGTCAGTCCCCCTTGAGAAACATTGAGTGCCCGTGCAGCAGCACGAAATCCGCCGTGAGCTACTACTGCGACCAGTGCTCGGAGCTGTTGAATTGTCATGACTCTAGGACCCTATGCGACGACCTATCTCCTAGCAAGGTTCGTGCTCGAGATATGGCTCGCTTCTTGTGCACCCCCGTTGTTGCAACAAGGGGGGTTGTCTCCTTGTGATTCCAATCCGGAATCGCGATGTACCTCAAACGATGGCAGATATGCGGCATTGGCACCAACATTGTTGCAACTGGCACCGACCTCCATGGATGCGTCCATGGACACCGCCATTGCGTGCAACAACAGGTTGCAGACGTGCCACCGACAAACTCGACGCCATCCTTTACCATATGCCTGATTTCCCGGAACACATTCAAAAACTGCAACCATATGTACCAGGACTCGCCATCAACGCGCTAGCGAGTGAATTGGGCATCAGTCCTGACGATATTGTCAAGGTCGCTTCCAATGAGAACCCACTGGGTCCTAGCGTGCTGGCCAAGATGGCTCTCGCTGAGACGCCACCGGAAATCGCGCTCTACCCGGACAACGACTCTGTGGAACTCACTGCCGCGATTGCAACTTTCCACAACGTGCCACCTGAGTGGATTGTAGTAGGCAGCGGTTCTGAAGCAGTGCTGAGCATGGCCGCGGTGTCGCTTCTCACGCACGGCCGCCAGACCGTGTACTCGCAGTACTCCTTTCAGGCATTCGCAAGCGCGGCACAGCGTGTCGGTGCGACTGCCGTTGTCGTGCCGTCGCCAGACTTCCGCGTCGACCTGGACGGTCTGCTAGGCAAGATTAATGAACATACTGCCCTCGTCTATATCGCCAACCCTGGGAATCCCACGGGCACGTATATCGAAAACGAGAAAATTGAAGGCTTTCTGAAGCACGTTCCGAAGAACGTAGTGGTCCTGCTTGATGAGGCTTACTACGAATACCTGCCTGAACACGAGCGCTCGCGTTCAGTGGAGTGGGTGCGAGACTATCCCAATCTCCTTCTCACCCGCACGTTCTCCAAAGCCTATGGGCTGGCAGGTCTTCGCGTTGGCTACGGCATCGCACAACCGAAGGTGGCGGACATGCTCAGGCGGGTACGAGCGCCGTTTTCTGTGACCTGCATGGCTCAGATTGCTGCGGTGGCAGCGCTCAACGACACCGAGTTCCTTGGCAAGACGGCCGGATGCAACGCCACAGGGCTCACGTACCTGTATGAATCGTTGGACAAGCTGGGCCTCGAGTACATCCGGTCTCACGCGAACTTCGTACTCGTGAAGGTGGGGGATGGAGTCAAGATGAGCCAGCGTCTCAATCGCCGCGGTGTCATCGTACGCCCCCTGAAGTCCTATGGCTTGACTGAATGGCTTCGCATCTCAGTCGGCTCATCCTCTGAGAATGAGCAGGCGATTGCAGCCTTAGGGAAAGAGCTGGCGTAGTTGATGCGCGTTTCCCCGGAAGGAACAAGACCAGGTACCGGCACCGCTATGCGCTAATCGTGCAGAGGCTGGAGTGCGAATCAACCGGTCCATGCAACACTTTTCACTGCTCGCGCAGCTCCTAGTATGTTGCATCGAACGGTTGATTCCACAGCCGAACTCAGCCGTCGGGCCGATTCATGAACTGTACCCACCCCGCCTCGGCTCTCCCGTCCCGCAATTCGGCGATGAACAATGCCGCCCCCATAAGAGGCGGCTGACTGCAGTTGGAGTCCGGTGGACGACTACCAAGTTACGCGCATGGCGTCCCCACTGGACACGCGCATCACCCGATCGCCAGCGGAAGACGGTCGATCCGCGTCTTGTGTGAGGGCCACAAGTCGCCCCATGTCGGCTCGGACAGGAGCCTGCGGGCGTGCGCCGTCAAGGAAACTAGCGCCGGGTTGGTGCGTCCCGCAGGCGCAGCCGAGGACACGGCCCGGCACGCGTTGACGGCGCACGGCTGCGGGCAACAGTCGCGGACGAGGTGATGAGCGAAAGAAAACGGCTGGACAGCCAACCCCGGCCGCAGTTGGCGCAGGGCCCACGCAAGCGAAGCGCAAGCCTGGATCAGGCATCCGGGCCGAAGGCGCCATCGGTGACGCCGGCCGCAGCCATCAGCGGCCGCAAGGCGGCGTCTAGATCAGCCACCAGTGCCGCGGCGTTCAGCATGGCAAGTGGCACCGCTGCGCACATCGGGCGAGAGCGTGGCTGAGGGTCCTGAAAGGTAGGAGAAAGGTCGCGATTCATATGGAAATTGGGCAAAAAAAAGGCGCCCCCGAAAGAGCGCCATGCGGTTGAACGGGATCGAGCCTAAAGCAGGCTGGGTGCTGTCGGCTGTTTCGTGTGGCACTCAACAACCAGACGCGCGGACGAGGACTTGAGTGACTTGGCCGGTCTCGCGTGCATCGGCGGAAACACTGCTGCAGCCGCTCGCAGGGCAATGAAAAACACAAGAAGAAGGATCGGGAATTTCATGGGAAGAAGGAGAGGACAGCGCAGCCCCGATGGGGCATGCCCCATCGGGTTAAACAATCGCTTAGGCCGCAAGGGCCGCCACGTCGATGACTGCATCGGCCTCGTCGACCGAGTTGGGGGTGTGCGAGATAAAGAACTCACGCTCATACCCACCCTGGCGAAGCACTTCGCGCTTCATCTGCATAAAGGCGCGCTTACGATCCGGGTCCAACGGCCCGTCTGCCTCGTCGGTAAAAAGGGTCTGGAAGGCCTGCCCCGTGTCTCGCGCTCGGTAGAGCGCGATGCCGCGGGTCAGGCACTCGTTGATCCAGATCTTTTGACCGCCAGACATGACCGTGAAGCTCTTCGATTCGCCGCTATCGCCATCCTGCACAGCGATCTCGAACCCCTCGCGCTTCTCGCCATTGGCTAGCGCTGTCTGTGTCTGGATCGCGATGGTGAATCGCGGTCCGTAACAAGCCAGCAACAGGTCATTCACGGTCCGTGTCAGCTCGGGACCCGCGTCATCGATGGATAGCGCGATGACGCCATCATTGCCGAGGGCTTTCGCCAACAGCTTCCATACGGAAATGCGATCGGACAGCGCTTGCGCCCTGCCCTGCGCCGCCGGCAGACCTGCCAACTCCGCCTCAAGCCGCTCCACTTCCGCCGCCAGCGTACTTTGCTGGCGGATGAGCGCCTCGATACGGGCGTCCAGGGCCGCAACAGTCTCCCGGCTGGCAGTCACCTGGCGATCCAACTGGGCCATCTTGCCGGTCACGTCTTCCGTGGCCAGCGTCGCCAACTCCCGCTGCACGGCAGTGGACTGCGATTCCGCGTCGGCCAGATCCCGGGCATGCCGGGTCTGGCGCGCCGCTTCCTCTTCAGCCAGCGTCGCAGACTCACGTGTGGCCTGGGCCGAGCCCTCCCGGGCGGCCTCCAGCAATGGCAGTTTGGCGGCCAGCGCCGTCAGGCGCTGCAGCTCTCGCTCCTGTTGCACCAGGCCGGCCTGCAGCGTGGTGTGGGCAGCACGGGCGCTAGCCAGGGTGGCCAACGCAAGATCCATTGGCTTCTTAACCTCCAGCTTGGTGCGGTAGCTGCCCCGAAGGTCAGTGACCAGCACCACCTGACGGTCCAGCTTCGCTTTCGCGTCGCGGGCCTGGCCCAGCAATGGGCAAGCTGCATGCATGGGATGGTCCGCACACGGTACGGTCTCAATGACATCAGCTTGCCCCTTGAGGCCCTTCGCCAGCTGCGCCTCGGTGGCGCCGCGGGCTTCCAGGCCAGCCAACTCAGTGGTAAGGGATGCATGCGCCAGTCGCACGGCTTCCAGCTCCGTGACCGACTTGTGCAGTTTCGCGAGTTCGGCCTGACTGCGGCCGATCTCCATCTGCACGGCATCGCGCTGCGCTACCGCCGCAGTGATCGCATCGCCATCGGCAAGCGTCGCCTTGCGGGCGCCGAGTTGGCTCTCCAGCTCGCGCCGGCGCAGGGCTGCGCGACTGCCGGCAGCCTTGTCATCGGCCACCAGCTGGCGGCTACGCGACGTCAGTTCGCTTTGGCGCTGAGTCAACTCCCGCAGGCGGGCTTCCACAGCGGCGCCGGCGGACTGCTTGGCCGCCAGCGTGGCCCGCTCCTGCAGCAACTTGGCGCCGTTGGCAGTCTCGCTCTCCCGCGCTTCCCGCTCAGCACCCAGCCGTTCGCTGATCTGCCGAATCTCGCCGGCCAGCACGGAACCGCGATCGCGCTTGCCCATGAGGGCAACCACATCGCCATGCAGCGCATCGAGATTGCGGCCGAGCAGCTTGGCCACCTCGCCGGCTTTCGCCGACAGCTCCCGAAGGTGCTCGATGCCCAGCAACTCGGCCAGCAGCTTCTTGATCTCGCCAGTCTGGTAGCTGGCCAGCGGACGCCGGTTCTGCGCAGAAAACACGCTCGTGAAGAACGCTTCGGGCGAACCCATGACCCCTTCCAGACAACGGTTGTAGGTATCGGCCTTCCCATCGGAGACAGTCCCGTCCGGCAAGCGGAGCGGCACATCGTTGCCTGCAGCGTCGCGCTCGAACAGGTAGTACTCAGCCTTGCGCGTCTTGCCGGAATTGCGGAAAGAGAATGCAGACCGGTAAGTCTTGCCTCCGTGTTCCCAGACCAGTTCCTTCTCAGCGCGCGGGGCGCAGAGATGGTCCCAGTAGGAAAACGCATCCGCAGACATCTTGGCGGCATGGCTAGGCATGATCGGGTACGGATGGAGGTTGTCCATCAGCGTCGTCTTGCCGGCCCCGTTCGGGCCCACCAACGCGATCAAGCCGGTTGGCAAGTCACTGAGGTCCAGGGTAACGCTTTCGCGGCGCATGCCGTCACGCACCCCATGGAATCCCGAGAGGGTCAACTTCAGCGGGCGCATGACAGCTCCTCATCGGTCTGCATGTAGGACATGTAGTTGCCAGGCAATTCCAGCAACCCGGACTCATCCACGGGCATTTCCGGAAACAGAACGGACAGCGGGGGCGTTTCCGCTTCCGGCAGCCCCTGCAATGCACGCTCAACCGAACGTACCGCAGCGGCGTACTGCTTGCCGGCCAGGTTGGCTACTTCCGGCCACGTGCGGCAGCCGGTCAGGATCTTCAGCTCGCGCTCGCTCCACTGGCTTGTCAGCCCGTTGGACAGGGACCAGAGCAGCTGCTGCAGCGCCAGTGACGGTGCCACAGAGAACCAGCCGTGGCCACCCTCAGTATGCAATGCCATGAGCAGGATGTGGTCCCGCTGCGCAATCACGGCACCCCGTCCCGCGCCGAAAGGCTGGAACAGCGTGCTGCGTGTGAAGCCGTGGCCGTTTGTGACACGCGCGGCCATTTCCGACGCGGCCATGGCTGCGTCAAACGTATGGGTCCATTCCGGGCCGGCAGGATAGAGAATCATGATGCACTCCAAATGGGACGGAGTGCGCCCCGGACGGGAAGCACCCGTCAGGGTCAAGGGAAGAAGATGGATACAGCGGGTCGATGCGTCAAAGACGCGGGGAAAACCTGGTTTCGATAACCCCCATGGGGCTATCGGAACATGGCTCGCATGCTCAAGAGTTAGGCCGTCTCGCCAGCAAACAGATCATCGGTTAGCCAATCCAGCGCTGGCGCGGTAGCAGGCGTAGGTGCTGGCGCTAGCGCGGCGGGAGGAGGCAATGCGCTCACCACAGGCACAACAGCGTCAACCAGTTCGGCAAGCTCGAGATCGACAATGGCCTGTGCGTCCAGGCTCTCCAGCACAGGCAGATACTCCACCAGACGGAAGGTATCGACCGCGGCGAGCTCGCCCCAGCGTTCCACCTTCTCGGCCAGCGTCGCGGCCCGGCTGATGCCCTCGGCACGGCTTCGCACCGCCGGCAAGACCCGGCCTTCCAGCTTCAGCTCGGCGGCTGCACCAAACAGCGCGCAGATTGCGTCACGATCCACCAGTTGGCGGTGCTCTTCATCGATCGTCCATCGGATGCGGAAGAACTTGTCGTTGGCAGTTGCAGCCGCCAAGGCAAGCTGATCCATATCGGGGGGACCGTTGAAGTCGATGCAGACGGTTTCCCGAGCTGGCGTCACGACCGGCGTGGCCACCGCGTTGCCTGGTGCCACCGACCATTGGAGGTAGGACTTCTCGCCTTCCTCTCCGTAGTGAAAGCGTCCGATCGATCCCGGATACGCGACGACTCGCCCGTCCCGCTCCCATTGCTGGCAGCGGTGGATGTGGCCAAGCATGAAGGCATCGCACTGCGCAGCGAACAGCGCCCCGATCGTGAACTCGTGATCGAAGCCCGCCATTGGCACGCCGTGCTCAGTGAGACAGCCATTCACCGTGCCATGGGACACACCGACCGTCCGGATGCCGAAACCACGCAGCTGTTGATTCACGGCGCCGGCGGCAACCAAGAACGTAGACAGATGGTCCCCCAGCGCCGTAGCGGCCGCAGCAACACCGACCACCGACGCCAGCACGGCCTTGTTGACCGTCGGCACACAGGTAAAGACCACGTCCGGCAGCCCGCTGGCCACGAGCCGGTCCAGTTCGGGCCGGGTGAACAGGGCGCCCTCTGACGGAATGAAAAGGCCCGCTCGCAGCGCCACCTGGTGGATGCGATCCGCAACGTAGACCGGATACCGCGCCCCGATGAGGCGAAACAGGTCTAGCGTGCCGGCTGGCTCATGGCTGAACGTGCCCTGCAACATCAGGAGTGGCATGTTCGCCGAGAGTTGGTGAATGCGGCGGGCTAACGCACCCAGTGCGGGCGTGTGCGCATCCAGGCGGTGGTCGGTCGAATCTCCCGACACCACCCCCACGACACACTCCGCTGCGATGGCGTCCTCAACGGCAAAGCCGAAACAACATTCCGCCTCGGCCAAGTGGCCGGGCGAGTAGTGCAGATCAGAAAAATGCGCCATGCGCAGGCGCGCGCCTTCGTGTTGCATGAGAGACCTCCAGGAATGGGAAGTGGCGCCGCGCGGGCACCAAAAGAAAATGGCCACCCCAACGGGGTGACCATGAGAGGAACAGCAACATCCATCAGGCGGTGGCACGCGCCTCACTGGCTGCGGCATGCACACGTGCGCGGAACGATGCCGGATCGGACAACGACGCCTGCATCTCGTCGATCAGGCTGCTCAGATCGTTGGGGCGCTTGAACCATCCCTTGCCGTAGTGAACGTGAGCGTAGACCCTGAGGCCTTGGCGATCGTCTTCGCTCGCAAGACCCAAGCGGGCAATCAAATCCTCCAACTGATGCGCCTTGTCGTCGGGATCCCCTTCGGCCAGACCAAGCTGGCCTACCTGGGCCGAGGTGCGATCTCCTCCCGCATCGTCAGCCTGGGAAGCCGCCGCGGCCGGCGCCTCCAGTGCGCCGACAGCTTGGCTAGCGGCCTCGATGGCCTGAGGCACCTGATCGCCGCCGTCCAGGAGAGCACCGAGGTCGATCTCCGCATCCAGCATAGTGAGCATCTGGCTTTGCCGGACAGGGCGACCGTTCTCGTCGATGCGACTAATCTCGGCCTCCAGCTTGCTCAGCCAGAATTGCACGCCAACCAGCCGGCCACCTCGCGCGAGCGAAACGGTCTGCATGGCGGCAAAAGCCTTTTGGAGAACGTATATGGAGTTGGTAGGCAGCTCGATCAAACCAAGCCCGCGAATTCCCGGGATGGCGAAGAACATCGATGCGGACATATTGCATGATCGAGCCTGATACTGCGGGCATTGCGCCGGGTCGCAGATGCCGTCCGGGATATCGTCATCCTGACGCAGGATGATCGTCCTGCCACCAAAATTGCGCTTGACGCGGCTGGCACGGGGGTCTTTCTCCGGCGGCGCATAGGTCTTGCAGTAGCGCCGTCCGTCGGGTCCGTATTCGGAGAAGAACTGGCGACCGCTGGCTCCCCACGCGGCGAGCTGGTTGGGCATATTGCTCAGCCAGTCGTCGAAGGCGAATAGCACTGGGAAGCGCCAGAGTTTCAGGCCATCCCCGCGATCCTCGCCGTGCCGCGCCAGGATCTCGTCGGCGATGGCCGGATTGGTGAAGTCGGAACGCCGGCACGTGAACCAGCCGACATTCTTGGGGGCCATTGAGTTCCGGATGCCCGTCGCGCGCTCTAATTCTTTCTCGATCGTCTCGAAGGATTTTCCCTGGACGAGCAGCGAATCGTGGAGCTTGACCGCGCGTTCACTCTCACGGGCCTTCTTCGTCAGGACTTTGATGCCTGGGCGAATCTTGCCGATGATGGGCGGCCGCGCGGGCCGCTCCTCGATCAGGCTTCGGACTGCCCCGAACTCGCTGTAGGTGATGGGTGCATGCATGGATTGGTACTCCTTCGCTCAAGGTGCTGAACGACGGCGGCGCGGATCGACGCAGCATGCTCCCGAAGGCGCAGGGCTATGTCGGCCCCGCGCTGGGTCGTTACGTTGGAAAGGAACGCCGCGCGAGCGGGTTCGGGAAGTCCGGCGACAAATGCCGCCTCACAAAGGGTGCGCCAGGCTTGCGGCTGGTCCGTGTACTGGGACCGCCGGGGAGCCAGCGTTGCCGCGATTGCGGCAGGAATCTTGAAATCAACTTCGGAATTGATCGTCATCATGGGCTCCCGTTCGAAGGTGTCTCACAAACAAAAAAAGCTCGCTCCGACATGCGGAAGCGAGCTTGCTTGCGAGAAACCTGCAGCCACGCCCCTTCCGGGGGCGTGGCTTACAGGGAGCAGACGCGCGGATGCGCGCAGCTCGATGCGAGGACGTGAAGCCGTCCTCGTGCAGCAGGGTCACGCTGCACAAATACCCATTTCGGACATAGTCCACCGCAGGTTCACGGATCAGTCAACGACGGCCGTTCTGCCTAGGAGGGGCCTGGAGAGAGACGCCACATGGTCCCAGGCTCGAACGGTGCCCGCTGTGCACACCGAAGTGGCACGCTGCGAGGCGCGTTTTACAAGCTGACATGGGAAGTGCTCGGCGAAAACACGATTCAGAAAGTGATTCCACACCAGTAGCCAACTGGTTGGAGCATGCGCAAGGCACGACTTGGTACAAAGGGATGGACTCGCTAGGGAGTCGGAGGTCGATGCGTCGGTGACGCGAGGTGTAATTTAATTCTGTCACAACTATCGCAAATGCGAAAAGTAGAAAGCTCGCGAATATCACATCGCTTTCTCCGAACACTGCGAATCCCACGGCCCGACAATGGCAGGCGAGAGAGATACGCCGAGACATGAATATGGAAGCCGAACCGGAAGACATCGCCACCGATGCCATCATCAGAATAACGCAGGCAGCAGGCCAGCAACCCGATTCTGGGTTGAAGCCGATCAAGCGATTGATCAGCGAGGATCGCCTGTCCCGCATTGTGCCGGAGACCCAGACAACCATGCAGTTGTCGTTCTCCACCACGTTCGTGCGGGACTTCGTTCGGGCGGACTATTCCTTCTGCTCCGCAAAATTCAGCGTCTCCCGTGGCGGCAAGGTGAAAGCGATCGACGAGGCGTTCAGGCACGCCGAGGCTTGGTTCGAAAGCGCGCACCGATGGGCGGACCGGCTTGAGAAGCGGACCATACCGCTCCAGTACCACAAGAGGGAGCTGCTTCTCACCCACGCGCTCTCAGGGCGCCTGCTGCGATTGCTTCGTCATTACGACACCCTCTCCAGCAAGCTGACGTTTGCCTTGATGGTCAACTCCGTAGACGGGCTAGCCCGCGACAACGCGCTGGGCGCGGCCGGGCACCACATCGCGGCCATTCACGCCCTCTGCATGCCCGATAACGACCAGTTCCAACCCGACGGCATGCGTCGCGGCGTTGATCAGTAACTGCCTCCCCCTTCTTCCCATTCTGGACACGACGCTATGGACCTCCGGGACATTCAACGCCTTCACGAACACTACAACCAGCCGGCACTCACCATCGAGATGCCAACCACCCCCGATGGCCCGCCCACCTTCCTTGGGCTTCCCGGACCTGCGGCTGCCCCCGATGCGGCGCCTCCCGGAAAGTTCGCGCTGAGCCAGGGCATGAAGCGACTTGCCGCCGGCGTTGTCTTTCTTGCCGCAGCGGCGGCGGTCGGCATGCTCACCGCATCGATCCTTGGCCGCGGCGGACGGACGCCCGAGGCCAGTGTGCCAATCGTGGCGCCTCAACCTGACGTCCCACCGGCAGTGGCTGCATCGCAGGCAGACACGATCCATTGGCCTGCTCAGCCCGCAAGTCAGGCTGCACCGGCAGCGCAGCCGGAGCCTCAGGCGTCCGCGCCGCAGGCCCAACGAAGCGAGGCAGTACAAGCGCGCCAACAAGTGGCGCCCCAACAAGCCCAGGCGTCTCGCCCCTCCGCCCAACCCGCGCCGTCGCGGATCTCTCAGGCAGTCGCTGAGAAGCCGACGGCCAACCCGAAGCCTCGTGAGGCGTCGGAAATCAAGTTGTTTTAAGGACCGCACATGAAGCAAGCGATGACAATCAGTGTCCTGCAACAAGGACTGAGCATTCATGGCCATATGGCGCTCGATCATGGCCTGACATGCCTTGGCCTGGTGGACGGCGGCATTACGGCCAGCAACGGCCTGCTGCACATTGGACCGGGGGGAATGGTCCGCGGCGCCGTCGAGGGCTACCATGTCGTGATCGACGGCACCGTCGAAGGCGACGTGACTGCGGCGGCCTCGCTGGTGGTCAACGGCCGCGTGCGAGGGGACATCTCCTATGCCGGCACGATTCGACTAGGCCACCATGCTGTGCTCGAGGGCAAGGTGTCTCGCGTCGTCGCGTTGGCCGCGCCGGCCGACATCAAGATCGTTGAGCCCGCCGAGGCGCCAGCGGCGGAGAGCTAGCCGTTAATCATGATTCACACTATTCCCCGATAACGCGGAAGCAAACTGATAGCTTTCAACTGAAAAAGCCTGGCACATTGGCCTGGCTTTTCTCTTTCTACTTCCATATCGTCACGTTGGCCATGAGCCGGGAGTGTATCGAGACTAATGGTGGGATGTGCAGGCTTTCGCATGGAAGCCTCCGAAAGAGAAAAACCCCGGCCTAGGCCGGGGTGCCTAGGCCGGGGTCAATTCAGACGATGACGTCAACTGTTTCGCCAAATGGCGGCGGTTTCGTCTTATGCAGTGGAATGGTCGACGCCCAAAGGGTCGGGTAGGCAGGCGGACAGGCTGGGAATTCGCCGTCCAGGTCGGTCAGGTAAACAAGGAACGCCGGATCGACGCCCTCCTTCTCCAACCACGCGAACGGCGCCCGGAAGCTGGTACCGCCGCCGCCCTTCACTTGGCCGAGATCGAGCGCGTCACCACGCTCGAACACCTGGACCTGATTGATCCGTGCGTCGCAGTCGATGACGAAGAGTCGCGCAGGCTGCAGCTGGTGGAAAACCGCTTCGATTTCCGCAGCAAACTGCCGTTGCGTCTCACCGAACACCGAGCCGCTGGTGTCACGCACGAACACCGCATCGCCAACAGCCTGGGTGTGCAGAGAGGGCAAGTACAGCCCGAGGTGCGTGTACCGGGAATTGGGACGTGACCAGGTGTAGTCCGTCTTGCTGGCCTCGTTGACGAAGCGGTGCAAGACCGCCCGCCAGTCCACAGAGGGCCGGCCGGCAGCCTGCACCATCGCCTCCAGATCCCCGCCCATGGCACCCCTCATGCGGGCAGCTTGCGCCGCCTGCAGCATGGCTACCTTCCATTGGCCCTCGACATTGCCGTTGGCATCAACAGGCCGGTCCCGCACCTCCCCGGGCTCGAACTCGGAGGCCGGGTCAGTACCGGGCGCCGCCGGCGCCTGAGCACCGCCCGTCCCCCGGCTGCCCGCATCCGGCTGGGCTTGCAGCTGCGATTCGGAATCCTCCTCGCGCAACTGGGCATAGATCTCCTCGGCGGACTTGCCAAGGAAGCGGCCATCGACCAATGCGCCGGGAGGCAGCTGGAACCCCGCCCCCAACACCAATGGGTTGATGGCGTAGTGGCAAGCACGATTCCATCGATCAGGATAGCGGCCGCCGCGGCGCCAGTTGTGACCGTGGGCCGGGTGCATGACGCTACGAGCCAACTCGCCCCGCAGTTGCAGATCCGTCAGGGCTGCGACATAGGGCGGGTTCAGCCCAAGGGACACGCCGTCGGTCCACGTGGACTTGCAGGTCGGATCCTCAACGATGAGCAGCCGTCTGGCCAGAACGCCGAAGAACGGCTCCGACAGGATCATCGCCACGCGCTGGTTCTTGATGCGATCGAGCATGATCACCTCACGCCGACAGCAGCCGGACCATAGCCGACGGCGCCGCTTGTGCCGGCGCCGGCATCGAGAAACTCGGCATGCCGCCCATGAAGGCCGACATCTGCGCTTCGATCTCCATTGCTTTCTGCGCGACCTGCTGACGCAACTCCGGCGATTCCTTCAACTCCGCGCCCGAATGAACAGCGAGGTGGGTTTTGGCGTCGGCCAGGATGGTGGTCAAGGTTGGATCAGCCGTGAAGTTCAGCTGAGGCAGCAGATCGCAGAGCTCGCGCACCTTGTCTGCCACGTCCAGCCGCACGCTCGTGCCCTGGTAGAGGCGGTTGGCCAGGTGCTGGACGGCTTCGAACAGCCGGCCGACCAGGTCGTCATTCGCCGTCTTCACCCCGCTGAGCACCCGATCGTCCATTTCGCCCTTCAGTCCCACCAGCACGTCGTGCGGCAGGTTGATGTCGAACTGGTCCGCATCGGGAAACGGCAGGACCGACATGCGCATGCCGAACTTCTTGCACAATTCGGCGACGGTCGGATAGTCGGCCTCGTCAAAGAGATCGTTCAGTGCGGATTTCGCCTCCTCCATAAAAAGGGGATAGTCGGCGAGGAACCTTTCGGTCGCTGTGCTGAACTCGTCCTGGTACTGGCGCATGCGATCGGCGACGTCCATATAGACGGCCGTCGGCATGAGACGCACACCGAGCTGGTCATAGTCGAGGGTCCGGGCGTCGAACAGCGCGCGAGCGCGGTTGCCAATGGCGCACACGTCCTTGTACGACATGGCACCGTCGGTCAGCAGACGCTTGTTGAAGCGGCCGATGTCCTTGGCCTCGTGCTTGTTTTCGACCTCGGCCGTGGCCTTGGTGTCGAACCGGCGTGCCCGCCAGACGGATACGTTAAGTGTGGCCAGCATGACGCGCGAGCCAATATCTTTGATGTTCATGGTGGTTCCTGGAAATGGGATGGATACGGCGGAAACGAAAACGGCGAGCCAGGTGGCTCGCCGTTCAGGGGATGGATGAAGCAGGAAGGGGTTAGGCGTTGCCCATGATCAGGCGACCGAACTCGGTGCCCTGGGCCTTGATCCAGGCAGGGGTTGCGCAAATCTCCGAGTTGCGACGGACGGCGTCGCTACACAGCATCACCGCATATTCGCTATAGCCTGCGGCCATCATGCGATGCGCGTACACCATCACGCGGTCAAAGTTGTTGGGATGTGACGCCTGGCCCAACGCGGTTGAAATTGCACAAAGCGCCGAGAGGTTGGTCGGAATCGGCGCAACATCCGGCGCGGTCAAAATGCCGTCAATCGAAGGCAGGTGTTGATAGATCTGCCGAAACGCAATGAACTCGGCCGCGGCCGCCTCGCCAACGGCGCCGGCGATCGCTTCCAGTTCCAGTCCTTTCGGCACCACCGGCAGTTGCCGGGCCACACTACCCCAGCCGCGCGGCGACGGAAGATTCTCTAGCTCCTTCGTCTTCTGGTCGGTGAACAGAAGGGCCGGCCTGAAACGCAGGAAGGCGATCAGATCGGGGGCAACGTCGTTGGACACTGCCCATTCCGTCCACGCCTGAATGCAAGGCTCCAGCTCCACGATCGTCGCAAAGCGAGACTTCAGCGGATCGAGGATATTGGACACCCCAGCGTTGTCGACGCGACGGTTGGTCGCGGCGACAAACGTGACGTACTCGGGCAGCTTGTGCTCACCGATCTGGCGAGCGAGCAACAGCTGCATCTTCGCAGCCTGAACGGACGGCGAGGCCTGGCCCAGATCGTCGATGAACCAGACGAGTGGGCGCTCCGCCGTCATCGCCTTCGCCAGATCCCCAAACGGCAGGAAGCGGGCACCGGAGCCGTCCGAATTCGGAAAGGGCAAGCCCTTTGAATCGGTTGGATCTTCAACAACGGGGTGGGAAATGAGAAGGTCGTGGCCAGCGGCTTTCGCAGCTTGCTCCACGATATCGCTCTTGCCGATGCCAGGGGCGCCGGTGATGAGCACGGGAAGACGCGCCGGTACATAGGCGGCCAGCAGGGAACGCAGTTGGGAAGGATTGATTTTCATTTGGGGGATCCAAAAAGAAAGATCCCGCATGAACGCCACCCTGCAGGGATGGAATCCCTGCGGGAGCGAGAAAGAAAGCCAGCGGAGCCAGCTGAGGTCGATGCGTCGAAGACGCGGGTAAAGCGCAGTTGGGATTGGCTCGGGCCAATACGAACGCCGCTCAACGAAAGGCAAGATTACGACGAATAGCGCGCCAGCGCCAGTAGAAGACGCCGCCCTCCCGCGAAGGGAGGGCGACATAGGCTTAGGACTTCACGCCGCCACGGCAGCGCCTACAGCGCTGCCAGCAAGCCTCGCTTGCGCATAGGCCAGCGTTCCGTCCTTGGCTCTCAGAGGTCGTCCCGCCTGACGTCCGGGATCCTGGATGTAGTAGCGACGCGCGCTGCCCGTTGGCACGTGACAGATCTTCGAGAACCCCTCTGCAATGCAGCGGTCGACGTACTCGCGTCCGTTGAGCACGGCGCCGGTCTCAAGGCGGTAGTTCGTTGCCTCAGCCCGCTTGCCAGCCTCCTCCAGATCGCGAAGGCTCATGGCATTGGCACGGTCGGTCGCGGCCTGCGCGTCCCACTGCTGCTGCTCGGACTCCGAGAAACCACAGAGGTCGAAAATGCGCCGCCGGCGAGTGGCCGCAGTCACGCCCGTGAGGCTCACACCAAGCACTTCCCGGATGGCCCGCTTGGTCGCCGTATTGCTGTCCGCTGGTGTATCCAGCATATCCAGCAAAGCGGCGACGTTGCGCTCCAGAACGGCCAGCGCGACGCGATTGCCCCATTCATAGGATGCGCGCCCCCTCTCCTGATCAGCGAGTCTCAATTGGTGCTCCACCTCGCGTTGCGACATCAGGCCCCGCGCACGCTCCTGGCTCACCCGATCCACCGTTCTCCGATGGATTTGGTCTGCCACCACGTCACGAATTCGGGCCGCCAACGGCGAGGCAGGCGGATCGAGCGCGACAGGTGGGCGCACGGCGGCGGTGCGCGGCGGCAACACGCCACCGGCAAACAACGCGTCGTCCACCTGAACAAACGTGCAGTCCGCCGGTAGCGGCTTCATGAGGTTGATCAGGCGGCGCGCGTTGTCCGCCGCGATAGGCAGATGCTCATGACGCATTGCAGCGCACAGCCACTGCAGCGGGTTGGGCGCGAGCGCTCCCCGCAGCGCCGGGACATCGATCAGCACGCGCATCCATTGCAGATCGTGGCGCCCAATGTCCCCATTGGCACGGTAGGCATTCAGTACACTGTCCCTGACCGTCTCGCCGCGCTGCAAGGCATAGGCGACATGCACTTCGTGCCGCGAGTTGGTGCCGGATCCGGGCGCGTACTCGGGCCCGTTGGTCCCGTAGCCGAACCGTTGGCGGAAGAACTGTTCAACGTGGGCTTGGGGGTCAATGAATGCGGCGCCTGGGTCGGCAAACAGCGTGCCTTGATCGAAGCACTCGGGTGCAAGGGCTTCCTCCGGGAAGTAGCCCAACCGCCCTGCGGCCGTCACTGCATCCCATGCCTCGCGGCTCATCTCGAACGGGCGCAACGGCTTGCCGTCAGGACGGACAATCACCCGGTCAACCTCATTGAGGATGGTGTCCAGGATCTCGCGGATCGTGCCTTTCGGGCGAACAGCGAAAGTCCCGTTGGGCAGGCGAACAAGCGGAATGTCACCGCGGGCTATGTGGCGAACGCTCACTGCGTCCACCGATGTGCGCCGACGGAGATCGTCGTTGCAGTTGAAGAAGGCCAAGACGCCGGCCAGGGTGGTGCAGGATTCGGTACGACCCGAATCGAAGTGGATCACATACATGGGGTCTGCTCCGGGGAGCAAGGCCCCAACGGGGCATTGCCCCGTCTGGGTTGGAAGGAAATGGCTCAGGCGGCTGCCCGGGTCCGGCGCTTGGCCGGAAGCTGGGCGCGAAGCACAGCAGCAGCGCTCAGCAGCTCGGCCGACACGACTCGCCAGACTTCGGCGCGTCCGGTGCCGTCAGGGATTTGTCGGACGGCTTCGAACAGGCCGCTGGCCAAGAAGGAAGCCTTCAGATCCGTCGGCAGGATCCAGCCGGCCTGAACGACGAACTCGTCCTCAGCCAGTTCGACCTGCGGCACGTTTGCGGTCAGCATGCCGTAGGGCATGCCGTCATCCGCGTCCGTGAGGCGCAGTGCGATGCGGCGGTTGCCGCTATACAGCTGGACGTCCAAATGGACGCCGGCGGGTTGGCCGGTCAGGCCTGCGCCGTAGATTTTCCGTGCGATCATGTTGGGGTAACTCCGGGTGTGGATGCGAGCTGCCCCGGCGGGGCACGCCCCGCGTGATAGACAAAAAAAAAGCGCACCCCGGCTGGGGTGCGCTTCATGGATGGCCCGGCAGTACCGGGCGACATCGTTGGATGGCTGAGCTGTCAGTCCTTATGGTAGCGCCGACCATTTCGGTCGACCCACAGGAAAAACGCGGCCAGTCCAAGCGCCAATACTAGAACAAATGGTCCGAACATCACTTTTCTCCCTTGGAAAGGACGGCTCCTACGGCAAATAATACAACGCCAGTCACAAAAAGGCTTGCGGCGTTCAATACCGACGCCCAAGACCATCCGGGCTTGCCGACCAGATAGCCCGCCATGCCGATGACAGCCGAAGCAGACAAGGTATGGACGAAGCGACCGTACTGCATCCGCTGGTCCTTGGACGGTAGAAACACAGCCAACTTTGCCTCCTGCCAGAATCCCTGCTTGGCGATTGCCTGCGGGTCGACTCTGTAGCCGCCATCCTCACCGATCGCCAACGGATACTGGAATCCATTGTCGAGCAGCACGAGGACATACTTCTCCCCGTTAGCCTCGGCGTCATCGATCAGGTCAGCCAGACGGGCGGGCAACTCCACCCTCCCTGCTCCCACATTGTGGTGTACGGAACAGGTGAACTCGTCGCCGCTGGTGGTCTTGAGAATTACCTTTGCGAGCTTGGTCATGGCACCCCCTTAACCGCGCCGGCCAGCGACCGCGCGAAGCGAGGTCAACAGGTCGGTGTAGCCTTGCGGGGTGTCCAACGAGTCGAGGCTCACGACATTGTCGCGGCCACCGCTCATATCGCCGCGACCGCGGCAAGTGCGAAAGGAAACGCTCGCCGCATGCCGGTCGGGACCGTGTGCGATCTGAACGCACAGTGTCTCAGTATGCAACGAGAACACTTCGACCTGGTGGCGGCGCTGGCGTCGGGCTCGGATGTCGAAGTCGCGTTGACGCAGCGACAAATCACCGGCGAAACGACGAAGCACGCGTGACGCATCACGCTGCAGGGTGGCACAGGCCGAACGGTTGTCCGGCACGTGTGGATGGGTAAAGGATTTGGGGATCTTCATGGTGTTTCCAGAGAAGCGCGAGACACCAATCCCCAACGGGACGATGTCCCGCATGGGTAGGGTCTGGGCAAGCCAGACATAGGTTCGATGCGTCGAAGACGCGGTCAAAAGCGTTTGCCGAAGCGCAGATACGTTTCCGCAAGCGCTCTTTTATGGTGGCCAGGCACCTCGCGGCGCCCCACCATTTCAGACGAGATCCAATGCCTCGGATATCACCCTAGCGATCATGAATGCGAGGTCGGAGCCGAAGACCTTGGCACACAGCAGCTTCTGTGCGGCCAGATACTGCCCGGAGGCGTCCGTCACGAGATGGATTCTCTCGACGTTTACGGTCCAGCCTTCCGACCAACCACGGAAGACAGACACAGCCAGGCGGTCGCGGCCACCAAGTTCCGGCCATGGTGAATCTGCGCGCAGACCGTGGATGCGCTCGTCGTCCCGGTAGCGATTGGTGGCGGTAATCCATTCGGGCTCGATCTCCATGCCGCGCAGCAAGACATAGATCTTGGATTCGACTTGCTCGACCGTCAGGCCGCTCGTTTCGATCGGGGCGACCTTGGGGCGCCGGACAACGGTGCTGTGGGTAGCAGTGAGTGTGGAATGCAACATGGGGGCTCCTTGAAGCGGAGCGCTCCCCGTCGCGGGAGGCGTCCCGCGGGGTGCGTTGAATCGGTTGGGTTGAAGCGAGGGAGCGAAGAAGTGGGGGACCGGCAAGTCGGTCCCCTTGGCATCAACGCGTGAGTCGATAACCGTTTCCGGCCGCGACCAAGTAGACGCGGTCTCCAGCATTGAACTGCTGGTCGGCATCTTGCGTGATAGCAAGCTGGCGGCCATTGTCCGTGCGGACAATCACCTCCAGCCCGGCACGCTTGCTGACATGCTCGGCGACCTGCTGCGACACGAAGCCGCCTGCAGCGCCAGAGAGCGCACCGACCAGGTAGCGACCGTTGCCACCACCGATCGTGCGGGCGCCGAGCAAGGCACTGAGGCCGGCACCGATCATCCCGGGAAGACCGCTGCTCGCGGAGAGCATGCCGTCATTGCCGGTGATGGTGACCTGGCGCACGCGTACCACCGTCACCATCTCGATGTCCCCTTTACGGAGGGCTTCGGAGGTGCGATAGACGTTAGGCGAGGTCTGTTGCGTGGCGCAGCCGGAAGCGAGCGCACACAGTGCAACGAAAAAAGCGATGGAGAACGTGCGGATCATGATGGCCTCAAAAAAAAATAGGCCAACATGCCCACGGGCAGGATGGCCCGTGGTGGGAGAAAAAGCTGTGCCGACGGTTGTCGGCAGGTGTCGATGCGTCGCAGACGCGGTAAGTACTTCTATGATAGCAGCGAACCTCGGCGCTGCGAAGCTTCAACTAGTTGGTCGCATGCAGCAAAGCCGACCATCGGAATGCTCGCCGAATTCGATTTGCAGAGCTGCTGGCGCCGGCTCGATGATCGAAGTCGATCGGCATTTGTTGCATTGCGCGACTAGCTTGCGGCTTGGCTCGCGCTGAGCGCTGTACATCCGGAAGAGGCCGTGGCCACAATTTCCGCAGGCCATCGGCTCCATGTTGGTCATCATCGTTGGCCCCTGATACGGTGACTAAAATTCCGGCTCTACCGCCACTCGTAAGTCGGGAGTCCTTCGATCTCGTCCGCATCGCAATCGAAATGCAGCAGTGAGGCACCGAGAGCGCGTGCGCGCTCCAGAATCGTCTGCAGGTCAGACGGAACCTGATCGCCGACCTCGCCGGACGTAGGTACCCGTACAAACAGGCCGGTGTCGACCTGGCCGATCACGGGAAAGCGAGCGAATCCGCAAGCGGTGTGCTGCGTCAGATGGGCGGTGGACAGCATAAGGTAGTGCTGGATGGACATGGCGTCTCCTGAAGGTACTGGAAACGGGGAAACCATCGCCCGAACCGGGGATAAGAATCCCCGTGGGTGGTGTGCTTGCGCAGGCAAGCGATTCGATGCGTCGACGACGCGGTGTGTGCGTCCATTCTAGCAAGTGCCAAACCAATTGCTCAAGACCGTCCTGGGCAAAAAAAGCGCCGCCCCCCATGATTCTGGGGAAACGGCGCCGCTTCAACATCATGCTGCTCTCTTCTTTCTGGACGGAGGCACGCACTTGACCGCATCGTAGCCAAAGCGTGCCCACGCAGCTGGATCGATGGGCAGCGGGTTAGTCCGACCAGCCTGGAGGTTCACAAACACCCCGGAATAGCTCAGCGAGCCAGTCCGGAACAATGTCCAGAGCAAGTTGAACGCCTGCACGGCGATGGCTTGGTTAATCACCAGCGACTGCTTGGCCAACGCGTCCGCCATCGAGCAAGAGGGAGCGACATCAACAGCATCGCCCCGCGGGTTTAGCAGGTCGGGGAAGAGGTCTCCAACATGGGGAAGGCGATCCGGACCGCGAACGCCAACCTCACCCAGGATCACCTGGCCACGGTCTGTCTCGTTGCCGCAATCCAGGTAGTAACGGACCTTTCCCCGTTTGGCAGCACCCAGGATGGCTTTGCGCCCAGTGCGGGTGTCCACGCAGCCAATCACCAAGTCGCAGCTCAGACGGTCCGCGCTGGCGAGCCGCCGGGTCCGCGCTTCCCAGCGCGTGCCCATCAGCAGGTTCAGGCGGTTGACGATCAGCGATGCCTTGTACTGCCCGACATCGTTGGGGTAGAAGCCCTGCCGGCCCACGTTGGTCTCGCTCACCGTATCGTCGTCCAACACAGTGCAGTCGATCCCACCGGGGTGGCCAAGCTCCAACATCGCATGGTGCAGTCGTGCCAGGTTCGGAAGCAGCGCGCTGCCAGTGCCGCCGGCGCCCACCACCACCACGCTCCAAGCACGGCGCGTCATGGCTGATGGGACACTGTGCAAAGTAGTGGATACCGTCACAGGGCGACCTCCCGTTTCGAAACGGCATGCCGCCAGGCCACTGGGACATCGGCGACCGGTTCAAGGATCCCCTTCGCACATAGCCGCACTTTCATCGACGGAGAATGACTCCCACAGTTTCCAAGCACGAATGCGAACTTCACGTCGTGCTGATCGTCGGTGTCGTCGGTACGCGAGAAAAAGGCTTCCGAGGCGCCGTGCGAGTGGCAATCCATGACCAATGACTCGCCGGCATCCAGCTCCGGCCGGTCATAACGCAGATGGCCAGCACTATGCTCCAGCACTCTCACTGGCACTAGCCGGAAAGTATTGGTATCACGGCGCCAGGTAATCCAGGCACCCGCCTCGTTCGGCATGGTCTGCCGCGCAAGCGCGGCAAACTCACCAATCAGCGCGGGCGGCACCTTTCCGCAGAACAGCTCGGTGCACACCTCAACCTTCCCATACGGAATGGCTGTCGAGACATCGAACTGCGCGACACGACGCACGAGGTGCAGCCAGGGACGGAGGATCTCGAGGAACAGGCCATTGCTGCCGACCACAAGCCTCTCTCCGTTGGCCTGCATTGCCTGCAGGCTACCGAAGCGCGGCATCATCACAGTCGGGAACGACTGCTGCAACGTCAGATCCATAGGATGCATCACTAAACTCCAATTTTGCCGGCGATCAGGTCGCCAAGCTTCTTTTTCATAGGGATAAGGACTTGCTTGGGATAGGAAGGGAACTTCCCGTCTAGCATGTCCCGCCAAAACGCGAAGGCACCGTCCGCATAGTCGACACGCTTGCCACCGGCATTGGGATGGGTGAACGCGGAGGAGAAGAAACCGGCCTCCCAGCCGGGAATGGAAGCCACGTCAATCTGCTTGGGCATATGCGCGTTGCCGACGCAGATCTTGCCGTTGTCCCACGTATTGAAGTACGGGGGCTCGTGCAACATCGTGTCGGGCAGCGGCCGTTCGTCAGCGCAGAGGCTAAAGACGCGAAAGCCACGCTCGGAAGCCTGGAATACCAGGCCCGGGTGCGGCACCAGCTCACTGCGAGTACCAAGCTCCTTGCATTCGAAGAACACACGGCGCACTGCAGGCGGACACCACCAGGTAACCGCATGTGGGCTGATCGACAACACGTTGGGGGTCAGAAACTCCCCCTTCGGCAGCGTGGCCGCGGCAACCTGGGTGACGGCGTGAATCAACGCCCGGCGGTTCAACGGCGTGCCGGCGCCGATCTGCGGGCGCTGGGACTTGTCATCCAACGTCACCACGTGCGCAGTGGCGTAGGAAAACTCGCTTGGCCTGGGCCCATACAGCAGAATGGCCCCTTGCAGGGCCACCTCGTTCGTGCTCTTGTCGGAGACAATCTTGGTCATTGGTTCGGATCCGGATAAGAAAGTAGAGTGAGCACCCGGTCAAGGCGTGCCATGACATCGAAAGCGATTGCCCAATCCGCATACTGCGCACGGATGGACTCGAGTGTGGTCGCAAGAGGGACAAACATCTGATACATCGTGCAGTCGCCAGCGTTGCTCAGGCATTCAAAATGGTCATCAATTACCTCTTCCGCATAGCCGCCGGGAATGGTGACGATCGACGCTGCGGCATAGGCAGGCTCGCCCCACTGTGCGTCGCCAAATAGCCGTTGCGCTTTGCTCCGCGCCAGCTGCTTCTTCAAGGCCGCTAGTTCGAGACAAAGGCTGCGCGCCCAGCCGCGCTGACGCGCGGCGACCGCCATCAGAGCCTTACCGGAAAGCTCCCGAAAGATGCCCCCAGATCGACGATCGACCCGCATGTACTTCGGCAGGAACTCGTCCGGCGCCATTTCCGCCCGGACGACCGAAGGCAGGTAGCGCTCGACGTCGGAATCTCCGTCTCCGTAGCGCTCTGCCAGCCCCTCTCTGACGTCCTCGTCGGTGGCGCTGGTTTCATACTCCCAGTGCCAACGGCCGAACATCTCGAGGTAATCATCAGGCGCACGCACATGCACTGTCCTGCTTGATGCTTCGCGCACCAGCGCCATGGCAGTGCACAGCAGCCCCGGGCACGTTGCACGCAGCACGTCGGCCTTGTCGCCGATGACAAAGACGCTCTCTTGGGGCATCACAATGCCGAGATAGGCCGGCGCGTCCAGGCAGTTCTCCCCCCCGAACTGTTGGACCTCGGCACATACCGCACCGTGGTCCAACAATTCGAAGCCGAAATTCAAGCGTTGGCACCGCGATCGATGTCGCCTAATCCACGCGGTGATACCCTGTGCAAGGGCATCACCGGCGCACAGGGCTGTCTTAACGTCCCTTGGGCGAAGCACCCCAGATTCAAAGTGCGCAAGCGCGAGCGCGGCGAGATCAACATCCCCCCCGCGCTGAACAACCGCGCGCACAGGGACGCTGTCCGTCACGGAAGGCAGTGTCAGAAAACCATTGGCAGATCGATGTCTGGCAGCGGCAGGCTGTCGCGATGTCGTCCATCGGGAGAGGTCTGCTGTGAAGCCCGAATCAGTGAACCCAGAATCGAACAGCATTCCTCGTTCTCCTTGTCAAAATGAAAAACCGCCCTGACGGGCGGCTTGTCGTTGGAAAAGCCCCCGGCCGGGTCGGCCAGGGCTTTCATGAGATCGCGCTTACGCACGGTTTCCCTTCGCGCCCGCTGCGCGGACAAAGGTGTAGCGTGCGGTGTCGCCTTGGTGCACCGGGCCATCCACCGCAGCGGTGGTCAGCTCGGGGTACTGGGCGGTGTACATGTCGCGCACTTGGTCCGCCGAGAAGGTCGGGCCGGGATCAGGCAGGGTCATGCCGTTGTAGATGAACTCGCGAACGAGCGTCTTCACTTCGATCATGGCATCTCCTTAGATAAGGTCAGCGAGGTTGGTGCCGGTCGGCTTGGCTGCCGCCGCAGATACAACAGCGTCACCCGTGGCATTCGACGCAGAGGCGACTTCCGACGACGAGCCATTCGCTTCGCTGTCATCGTCACCATCCTCCGAGGAGACCTCCCCGCCGGCCTTACCCGCATTCGCCAAGGCCTTGGTGGCCTTGTTCGATTGCTTGGCAGTTGCCGCCTTCAGGATCGAAGCGGTGGCTTCAATCTGATCGACCAACTCCACACGCGCAGCAACAACCGACTGCATCGCAGCCGTGAAGCTCTCGTCGAGCTCCTGTGGTGTGCCCGTGAGGACCATCGGTGTAGCCAAGGCGGGGTCGGTTGCATTCTTGACGACCGGGGCCACAAAAACGGTCAGGCTATCCCCTTGCGGGGTAATGGTCAGGACAACCTTCTCGCACGTACGCACGAGCGTTGCCATTTCCTGGAAAAAGGACATGGGAAACCTCTAAAAGAATGGTGGATGTAGACCGCCGGACGGCGGCTTAGAAATGCAGGACCTTGGGCAGCTTGCCGGCATAGTCGAAACCGTCGACAGCCAGCAGTGCCGTGACCAAGTCGGTCTTGGATTTGGCAAAGAGTTTGGTGAAACCAGCACCGATTTTTTGGCGCAGGCCCAGCTCATCCGCGATCACCTTCATCTCGGATTTGGTCAGCAGCTCCAGAAAGTCCTTCGATTGCTGAAGGTTCCAGTGCTGTGTCAGGTCAAGCTTGTGGTATTTGCACAGCGTGACCAGGTGGTTCACCTCAATACCTTCGATCGCTGATACTGCGAGGGCGATTGTCAGGTTGTGGCGCTGCCCAGCCTCCAGCGCGTGGACGCCGTGCAGGTTGGCTGCCAGATCGATAGACGAAGCCTTCTCGTCGGCGATCTTCTCAAAGAGCTTGCCCATGCTTTCGGCTGAGATGTTCCGCGACAAGCCAGTCATGCCCATGGCGAGCAGGTACTGATTGGCCACGTTCGGATCCTTCGCCACCTCGCGGCGCAAAGCCTTGCGCCAGAGAGCCACGCGATAGGATTTGACGCGATCGGTCTCCGACACGGCCGTGACCGGCTTTTCGGATTCCTGCGTCTTCGGCTTACCGCTGGCAGTGGCCTTGCCGGCCTGAACGGCAGCCGTCGAGGAACCAGCCTTCCCAGCTTTTGCCCCTTCAGCCTTCACGTCACGGTCGGCCTTGAGGCGCGCCGCCACCTTTTTAGTGTGGCATGGCGTATCGAAGCATTGGCCGCGGAAGACCCTGCCCAACGAATCGGGCAGCCCGCTCACGGCGGCGCCGAAGTTCTGGCAAGCGTGGCAAGCCTTCGCCTGCTCATCACCCACCCCGGTTGGGCCATCGGCCAGCAGCTGGATGCGCGTGTGGTTCTCACCGGCACGCACGATCCGGACAACCGGATACTCGTCCTTGAGGCCGTAGGCGACGGTGCTGAGCTGCTTCTCCGTCTTTTCCTTGTAGCAGGCGGCGTTCGTACAGTTGCCGGACGCGATCGCCTCGCCAAACATCTCGACTTGCATCGAGGAGTTGTGCGGGCACTGCGCGCACTCGGCCTTATCGAAGATTGCGGCTGCAAGGCTGCAGGCGACTTGTTCGATCGTCGCCTTGAGCTCGGCGACCGACTTACCCTCGCTGGTAATGACGGGCAGAAGCGTGTCCTGCTTCTCCTTAGCCAAAGTGGCCAGAAGCTCGGCGTGCCCAAGATTGATCTGCTCGCGGGAGAGTGCTTGGAGCACCAAGGCGCTGCAGTTCATGAGCGCAAGGCGCTTGTCGAGCTTGGAGCGCGACCAACCGATTACGCGAGCGGCCTCCTCCCGGTCTCCCTTGAGCTTGCCTACAAGACGGGCAGCCCAAACGGCTTCGTCCGACGGCGCCATGTCTGCGCGCTGGGCGTTCTCGATCAGCGCAAGCATGTCCGCAGTCTCGTCGTCGACATCCTTGACGAGGACCGGCATGTCATAGTCGAGGCCATGTTCTGCCTCGGCCGCATCCAGGCGGCTCTCGCCTGCGATATGTTCGTACTCGTACTCGCCGTCCGGCTCGATCGGCCGAACCAGGATGGGTTGAATGACCCCGTGAACCTTGACCGAAGCACGCAGTTCCATGAACTTGGCTTCGTTGCGGTGGGTGCGGGGATTCACCCTGTGACGGATCTTGCGCAGGGGGACAGTGAAATTGGACATTGTGGGGTTCTCCGAAAAGATAGGGAACCCGTTGCCGCACCGGGAACAGGTTCCCGATGGGGTAGAAAGAATCGTCGTTGGCTGGTCCGCGAGCGGCCCAATCCAAGTTACAGCAAAAAGCTTTGCACCAGGTGGTGCGTGGTCGATGCGTCAATGACGCGGTTGATGGCGAGAGAATACCGCAACTGCGCACGGCGCGCCAGAGGGCGACGATGAGCCAACTCAGCATCAGGCGCTGGTCAACAGATCTTGGAATCCCCCGAGTGAAACGAAGGTCCCAGTTCGGCCCATCTCGGCCACGCGTACTCTACGCTGCAGACGACTGAAGGTCATTGCGAATCGGTCATTCCCGCGCTGACATGATCGAGCCTGTATGAGCGCGGGTTCTCGCCTTCCAGCATCAGGCGCAGCTAATTTTCCGTATGACCGTCCACTTTGAGTCTCCTCGCAGAACGCATTCAAGCGTTGGACCAACCAATTGCGACACCATTGTGACCAATGACAACGAAGCCACGAAAATCCCGATCGGCTAAATGAATCTCGCCTTCTCCCCAGTGCGCGGCAGAAAATACTGCGGCTTCGTTCTTGCTAAGGTAGTCGCCGAGCTTTCGATGTACTTCAACAAGAACGCGCTCTGCTGGAAGATACTTGTCCAGTAGGTACAGTAGTTCCTGTTTCCGAAGGCCTTCCGGCCCAACGATGTGTATCCATTCTCTTGACGCCGCATCAACAGGCGGGAAATGATGACGCATAAGTTCATGAACGCGCCGCGGATTCATGGCACCTCTCAGGGAAATCCCGACTTATCGGCGGGCAGACTTGAGATATTAACTCACTTTCCGTGTCGAGCAAGCCGCGAGGGCGATGTGAGTTATCCGCATAGCGCCGTTGATGGCTACGCCAATGCTTCGCCTGGTGTTAACAACGGGGACGCACTCAAAACGCCGCAAGTATGTGTCCTGGCTAGAGCGACGACCAAGGCCAAAATCGAGCAGCGGATCTCAACGCTTGAGGCCTCAGGAGCCTGACCAATCCTATAGTTGATTTTCTCTATAGTACGTATCAACAAAGATAAGTGCTTTCTTCTCCACGTCATTCAGTTTGAATCTTTCTTCCTCTCGCTCCAACCTATACTTACGATCAATTCCCAACATGACGTTATGTATCTCCAGCGGAAGCGGCGCCACGGAATCTATGAAGCATACCGAGCCATCACCGCACACAGCGCCCCCTGTCCGCCGATCAAACTGAAAGCGATATTGAGTTGTTACCGTCCGGACGTAGATGATGGCTTCGTCAATCCGAGTGGCGAGGCAAATTAAGCTGGCTCCATTCGGGCTTTCGGCATGAAAGATATCGCCCACATCAAGCTTTTGGAGGAGGGTTTCTCGTTCAGTCATCGCTCGATCTCCTGAGGCCTGATGTTGCTTCGCACTTTCCCCGACACGCTACCAGGAGCTCGTCGGCTTGTACGTGCGTTGGAGAACACAGGAAACCGGTCGACGGTTGCTGCCTGTAGCATGCCGCGATGGCCCAACACACTAGGCGACGTGTGTAGTCGCCTTCGAAGGCGGTTTCGTGGTGCGGACCGGCCGTCCGAGCGAGTCATGGAGCGGCCGAACGACGCCTTCTGGCCGGTCACGGTCGGGTGCTCGTCGCGAGGCTGCGGCCGTCTCTGACAACCCTGAACCGCCTTTTGAGCTCGAGACACCGTAACGACCGCTTCCGATGTAAAACCTAAAACCGCCGCTTGCCTGGCCGAGTTGGCTGGAGAATGATTGCTCCAGGCGGATAGCGCCATCCAGCGGGCAGGTTCATCCGACCGGCAGACGAACCCGCTTGGAGCAAGCGGTCGCAATTGGGGCGAGCGCAGGTGACTCGACCTTGGACAGCGCTGCTAGTGATTTCCGCTCATATTCTTTAGCGACCCCAGGTTCTGGCTCGAGAAAAGGCGAGGTGCAGATGTTCGCCAAATCAAATCCATGACCGACCAAAGCTAAGACCCGATTTGGTGTTTTTGGGAGGGCGAGCGCCACGGCATAGTCGAGGGCTAGGGATGCGCCGGCATCTGAAAATGGTCGAAGAGCGGTTGCAACCTTTAGCCACGATGTGTCGCCGGACTCAATACCAGAGAGCACGTGGCCAAAGTCCTTCTCATGTTCCCACAGATCCCAGAGCACATTATTCCCCCCCTCTTTGGCGATGCGGGCAATCAGATTCTCTGCAGAAGTTTCCGAGTTACCCGCGGCGAGAGCCGTCATAGGAAATAGTGCAAGGAGCAGAAGGATTTTGGCTAGTTTTCTCATAGAACGCGTTTTCACGTGCCGCACGGTGCAACCAAACGAGATGGGGGCGAAAGTAGCCCTCAAATTTCAAATTTTCTTCTCATCACCGCTTCATACAGAATAACAAGGGGCGGCCGGCTTGTGCGTGCGTTGGGAAACACAGGAAGCCAAGCGATGCGGCCCGTGGCATGCTGCGACCAGACACACAAGGCGAAGTGCGTAGCCGCCGTTGAAGGCGGCTTTGTGGGTACTCCGGTCGTCCGAACGTCTTAGGCAAGGGAAGACCGAACGACGCGTTATGGCCGGCAGGCGACGGCTGTGATCGAGGGGCGGCAGGCCGTACCCGACCCGGAGCCGCCGTTCGATACCAGCCCGGTGTTACGTCTCTTTTCGACGCGCAGCCGTCATTCCGCGGTGGGAACACCCCGGCCCGTCGTTCGGGCAAGACGCCGCGGCTCGCTTGACCGACGCGTCAATCATTGCGCGGAAGCTTCGCAACGACCTTGATCTCAAAGTCGAAGCCGTAAAGCCATGTCACTCCGACTGCTGTGAGCGTAGGATGCGGCGCGTCGCCCCAGAACTCCGGCACGACCTGCCAGACGCGCTCGAATGTCGATTGCGGATCGACCATGAACACCGTGACGTCCACCACATCGTCGAACGTGCATCCGGCCTCGTGCAGG